>JAHEKF010000021.1:45626-49153 GCA_024638465.1 Rhodospirillaceae bacterium | reverse complement strand
GCATCACGCAACGGCTTTCCCGAGCGCTTGCACTCGTCGATATTCGCCTTCTGGATCATGTAGTTGTGAGCCGCGACGGCCACGTCTCCCTGGCCGAGCGGGGCTGGATCTGACGCGCTTCAGACGGTATAGTGCCCGGCCTTCTTTTGTCCCAGACGGAATTCGAGAGATGTCCAGAGTCTGCCAGGTAACGGGTAAACGGCCGATGTCGGGAAACAACGTTTCCCATGCGCAGAATAAGACGCGCCGACGGTTCCTGCCCAATCTCCACACGCAGCGTTTCTGGCTCGAAAGCGAGGAGCGCTTTATCAAGCTCAAGGTCTCGCGGAAGGGACTTCGGATCATCGACAAGCTCGGCATAGAGCACGTCGTAAAGAATCTCCGCGAGCGCGGCGAGAAGATCTAGCGGGAGCGTCAACGATGCGCGAAAAAATTCGCCTGATGTCAACGGCCGGTACGGGCCACTATTACACGACGACGAAGAATCGCCGGCTTCATCCGGAAAAGATGGAAGTGAAGAAGTACGACCCGCGCGTGCGCAAGCACGTCATCTACAAAGAAACGAAGATCAAGTAGCGGCGGATAACGTCCTTCAGGCCGGCTCCGGCAACGCCTCAAACGACCTCAGATACCGGGCGAAGTCCCGCAGCACCTCGATACCGCTGGACTCTGCACGCGCGCACCATCCCCGGAAGTCCACGAGCAGCCGCTCGTTGCTCGTATGAGCGCCTTCCCAGAGCGCGGTCAGCTCGCTCCGATAGGCGAGAACGGTTTTCAGGCCCGGGTGGCTTTCAATGAGCTCGGCGAGACGCATCTGGGACTCCCGATCCAGAAACCCCGGTTGCCACTTCAATAAACGTTTCGCGCGTCTTGCGAGACGCGCAGCGTTGTCACCCAGCTGGTCGAGTTCGGTACGCAAAACCGGCAAAGTCACGCTATTGGTGTAGTGCCTCAACACGTGCATCCGGTTCACGATCACGGCGCGAAGCGCATCGACGTCGGGAGCCTTCGGCGTCGCGACGAGTTCCGGTTCCGGAGCGACCCGCCGAATCTTCGCCAGTCGAAGCGCCGACAACAGTTTCAAATGCAACCAGCCGAGGTCGATTTCCCACGGCCGCTGCGAGAATCTGGCCGAACTCGGAAATGCATGGTGATTGTTATGCAATTCCTCGCCGGCGATGAAAACCGCCCAGGGCCAGAGATTCGTGGAAGCGTCCGCGGTCTCGAAATTGCGGTAGCCCTTCGCGTGGCCGATGCCGTTGATGATGCCGGCAGCTAGTAGCGGCATCGTGGTCAGCTGTACGGCGATCATGGTGATTCCGGGTACGCCGAAGAGCACCAGATCCGCGACGACCAACAACGCTATTCCCAGATTCGGCCGACGGCTGTAGAGATTGCGTTCGAGCCAGTCGTCAGGTGTACCGCGTCCGTACTTCTCCAGCGTTTCCGGCTTGGCAGCCTCCTTCCGGTAGTACTCGGCGCCTTCGAGAACGATATTTCGAAGCCCGTAGATAGCCGGGCTATGCGGATCCCCGTCACTTTCGCAGTGAGCGTGGTGCTTGCGATGCACGGCGACCCATTCTTTCGTGTTCGCTCCGGTATTAATCCACAGCCAAAGCCGAAAAAAGTGTCGCAATGCGGGATGCAGTTCGACCGAGCGGTGCGCCTGATCGCGATGATAGTAAAGCGTGATTCCAATCAGCGTGACATGAATGAACACCAGGGACGCGATGATGTATCCCCAGACGCTCAGATTGGCGAGACCGTAGAAGTGATCGTAGACGAATTGCAAACCGTTACTCCGTCAGCATCCCTGCGGTCGAGTCACTATAGCGGAAGGGTCAGACCACTCCAAGGACACAGGCACGTTTCGGCGGATCCGCCGTAAACGAACGAGTAGCAGCCGGCAATAAGGCATCGTAAGCTCGGGAAATGCCGGAACTTCCCGAAGTAGAGACGACGAAGCGCGGTCTCGAACCGTTGCTGGTGGGCCAGACGATAGCCGCCGTGAAGATCCGTGATCCACGCCTGCGCTGGCCGGTCGAGACGACGCTGCCGGCGCGGGTCGAGACGCAACGCATCCGGTCACTCGACCGGCGTGGAAAATACCTGATCGTCAGTCTCGACGACGGAGCGATGCTCATTCATCTCGGCATGTCGGGGCGATTGCGATACGTCACGGACGAGTCACCTCCGGCGAATCACGATCACTTCGAGATCGCTTTCTCTTCCGGTTCAAAACTGCGCTTCAACGATCCGCGGCGATTCGGCAGTCTGCACTTTTCCGACATGCCGGAAAGCCACTGGTTGTTGAAGAACCTCGGGCCCGAACCACTCGGCGACGGATTCACGGCCGATTATCTTTATGGAATTTCGCGAGGGCGCCGAGTCGCCGTGAAGCAACTGATCATGAATGGAAATATCGTCGTAGGGGTGGGCAACATCTATGCCAGCGAAGCGCTGTTTCGCGCCGGTATTCGTCCGACGCGCCCGGCGGGAAGAATCGCAAAGCACCGCTATATCGGGCTCGTCGACTCTGTGAGATCCGTTCTCGAAGAAGCCATACGAGCCGGCGGTACGACGCTACGGGATTTTCGCGATGGCGACGGGCAAGCCGGTTACTTTCAGCAGGAGCTCTCGGTGTACGGCCGTGCCGGCGAATCCTGCGATCGTTGCAGCGAGCCGATTCGGCAAAAGACGATCGGCCAGCGCGCGACCTATTACTGTGTTGCCTGCCAGCGCTAGACGACTTGCGAGCACCCGCATCGATCGACATCGAAAGCTCATGAGACAACGTCGTCTTGTTGAAGCCTGCAATTGACGTTTCCGCGGAAACATCTTCCAGAGCCTGCATTGGTTTCAGCTGCTAAATGGGCCAGGGCGGCTCTTGATCGAAGCCGACGCTCGGGCGAAGGGGCCCGGAGCCGGTCCCGAGCGGCGGGTTCAGGTCGCTTGTCGGCCGCTGGCACCAGGCAAATATCCGTTCGAAATTAATTGCGGTTCAGGTTTTTTAAGCGCAAGATCGCCGACCCTCAGGGTACGGTGCATTGTCATCTCGACGTATGCCGTTGGCCCTGACGAGAGAAGGAAAATGAAGAACGTGTCCCTGGCGTTCTCGTTGCTGACGTGCCTGCTAGTCGTTTCGGCCTGCACGACACTAGAACCCACCGAGGCATCCCCGGAAGAGCTTCAGCGCCTGATCCTGTCCGAGGGCCTCCTCGAGCCGGGACAGCGGGTACGTCTCGTGACGGCTGATGAAGTCGTACATGAGTTTCGCATTACCGAAATCGACCTGGAGCTGGGAGTGGTATCGGGCAGCGATGACGCGGTGCCGGTCTCAGAAGTCGTTGCCGTTGAAACCCACGAGGTCAGTGTCGGCAGAACGGCGCTGCTCACGGGTGGTCTGGTCGGGATCGGTTATCTCATGGCTATTGCCATCGCGCCGGCACTAATTCTCGGTGCCGCTGGTCTGTAGGGAATCACACGACCTCACTGCCATCAGAGAGGGCTTTCTCATTGCCGCCTAC
>JAHEKF010000021.1:0-45526 GCA_024638465.1 Rhodospirillaceae bacterium | reverse complement strand
GGTTTTCGCTGTCTTACGGTGATGAGGTAATCGAACCGCTCATCGAGGGCGAGAGGTTTGATCGATTCGACGTCGAGAACTGGTCACAGGAACGCACTGAGGAGCTTGCGCGCGACTTCGATCGATGGATACGCGAGACCGCCACGCTGGGAGTGCACGATACCCTTGTCGAGTGGCAGCCGAAAATCGTACTCGGCCCGGTTGCACCTCTTCCGTATGCTCGACGCAACGTCATCGGTATTCGGCAAACCTACTGGCCTTTCGTGGAATCGACCTCGCCGAGGCTGGCTTGGCAGCCACTGGAGGCGGTGCTCGAGCCGAGCGTGCTTGCTGACGTCAGCGATATCTCCTATGAGCTCGAGATCTTTCATCCGCGCGGGAGTCATCGCACGGTGACTGGGCTCGATATGCCGGTATACGTCGTCAACGCACCCTTGGGCGCCTGCGCCTACTATTTGTGGCGGCCAATGGCTCGCTTTCGTTATCGCGGCGTCGTGCACACGACATCGCCGAGTATGCGCCGTTGGTCGAAGACCGAGTACTTGCCTAACGACTTCGTCCTTAAGACTCCCTCAGCAGATTGCGAAGATCCGAGTCGGTACGATCCCGAGCCACTGAGCGGGAGTTAGTCAAGATGCCCGTTCGCGACTCAGATAGTGAATGTCTTAGGGGACCACGTTGCGTTCGGCGTCTCGTCCGCTAATGGCCGGAAGCCGAGGTCGGGATCCCGCAGCTACTCGAGTAGCGGAAACATCGCGACACGGGCAGAAGCTTGAGAAGCTGCTTGCGATCGCTTACCGGCCAGCTCGGTGGCCGTAGTCGTCGCGTCAGGCTACCTCGAGAGTCAAGAACATCGAATCTGACAATAAGCCGCTAACGCATCAGGTACCGCGGTTCGCCGATACCACGCGGATCCGAGGCAGCATCAACCGCGCCACTATCGAAGTCCCAGGTAACGACGTGCATATTACCGAAGCTGAACCGCGCCTCCGCGAGCGCGTGCCCGAGAGCCTCCAGCGCGCGTATCTCATCGGCCATTAGCGCACCGGGTTCGTATCCGATCTGATCGGGAAAATACTGATGATGAATTCGCGGCAGGCTGACCATCGCGTCTGCATCGCCGCCACCCATCCACTCGAGCGCAGCCAGCAAGACCATGGTAATGATTCGGCTACCGCCCGGCGTACCGAGAATACCCAGGCCGTTATCGTTGACCAGAATCGTCGGTGTCATGCTGGATAGCATGCGCTTACCGGGCTCGATAGCGTTCGCTGCAGAGCCGAGTAGCTGATAACCGTTCGGAACGCCCGGCTTCATGGAGAAATCGTCCATCTCATTGTTCAGCAGGACGCCCGTACCCGCAGGCATGTAACCGCTACCGAAACCGAAGTTGATGGACTGCGTCGCAGCCACTGCGTTGCCCTCTACGTCGAGGACCGAGAAGTGGCTGGTCTGATCCCCTCCCGCCGGTTCTTCGAAGATGCCGGGCAGAGCGTCGCTGGGTGTCACCCGGTCAAGACGAATACTCATGCGCTGGCCGGCGGCGTAGAACGGATGCAGCAGCCGCTCCAGCGGAACATCGACGTAGTCGGTATCGCCCAGGTACTCGGCCCGGTCTCGATAGGCGCGGCGCATTGCTTCGGCCAGAAGATGTATTCGTGTGACCTCATCGAGATCGTCGAGACCAAAACCCGACAGAATGTTCAGCATGTTGATCAGCGCAACACCGCCGGACGAAGGCGGCGGCGCAGAGATGACCGTCGTGCCGCGATAGTCTCCGAGCAGGGGTTCACGTTCGACGACCCGGTAGCCAGCCAGATCCTCGAGCGTCCAGATGCCGCCGCCGGCACGTGCGCCCGCCACGAGTTTCTCCGCAACGTCGCCCGCATAGAAGCCATTGAAACCCTGCTCCGCGAGCGCCGTGAGTGTCGTCGCGAGATCGGATTGAACGACAATGGTTCCCACCGCAGGTGGCTGGCCGCCCGGCAAAAAGACCGCTTGCGCCGCGTCATTCATCGCGCGGCTACGCCGGCCGAGTCCGTCGCTCAGGGACTCGTCGGCTTCGAAACCGTCACGCGCATAACGAATCGCCGGCTCGAGTGACTCGGCAAGCCCGAGACGCCCGTAGGTTTCGGCCACATGCACGAGTGCGGCGGGCAAGCCGGGAATTCCTGCGGCGAGCGGGCCGTCCCGCGACGCGCGCGCTATCGGATCGCCGTTCTCGTCGAGATACATATCGGCCTCGGCCGCCCCGGGCGCGACTTCGCGTCCGTCGACCATTACGCGCAATCCGTCATCCGCTCCATAGAGGAGAAAAAAGCCGCCACCGCCAAGGCCGGAGCCGGCAGGCTCTACAACACTGAGTGCGGCGCTCACGGCGACGGCCGCGTCGAAAGCGTTACCGCCCTTCTCGAGAATCTCTACACCCGCTGCACTCGCCAACGGATGCGCACTCGCCACCGCCGCGCGCTGCGGCGCGACGCCCGCCGCCTGTACCTGAAATATGGCGGCCAGCAGCAGAGCGGACGCGAAGCGCCTGATTTTCGTTAGTCCGTTCATTCGAACTTTCCTTTCAGCTCAGCCGCGACGCGCGGATGTACGAACGGCGAAACATCACCGCCGAACTGCGATATCTCGCGGACGAGACTCGACGAGACGAACGTAAAATTTTCCGTCGGGGTCAAGAAAACCGTTTCGAC
The DNA here is from genome assembly GCA_024638465.1 of Rhodospirillaceae bacterium. Lineage (GTDB taxonomy): Bacteria > Pseudomonadota > Gammaproteobacteria > Steroidobacterales > Rariloculaceae > SMWC01. The sequence continues at coordinate 42,827 of JAHEKF010000021.1, read as the reverse complement.
CTCGTCGGTCAGTCGCCGGTTCATCGTCGCGAGCTGGAATTCGTACTCGAAATCCGACACGGCGCGCAACCCGCGAACGATCACGCGCAACCCATTCTGACGCGCGAATTCTACTGTCAGGCCCTCGTATCCGGTTACCGAAACGGCGGAGACGTCAGCGAGCACGTCACGCGCCAGCTCGACGCGCTCATCGAGGGAGAACAGCGGTTCTTTGCCGGGGCTGGAGGCGATCGCGACGACTACGCGATCGAACAACCCGGCGGCGCGGCGCACGATCTCCTCATGGCCACGGGTAATGGGATCAAAAGTCCCGGGATACATTGCGCCGACGCTCATTTTGCAGCTGCTAAGCTCCGCCCCGATGGGATCTATTCTATCTCCCGCGCCGCACCAGCGTCATTTCGCGAGTTCGATAAGACCGTAGCGAACGCCTCCGGCGCGACTCTGCTTTATGAGATCCAGGCCGGGGATGGCGGCAACCAGGCCCTCGAGCGCGTCATCCGCCGAATTCGATCGCTCTATATATATCTTCGCTCCCGGCGCGAGCCACGGGGGCAGCATCGCCAGGACCGGCTCCAGCCGATCTTCGTAGGGCGGATCGATGAAAACGAGATCGAACGTTTCGTTCGTTGACCGTGACAGTACCCTCTCGACATCATCATTGATCACCGTCGCATTCGCGCCGAGGTCGGAAATTCGCTCGCGAAGCGCATCCTGCAAACGCGAATCTCTCTCGACAAACCATGCTTCCCTCGCACCGCGCGACAGCGCTTCGAGTCCCAGCGCGCCCGTACCGGCAAACAGATCGAGACAGCGCGCTCCGTCCAGTGCTGCTGCGAGCCAGTTGAACAGCGTTTCCCGCGCACGGTCCGGAGTCGGGCGAACCACGGTTCCGGGCGGTATCGGCAGCCGCCTCCCGCGCCAGATTCCGCCGATGATCCTGATCGAGTGCGGTCGTCCCATACCAAGAACCCTACACGAGCCGCGTTGAGGCAGCACTGGCTCTGCGTATAATTCTGCGCCTCAGTCCGCGCGAAGAACCGTCCATGAAATCGTCCAACGCCAATCCCCGGGACAATGAGTCCGGCGGTCTGCTCAAAAAACTGCGCAGCGGCCTGAAATGGGGAAAACAGCGCTTGCGCAACGACATCGCCGAGCTGCTCGGTCGCGGCCGCTGGAGCGATGAGGATCGCGAGGCACTCGAGGAGCGCCTGTTGCAGGCTGACGTCGGTGTCGCTGCGACGACCTGGCTCATCGACGAGCTGGACGCGCAACCGCGCGCTGCCGCTTCCGGATTCACGGATGGACTCGCAGTGATAGAGAACTGTGTACTGTCGCTCCTGCAACGCATCGAGGAGCCGCTCGTAATCCCGGAACAACCTAAGCCGTTCGTGATCCTTGTCGTAGGCGTCAACGGAACCGGAAAAACGACGACGATCGGAAAACTGGCGCAGCGGTTCGCAACCGACGGGCACTCTGTTCTCCTCGCCGCCGGAGATACTTTTCGCGCCGCAGCCGTCGAGCAATTGAGCGCCTGGGGCCAACGAACCGGCTCGACGGTCGTTGCACAAGCGCAGGGCGCCGACCCGGCGGCCGTTATTTTTGACGCGTTGTCGTCGGCGAGCGCCCGCGATGTCGATGTCGTCATCGCTGATACTGCCGGCAGGCTGCACACGGCCGGGGGTCTCATGGATGAACTCAAGAAAATCAAGCGCGTGATGAGCAAGGTCGACGAATCCATCCCGCACGAGACGTTACTGGTACTCGATGCCAGCCAGGGACAGAACGCACTGGTGCAAGCCCGCGAGTTTCATGATGCCCTGGGACTGACCGGGCTTGCGGTTACGAAACTCGACGGCACGGCCAAAGGCGGCATACTGCTCGCAATTGCCAAGGAACTGGGCCTGCCCGTCAGATATGTCGGTACCGGCGAGGGAGCAGAAGACATCGCAACCTTCAATGCGAGAGCGTATACAGACGCGTTGCTTGGTGAGCCGTCTGCATGATCCGCTTTGAGAACGTCTACAAACGCTATCCGAACGGAAGGGACGCGCTGGCAAGCGTGAGTTTCAGGCTCGAGCGTGGCGAGATGGCATTTCTGACCGGACCGTCAGGCGCCGGCAAGAGCACGCTGCTGAAGTTGATCGCGCTCATCGAACGACCGAGCCGTGGCACGGTTCTTATAGGCAACCGGAATACTTCGAAGGTTTCGCGCCGTCGCATTCCCGAATTCCGGCGTCGGCTCGGCATTGTATTTCAGGACCACAAACTATTGAGTGACAGAACGGTCTTCGACAACATCGCCCTGCCGCTCGTCATCGGTGCGCTGCGCCGTCGCGAGATTGGTCGCCGTGTGCGCGCCGCGCTGGATCAGGTCGGTCTGCTCGGTTTCGAGAAGCATTTTCCCGAGGCGCTTTCATCCGGTGAGCAACAGCGAGTAGGAATAGCACGCGCTATTGCGAGCCGCCCGGAGCTGGTTATCGCGGACGAGCCAACCGGGAATCTGGACCCGGGCTTGTCGCGCGAGATCTTCGGGCTGTTCGAGCGTTTCAACGAAGTCGGCGTTACCGTGCTCGTTGCCACGCACGATCTCGGCGTAATCGCCGAGCGCGACTACCGGCACATCCGCCTCGCCGGCGGCAAACTCGCCGCCGCCGATTCGAGCTGAGCCGATGGGGCGAGTTCGTCATCTGCTCTCGTTGCACGCGCAGAATCTGCTTGGCGCAATGGGGCGTATCGCGCGCCAGCCCGTTAACAGCCTGATGACAATCGTCGTTATCGCGATCGCTTTGGCGTTACCGGCCGGCTTTCGCATTTTGCTCAACAACGTCCAGATTCTCAGCGGCTCGTGGGAAGGCGTGATCGACTTCACCGTATACCTGGCGGTCGACGTGGAAATCGAGCGAGCACAGGAACTCATGAGCGAGATCGAAGCAAGACCACAGGTGGCCGACGTCATTCTCGTATCACGCGAGGCAGCGCTCGAAGAATTTCGCTCGTATTCCGGTTTCGGTGAAGCGCTCGATGCCCTCGAAGAAAATCCGCTACCGCATGCTCTCGTTGTCAGACCCGTCAACGATCTCGAGATTGATATGCTGGCAACGGAGCTCGAATCACTGGCCGGCGTGGATTTCGTTCAACTCGATACTGCCTGGGTAGAACGACTCGGCGCGATTCTTTCCCTGGTACGGCGAGTCATCGATATGGCGACCGCTCTCCTGAGCTTCGCTGTCGTACTCGTGATCGGAAATACGATTCGCCTGGAGATCAATACTCGCCGCGAGGAAATTCTTGTCATCAAGCTCGTCGGTGGCAGCGATGCGTTCATTCGCCGGCCGTTTCTCTATACCGGCTTCCTGTTCGGACTCGCGGGCGGCATCGTTGCGGTAATCACGGTAGCCGTCGGGCTCAGGCTGATGGCCTCGCCAGCACGAACGCTGGCGGAACTTTACGGCTCGACGTTCGCTATCGCCGGCCTGACCCTGCCGCAAACGCTGCTGCTGCTCGGCGGCAGCGCGATATTGGGCTGGGCAGGCGCCGGGATCGCCGCGGGACGCCACTTGCGCGCCATAGAACCATCGTAACGTTTTGTTTTAGCTCGTGTTATTTTTCCTCACTCCGGGAACTTCGAGCAGTTCTTAGCACTCTAACCTACCGAGTGCTAATATTACGTTCTTCAAGGGAGGATACTTCGTGACCACAGCAGTCGCTTTGCGAGACCATAACTTCGCGCTCACGGGGCCGACGGGCAATCTCGATCAGTATATTTCGGCCGCTTTCGCCATTCCCGTTCTCAGCGCGGAAGAAGAATTCGAACTCGCTACACGCTTGCACGAGTCGAACGAACTCGAGGCGGCGCAGAAGCTCGTTATCGCGCATCTGCGTTTCGTGGTCCATATTGCTCGCGGTTACAGCGGCTACGGCCTTCCCGTCAGCGACCTCATTCAGGAAGGCAACATTGGCCTCATGAAAGCGGTTAAACGTTTCGATCCGAACGTCGGCGTCCGGCTCGTTTCTTTCGCCGTTCACTGGATTCGCGCCGAGATTCACGAGTACGTGCTCCGGAACTGGCGACTCGTGAAGGTCGCGACGACCAAGGCACAGCGCAAACTGTTCTTCAATCTGCGCAAGTCAAAGAAGCGCCTCGGCTGGCTCTCCAAAGACGAAACGGATGCCGTTGCCAGCGATCTCGGCGTTTCCGCGCGCGAGGTCACGGAGATGGAGCAGCGCCTGTCCGGTCGAGACGTCTCATTCGATCCGGCCCCGTCCGAGGACGAGGAATTCGCGCCGATGGCTTATCTGCCGACGCCGGGGAGCGACCCCGCCGAAGTCGCGGAAAACGACGATTGGGAAACCGACTCCCGCGAACGTCTCAACGAGGCGCTGGATGAGCTCGACGATCGCAGCCGCGACATCGTTTCCCGACGCTGGCTGGTGGAAAAGAAAGCCACGCTGCATGAGCTCGCGGCCGAGTATGGCGTCTCCGCGGAACGCATCCGCCAGGTCGAGGCCGGCGCACTCAAGAAGCTCAAGGGCTTCATGTCACCAGCCTTCTAGATCGCGCCGGCTGAGTCGCGATTCGCCGAGTCCCAAAGGACCGGTAACCACGAAGTTGCGTACGGCGGTGTCCAACGCCGGGACCCCGCGGCAGGCCCGGGTCGCGGGACCAGGCCCGTCTGGAGCGCGGATGCTAAGCTGCCCGGAATGAAGCACGAGGAGCACCGGTGAGGCCCGCCGACGAATGGCTGCAGCAATACGGCCGTCATCATACTGACGGTGCGAACCAGCTGCTGCACTGGCTGATGATCCCTTTCATCGTCACGAGTGTCGTTGGTTTGCTCTGGTCGATTCCGGTTCCCGCCACGTTTCGCGAAGCGACGCCGGTGCTCAACTGGGGAACGATTTTCCTGATGGCAGCGATCGTCTACTACTTCATCCTTTCGATCAGCCTGGCTTTTGGCGCGCTTCCCTTGATTGCTCTGGTCGTATGGGCGGTCATGTGGCTCGATCGCCTCGCATATCCACTCTGGATGTCGTGCACTGTACTCCTCGTAACCGCCTGGATGGGGCAGAGAATAAGCCACCGGGGACCGGGCGAGCGGCCATCCCTCATCGGCGATCTGCAATACGTGATGCTCGGTCCGGTCTGGCTGGTCGCTGCGCTGTATCGCCGCCTCGGTATTCCTTTTTGATCGGTTTCTGATGAATGTAAAAAAACACGGCTGGCAAAAACTGTCGGCAGAAACCGTCTATGACAATCCCTGGATTCGAGTAGAGAATCACGAGGTCATCAACCCGTCGGGCAACACGAGTCAATACGGAAAGATCTGTTTCAAGAATCTCGCAGTCGCGATTCTTGCGGTCGATGAGGAACGTAATATTCATCTTGTCGGACAGTATCGCTATACGCTCGATGAATACTCCTGGGAACTGCCGATGGGCGGTGCTCCTCTTGCCGAGGACACTTTGCTGGCGGCGAAGCGCGAGCTCAAGGAGGAAACAGGAGTCACGGCGGCGCGTTGGTCGGAGATCATGCGCTTGCACACATCGAATTCGGTTACCGACGAACAAGGCGTTGTGTTCCTCGCGCGGGATCTTACGGCCGGCGACCCCGATCCGGAAGACACCGAAGTTCTCGCAATCAGGAAGCTGCCGCTGAGTGAAGCCGTTACGTGGATAGAAGCAGGAAAAATCACGGACGCGATATCTGTCGCAGCAATTTTGCGCCTTGCCGCAGACAGCGCTAGCCTGCTCGCTTAGCGAAAAGATCGCGAAGGATCTGACTGATCGAAATGAGTTCGGGAAAATTAGTTGCCGTCGTCGAGGACGAGGCTGCAATTCGTGAGAACTATACTGCTGCGTTGCAACGAAGCGGTTATCGCGTACAGGGTTACGCGAGCAGGAAAGAGGCGCTCGACGGCTTTGATTCGCGTCTGCCCGATCTCGTTATTATCGACATCAATCTCGGCGACGAGGTGGAAGGCGGGTTCGAACTTTGCCGGGAGCTGCGCGCACGATCTTCTCAGCTGCCGATCATTTTTCTCACTGCACGCGAAAGCGAACTGGACGTCGTGTCAGGCTTGCGACTTGGAGCCGATGACTATCTAACGAAACGCATCGGCCTGGAGCACCTGCTCGCGCGTGTTACCGCGCTTCTTCGCCGCATCGACGCACTGACGCGTTCCGATGAAGAGCCCAGACTGCTCGAGCGCGGCCGGCTTGTGCTCGATCTGGAACGAATGATCGCGGCGTGGGACGGAGAAGCCGTTGCGCTGACGCTGACGGAGTTCTGGGTCGTCCATGCGCTTGCACGACATCCCGGTCATGTGCGTACTCGTGAGCAACTCATGTCGGCGGCTAACGTCGTCCTGGACGACAGCACCGTAACTTCACAGATCAAGCGAATTCGAGCCAAGTTCGTGGCGGCGGATCCTGAGTTCTCGGCGATCGATACTGTGTACGGGATGGGATACCGCTGGTCGGGTGAACAGAGCGGCGATTAAGCAACCGTGTCTCTGCGTATCCAGCTTTTTGTCGTCGCTCTACTGACCCTGACGCTGCCGTGGGCGGGATACAGATACGTACAGGAGCTCGAGGGCGCGCTCCGTGCCGGACTCGAGCAGTCGCTGATAGCGAGCGCGAACACGATGGCTTCAGCGCTGGAGTTGCAGCCGCTGTCCGACAGCGGCGCAGCGCCGGAATATCCCGTCGCAGCATCGATCTACGCTCATCCGCTATCGGCGCAACCCTCGCTCGACGGCGAGCGCGATGACTGGATAGGCGGCGCAAGCAGCCCGCGCAGCTTTGGCGGAATTGCAGACTTCTGGGCAGGCGCCTACGCGAGGACTGCTTATATCTTTCTGAGCGTGACGGATGAGGATCGGGTCAGTCAGCGTTCTCCTGCCGATACCCCCTATGGCGATCGGGTCCTGGTGGTTCCCGGACCCGATCCGGATGGCTGGCTGCTGATTCACAGATTGGGCCCGGGCCGCGTCCGCGCACAGATGACCAGCGCCCCATTGTTCGCGCCGACCGGACAATTCGAGGATCGCGTTTCCGCATTCTGGCGTGAATCCGCGATCGGCTATTACGTCGAGATCAGACTTCCGATGGATCTCATTGACGGCCGGCTCGGACTTGCCGTGATCGACGTCGATAGCAACGACGATGCCGGCTATTCGGTCGAGCTCATCCGTTCCTGGGACGGGACCGGCAGCGTCGATCATGGCGATTTCATCGCGCGACCGCAGAGCCTCGATGTCATAGGAAATCAGTTCGTTCAGCCGGGCAGGCGCATGCGAATCATCGATTCAGCCGGATGGGTCGTGTTCGACGGTGGCGCAATCGATACCGCTTCGGCATCGTTCGCGCCATCTTCGCTGTCTCTCGCAGAGCGTTTATATCGTCTGATACTCGCGCGTGGCGACGAGCCATATCAGGAACTCGAAGCACCGCCGGGAAACGTCGCCAACGAGGCGCTCCGTCTCGCACTGTCCGGCGAATCGGTCGCGGCGTGGTATACGCGCGGCACCGACGCGAGCTCAGTCATCGCGGCCGCGGCTCCGATCGGCTCCGGGACCGGTATTCGTGGCAGCGTAATTCTCGAACAGGGCAGCGATTCCATACTGACTCTGACAAACCAGGCACTGGTGCGCCTCATGAGTTTCACGCTGCTTGCCAGCTTTGTTGTGGCCTTCGGACTGCTGGCGTACGCGACGCTGCTCAGCTTGCGGGTACGGCGATTGGCGAGAGCGGCCGATTCGGCACTAAGTCCGGAAGGAGAGATCCGGCCGTCGCTGCCGGGTAACCGGGCACGCGATGAACTCGGAGACCTGTCGAGAAGTTTCTCGGACCTCCTCAATCGCCTGCGCGATTACACGGACTATCTCACGACTCTCAAGGCAAAACTCGCGCATGAACTCAGAACGCCGCTCGCCGTTGTCTCGACCTCGCTCGAGAATCTCGAACGCGAGCCGCACGACAAAAATCTCGTACCGTACCTCACTCGCCTCCGGGAAGGCACCGACCGGCTCGACGCGATACTCGGTGCCATGAGCGAAGCAACGCTGATCGAGCAGGCCGTCAACGATACTGAGGCCGTGCGTTTCGATCTCGGCGAAGTCGTCGCTAGCTGCGTCACTGCGTACGCGGACGTGTATCCGAACCACGTCTTCGAATTCGGACAGGAGCCCGGCGAAACGAACGTGCTGGGGTCGCCCGACCTCATTGCGCAAATGCTGGACAAGCTCGCCGATAACGCCGCGAGTTTCAGCCCGCCCGGAAGCACGATCAATCTCTATCTCGCAACCGGCGACGAAAGCCTGCGGCTTCGCGTGGAGAACCAGGGCCCCCTCCTGCCTGATTCAATGCGCAAGCAACTGTTTGATTCTCTCGTGACGCTGCGCCGCGACAAGGGCGACCGTCGCCATCTCGGACTCGGGCTTTATATAGTCGCCCTGATCGTCGAGTTCCACCGGGGCAGCGTCCGCGCGGAGGACCTGCCGGACGGCAGTGGCGTCCGATTCGAAATCGAGCTACCGCGCTCCCGGTAGCGCACAGCCGGTTCCGGCGAGGCCGCAATATCCGCCCGGGTTTTTCGCCAGGTACTGCTGGTGATAGGTCTCGGCGTAGAAAAATTCCGGTGCTTTCTCAATGGACGTCGTTATATTGCCGTATCCGGCGCCGGCAAGCTCAACCGCAAACGCCTCGCGACTCGCGGTAGCCGCGTCGTGCTGCGCCGGATTCGTGGTGTAGATAGCGGACCGGTACTGGGTTCCCATGTCGTTTCCCTGCCGCATACCCTGCGTTGGATCGTGCGATTCCCAAAAAACCCGGAGCAGCCGCTCATAGGCTAGGTCCGACGGGTAGAAGACCACGAGAACCGCCTCGGCATGACCCGTGCCGCCAGAGCAGACTTCTTCATAGGTCGGGTTGGGCGTGAAGCCGCCAACATAACCGACGGCGGTCGTATACATGCCGTCTTCATCCCAGAAGAGCCGTTCGGCTCCCCAGAAACAGCCCAGCGCGAAGATCGCCACTTCGGTCGAATCCGGAAACGGTGGCTTGATACTTCGACCAAGTACGAAATGGGTATCGGCAACGTCGAGCGGCTCATCGCGTCCCGGCAACGCGTTGGCTTCAGAGACCAGTTGTCGCTTCGCTGATTGAAAAATCATCCGCAGCACTTTCGTTCTGCTAGAGGGCCACGTTTCCCAGGCTGATACCGGGAGCCGGCAATTCCGATTCGCCCATCAGGTAGGCGTCGATTGAGCGCGCGGCCCCTCGACCCTCGTTGATCGCCCATACGACCAGCGATTGGCCGCGGCGGCAATCGCCGGCAGCGAATACGCCTTCCGCGCTGGTCTCGAAATCACCGTGCTGAGCCAGGTAATTCGTACTCTCGTCGTACCCGACACCGAGGGCATCGCTGACGTAGGTCTCGGGACCGAGAAAACCCATCGCCAGCAGTACGAGATCTGCCTGCCAGTCCTGCTCGGTATCGGGGATCACGACCATCGCGAGCTTGCCATCGGTTCGCCGCCATTCGACTCGGCTGGCGGTCAAACCGGTGACATGGCCGTCATCACGGAGAAACTCGTTCGTAATTATCCCGTAGCTTCGCGGGTCGGCGCCGAACTGGCTGATCGCTTCTTCGTGAGCATAGTCGGTCCGAAAAATCACCGGCCACAACGGCCACGGATTGTCTTCCGCTCTTTCGTAAGGCGGCTGACTCAGTAGCTCGAGATTGACGACGCTTTTGCAACCGTGCCGCAGCGCCGTACCAATGCAGTCGGCCCCTGTATCGCCACCTCCGATCACGATTACGTTCTTGCCTTTGGCATCGATGTACTTCCGGTCCCCGAGATTGCTGTTCAACAGACTTTTCGTGTTCGCCGTGAGGAAATCCATCGCAAAGTGGACGCCTTCGAGATCCCGGCCCGGAATGGGCAGGTCTCGCGGCCGGGTCGCGCCCGTAGCGAGCAGGATCGCGTCAAAATCTCTTTCGAGATCCTTGACGTCGACACTTCGCCCCACATCGGCGTTGACTTCGAAGTTGACTCCGGCTTCACGCATAAGTTCGACCCGCCGATCCACAACGCCTTTGTCCAGCTTCATGTTGGGAATGCCGTACATGAGCAAGCCGCCAATACGATCTTCCCGCTCGAAGACAGTTGCTTCGTGCCCAGCCTTGTTGAGCTGGTCGGCTGCCGCAAGGCCACAGGGTCCCGATCCTACTATCGCGACTTTCTTCCCCGTACGTACACCCGGTCGCTCATGCCTGACCCAGCCCTCCTCGAAGCCGCGATCGATAATTGCGTTCTCGATATTCTTGATCGTCACGGCAGGATCGGTGATTCCGAGAACACAGGCGCCCTCGCAAGGCGCCGGGCAGGTTCTGCCGGTGAACTCGGGAAAGTTATTGGTCTTGTGCAGGCGGTCGAGCGCCTCTCGCCAACGACCCTGATAAACGAGATCGTTCCATTCCGGGATCAGGTTATCGATGGGGCAACCCGTATCGGACTGACAGAACGGTACGCCGCAGTCCATGCAGCGCGCACCCTGGCGTCTGAGGTTCTCCTCATCGGCGACCGTGAAGATTTCGCCGAAGTCTTTCTGCCGCTCGACAGGGTCCCGGTAGGGGACGCTCTTCTTGCGGTACTCCATGAAGCCGGTAGCTTTTCCCATCGCTACCTCAACTGATCATCCGGTATTCGCCGGTTTGAGAATCGTGAACCGCGGCTTCCATTTCCTCATCATGCTTCTTTCGTTCCGCAAGAACACGCTTGTAGTCAGTCGGCATGACCTTGACGAACTGGCTCAGCACATCGGGCCACGCGTCGAGCACACGGTTCGCCTGGCGGGAACCCGTGTACTCGAGATGCAGCTCGACGAGTTCTCGAAGCTCGGCTGCATCTTCTTCCGCATCCACGGGGTCGAGATCGACGGTCCCGAGATTGCACCTGATCTCGAAATCACCCTGCTGATCCCAGACATAGGCGATACCGCCCGACATGCCCGCGGCAAAATTGCGCCCCGTCGGGCCGAGTATCACTGCGCGACCCCCGGTCATGTATTCGCAGGCATGATCGCCAACGCCTTCGATCACGGCGCGCGCGCCGCTGTTGCGAACGCAAAATCGCTCCGCTGCCCGGCCTCTGAAAAATGCACGACCCCCGGTTGCTCCATAGAGCGCAACGTTCCCGATCAGCACATTGTCCTCAGCGACAAATGTGCTGTGCCGGGATGGATAGATGATCAGGCGCCCGCCCGACAACCCCTTGCCGACGTAGTCGTTGCTGTCGCCCTCGAGCTCGAGCGTGATGCCTTTCGCGAGAAACGCGCCGAAACTCTGGCCTGCCGAGCCTTCGAATTTGACGTGAATGGTATCCACGGGAAGTGCGCGCTCGCCCCAGATCTTGACGACGTTGTGGCTCAGCATCGTGCCGACCGTTCGGTTTGTATTCACGATCGGCAACTCGAGGCTGACTTTCTTGCCGTGATGGATCGCGTCCTTCGCCAGCTCGATGAGCTTATTGTCGAGCGCGTGTTCGAGTCCGTGGTCCTGTTTCATCGTGCAGAACACGTCGGCATCCGGGCGAGTCTTCCGGGCAGGCGTCAGGATCGGGGTGAGATCGAGACCATCCGCCTTCCAGTGATTGATCGCCTCGCGAGTCTCCAGGACGTCCGTCCGGCCGATGATCTCGGAAATCGAGCGAAAGCCGAGTTCAGCAATGATCCGCCGCGCTTCCTCGGCGACCATGAACAGATAGTTAACGACGTGTTCGGGTTCGCCCGCGAACTTCTTACGCAGTACGCGGTCCTGCGTTGCGATGCCAACCGGGCAAGTGTTGAGATGACATTTGCGCATCATGATGCAGCCGAGCGCGATCAGCGGACCCGTAGAGAAACCCATCTCTTCGGCACCAAGAATCGCACCGATTACGACGTCGCGGCCGGTCTTGAAGCCGCCATCAGTCTGCAGAATCACACGACTGCGCAAATCGTTCATGACAAGTGTCTGGTGTGTCTCGGCGATACCGAGTTCCCAGGGCAGCCCTGCATGCTTGATGCTTGTAAGCGGTGAAGCGCCGGTTCCTCCGGAATCGCCGGAGATAAGAATATGATCCGCGTGCGCCTTGGCAACGCCCGCCGCGATCGTCCCGACTCCAACTTCCGAAACCAGCTTTACGCTGACGCGCGCATCCGGGTTCGCATTCTTGAGATCGTGAATAAGCTGAGCGAGATCTTCGATCGAGTAGATATCATGATGTGGCGGCGGACTGATGAGGCCGACACCCGGCGTGGAATACCGGATTCGTGCAATGATCTCATCGACCTTGCGTCCGGGCAGCTCGCCACCTTCCCCGGGCTTGGCACCCTGAGCCATCTTGATCTGCAACTCGTCGGCGTTCGTGAGATACCAGATCGTCACGCCGAACCGGCCCGAAGCGACCTGCTTGATCGCAGATCTGCGCGAATCGCCGGACGGAAGTTTCTTGAAGCGCTCCGGGTCCTCGCCACCCTCACCCGTATTGCTACGGCCACCGATACGGTTCATCGCGACCGCAAGCGACTCGTGAGATTCTGCGGAAATAGATCCGAAACTCATCGCTCCCGTGCAGAATCGTTTGACGATCTCGCTCGCGGGTTCAACTTCATCCAATGGAACCGGCGGCCCAGCCAGTCCTTTTTTGAAGCGCAGCAAGCCGCGCAGCGTGCAATTGGAGCGCGCGTCATCGTTAGCTTGCAAAGCAAAACGCTCATACGCATCGGCATCATCAGCGCGCGCTGCTTCCTGTAGCGATGCTATGACCATCGGGTCCCAGCCGTGCCGCTCGCCGGCACTACGCCAATGGAACTCGCCGGGGTTCGGCAATGTCCTGGGTCGCGCTCCGTTACGGGCGCCATAACCGAGCGCGTGGCGTCGAATCGCTTCCTCTTCGAGAACAGGAAACCGAACGCCCTGTAGCCGGCTTGCCGTTCCCGCAAAACACTGATCGATAACGTCGTCAGCAAGCCCGACAGCTTCGAAGATCTGCGCGCCCTTGTAGGAGTGCAGCGTCGAGATACCCATTTTGGCCATGACCTTCAGCATTCCCTTCGCGACGCCTTTGCGATATGCAGAAACAATGCTTTCATCGTCCGCATGCTTTTCCGGGTCGAGGATGCCATCTCGCCGCGCCTGCCATAACGCCTCAAACGCCAGATAAGGGTTGATAGCATCGGCGCCGTAACCTATCAGCAGACAATGATGATGGACTTCGCGGGCCTCGCCTGTCTCGACGACAATGCCGATTCGAGTCCGCTTCGCCTGGCCCACGAGATGGTGGTGAACTGCACCGCAAGCCGCAAGCGCGCTGACGGGAACGCGATCCGGCCCGACAGCACGATCGGACAGGACCACAAAGCTGAATCCGTCATCGAGCGCCTGCTCTGCCTCGGCACTGATGCGTTGCAGCGCTTTGACATACGCGCCCTCGCCCTCGGCGCGAGCGAATGTAATGTCGACAGTCTTCGCGCGCCAACCGCGAAGATTCATTTCCTTGATCGCAGCCGTCTCGGTATTCGTCAAGATCGGATGACGCAAGCGGACCCGATGACAATGCTTCTCGGTCGTCTCGACCAGGTTTTGCTCCGGGCCGATATAGCACTCGAGCGACATGATGATTTCTTCGCGTATCGAATCGATCGGCGGGTTCGTGACCTGAGCGAACAGTTGCTTGAAGTAGTCATACAGCATGCGCGGCTGATCGCTGAGGCAAGCCAGCGTCGAATCGTTCCCCATCGAACCAACAGGATCGCGAAGCTGCTCGATGAGCGGCTTTAACATGAACTGCATCGTTTCCGTCGTGTAGCCGAACGCTCTCATTCGAGCGATCAGCGATTCCGGATCGAACAGGTCGACTGACCTGTTCTGGACAATATCTTTTAAAGTGATGCGCTCTTTATCCAGCCACGCGCGAAAAGGCAGGCGATCCGCGTACGTGTTCTTGAGTTCGTCGTCGGGTATCAGACGCCCCTCATCGAAGTCGATAAGGAACATTCGGCCCGGCTCGAGGCGACCCTTGTATGTGACACATGCCGGATCGACCGGCACGACACCGACTTCGCTCGCCATAATGACGCGATCGTCTTCGGTCAGGTAATAGCGGCTCGGACGCAGACCGTTACGGTCGAGGACGGCGCCGATATATTTACCGTCGGTAAAAGCAATGGATGCAGGCCCGTCCCAGGGCTCCATGACACAAGACATGTATTCATAGAACGCCTTCTTGTTCTCGGACATGAGATCGTTCTTTTGCCAGGCTTCGGGAATCATCATCATCACCGATTCCTGCAGCGTACGACCTGTCATCAGCAGAAACTCGAGTACGTTGTCGAATGCCCCGGAGTCCGACACATCGGGTTCGACCACGGGAAATACGTTCGCCAGCGACTCTCCGAAGAGGTCCGATTCTGCGACACCTTCGCGTGCCGCCATCCAGTTTACGTTACCGCGCAGCGTGTTGATCTCGCCGTTGTGCGACATGAAACGATTCGGCTGCGCTCGATCCCAGCTCGGAAAGGTATTCGTCGAGAAACGCGAATGCACCATCGCGAGATGCGACATGTAGTCGCTGTCACCGAGATCCGTGTAGAAGGTCATCAACTGACCCGGCGTCAGCATACCCTTATATATGAGTACTTTCGTCGACAGGCTACAGACATAGAACGAATCCGCATGCGCCAGTTCCGCATCGTTCCTGAGCGAGTGACTAGCCCGCTTACGGATCAGATAAAGTTTGCGTTCGAATGCGTCGCCGGCCAGATCGCCGCCCGCAGCGATAAATACCTGTTCGATCGCGGGTGCTGCCGAGCGCGCTGTCGGGCCGAGATCGGCACCGTCCGGGTCTGTCGGCACGACGCGCCAGCCGACCAGAATCTGATTTTCATCCGCGCAAATTTCGGCAAACGCCTGTTTGCAGCGTTCCCTTTCCGTCGCGTCCCGCGGCAGGAACACGATTCCTGCGGCGAACTTGCCGGCGGCCGGTAAATCTGTGTTGAGTTCTTCTTTCGCAACTCGCGCCAGGAACTCGTGCGGGAGCGCCGTCAGAATTCCGGCGCCATCGCCGGTATTTTCCTCGGCGCCGCGAGCACCACGATGATCCATACGGCAAAGAAGATGGTCGGCGTCGCGGACGATCTGATGGCTGGCTTCGCCCTTGATGTGGGCGACGAATCCGACACCGCAGCTATCGTGCTCGTGGCTCGGATCATATAGCCCATGGGCCGCCGGCAGTCTTTGATGACCTACCCGACTCATGGCTTCGATCGCTCAACACTAAAAGTCATGGCATTCCCTGAGCGGAGCCGCGGCTCCGCGCTTCGTTCTCATCCTTGCAGGGCTTGTAGGCGGCGTTGCGCCTGGTTTTCGAGCGGGCCACCGGCATCTTGCGGGCGGCGTGACAGCCGCTCTTCTGGTTTCAGTCGGCCATCGCCAGAACCGTCTATGATAGGTAGACGCGCCCCGTGTCGTCAAATCCGCGTTGCGCCGGAGCTCACGCTGCGGCCAGCCAAATCAAGGACTTATCGCATCGATATCTCGACGAGCAGCGGTACCTGAGAACGCTGGAACAGAGGTATGGGCTCCCTGAGACGCGCATCGAGCACGAGCTCGCCATGGAACTCGTAGCCGATACGGTTCTGCTCATCCTCGACAAAGGTGAGAAGTTGCGAGCCGGAAGACACGGTATCGCTCACGAGGTCTATTGTCAGCGTCTCTTCACCCTGCGCCGGCAGGGTAAATGGCGTCGTGTACTGGCCTATGAGACGGCCTGCCGGCCCGAGCCGAATGTCGTAGTCCAGTCGCACGACCGGTATCTCGTCGGGATTCGGGTTGGTGATAGTGAGATCGAACACGAAACGCTGCCCGCCGGCCGTATTTTCCAGAACCCGAAGCTCAACGAGATCAGCCTGTGGCGGTGCTATTCGTCTCGGCACCGAGGAGCAGGCCTGCAGACCAATTGTCGTTACCAACAGAAACGTCGCGAACTTCAGCATCGATACGGAGCCTCGTTTTCTGAATCGCATGGTTATTCGGGTTCCGGGATAGCCCCGCCTTCCCAGCTGTCGAGCGCTCTGTCCCAGGTCGCGCCGATGACCTGCCAGTTACTGCCGTCGCGCACGAGTTCGATATCGAGATCGTAGAGTCGCCCGTCGACGCCTCCGAGCAATGATCCGCCGGCCCTCTGACCGACCACTCCCGCGAGAAGCGAGATCTCCGCAGCATCCGCGCCGAGCAGCTCGATCGTGTCGATTCGTGTCACGATCTCGAGCGAGGGATGCATCAGGAAATAGCCACGCAGGATATCGATCATGCGCTCGTAATCGTTACCACGGTTGTCCGCGTAGCTCTCGGAGAGCAACGATCTGAAATATCCCGTTTGACGTTCTTCGGCAGCTGTCTCGGCAGAATCTATCAGCAGCCGGAGTTCCGCCTCTTCGTCGCTGCCGCTACTGCACGAAATACAACAAGCGGCTACAGCGACGATTAGCAGCCTTCGACTGGGCATTCGAGAACTCCGAGCGGCGGTTGGACTATTGTAGGGGAAGCTGCGTGACTCTGTCCCGCAACCGTTGCGCCCTCGACGCCAACAGGCTGAAGGACCGGCGTCAACCGGGTACGCGGGGTTACATCGCGATATCATTGTAAGATTCAGCCGATCCCCATATCGCAATGTCGCTTTGAACAGAGACTCGCTGCCTGAGAAACGAGAGTATCTCGCGAAAGGAGGCCCCGGTTTTGGTCAGTAGATACGCCGCCAATTTCCATTACGCCCTGGTTCTGCCAACGGGAGCGGGTTCCTGATGCGCAACCAGGCAGCGCGGCCCGTCGCGGTGATCGGGGGCTTGAGGATCCCGTTCTGCCGCTCGCACACGAGCTATCGACACAGCTCCAACCAGGAGATGCTCACGGGTGTTCTGCGCGCGCTCGTCGAGCGCTACGCGTTGAGCGGTGAAAGACTCGGCGACGCATCTTTCGGTGCCGTGATCAAGCACTCTCGCGACTGGAATCTCGCTCGCGAAAGCATTCTCTCATCCGGCCTCGCCGCGGAAACACCGGCTTTCGACCTGCAGCGCGCCTGTGGAACGAGCCTGTCCGCTGCTGTCCTTATCGGCGCCAAGATCTCGACCGGGCTGATCGATTCCGGTATTGCCGGCGGAACGGATTCGCTGAGCGACCTTCCCATCGTTTATCCGGACGCTTACCGGCATCTTCTGCTCGAGAGCGCACGCGGACGCTCCCTGGGCCAAAAGATCAAGCCGTGGCTTGGACTCAGACCGCGACACTTCAAACCCGAGTTTCCAGGCGTTGTCGAGCCCAGAACCGGACTGTCAATGGGCGAGAGCATGGAGATCACTGCAAAACAGTGGAAGCTGACGCGGGAGGTGCAGGATCGGCTCGCGCTCGAGAGTCATCAGAAAGCCGCCCGTGCCTGGGAGGAAGGCTACTACGACGATCTCGTTGTCGAGTTTCAGGGCGAGAAACGCGATAACAATATCCGCCCCGACACCAGCCTCGAGAAGCTCGCAAAGCTGAAACCCGTCTTCGACCGAGGAGATGCCGGCACGATGACGGCGGGTAACTCCACCCCGCTGACGGACGGCGCGTCGGCGGTTTTGCTCGCATCGGACGAGTGGGCTTCCGAGCGCGGGCTGCCGGTGCAGGCATACCTTACCTACGCGAAGGTCGCGGCCGTCGAATTCGTGAAGCGAGAAGGATTGCTGATGGCTCCGGCGTACGCGGTTTCATCGATGCTCGACGATGCCGGCCTCGCGCTACAGGATTTCGATTTCTACGAAATTCATGAAGCTTTTGCCGCGCAGACACTGGCGACCCTGAAGGCCTGGGAGTCAGAAGCTTTCTGCAGAGAACGCCTCGGCCGTTCGGCAGCCCTCGGCGCCATCGATCGCAGCAAGCTCAACATCAAAGGCGGAAGCGTCGCCATCGGCCACCCGTTCGCGGCAACGGGTACGCGAATAGTTGCTTCGCTCGCAAAGCTGCTTCACGAAAAGGGCTCCGGTCGGGGACTGATCTCCGTCTGCACAGCGGGCGGCATGGGTGTTACGGCGATTCTCGAAGCGCCCTGAGTTCATTCCCGGAGTCGACTGATGGACGGATTCGATACCTTGCTCGTCACTCTCAACGCCATCCTCTGGCATGACTGGGCGCTGTTCATTCTGCTCGGCACGGGAGTGGTCTTCACGTTCTGGAGCGGTTTTAGTCAGTATCGCGCTTTGACGCATGGCGTACAGGTTGTACGCGGCACCTATGACGATCCCGACGACCCGGGTGCGATCAATCATTTTCAGGCGTTGTCGGCGGCCTTGTCGGCGACGGTAGGTCTCGGAAACATCGGTGGGGTAGCGCTTGCGATCGCGCTCGGCGGTCCGGGGGCCATCTTCTGGATGTGGGTCGTCGGACTGTTCGGAATGTCGATCAAGCTGACCGAAGTCGCCCTGTCGATGCTGTATCGAAATACCGACGACCCGGAGAACCCCCATGGGGGACCCATGTGGGTCGTGAGTAAGGGTCTCGAGCGTATGAACCCGAGTCTCGCCCCCCTCGGGAAAGCCATCGGCTGGGTGTTCTGCGTGACGTTGCTCGTCTCGACAGTAACGGGCGGCAATATGTTCCAGGCGTGGAACGTCGGCGAGATAACGGAAGAGTACTTCGGCATTCCGAGCGTTGCCGCGGGAATCGTTCTCGCCATCCTGGTCGGAATGGTCATCATCGGCGGCATCAAGCGAATCGGCGCTGTCGCCGGCCGGCTGGTACCCATCATGTGTGCGCTTTATCTGCTCGCCGGCGCCTATGTCCTTGCCATCAATATCAGCGACATTCCCGCGATGTTTCTGCTGATCTTCCAATCCGCATTTTCGTCGCATGAAATGAGTGGTGCTTTTATCGGTGGAACCGCAGGTTACGCTTTTCTGTTCGGCATGAAGCGCGCGCTGTTCTCGAACGAGGCGGGTCAGGGATCCTCGCCAATCGCGCATTCGGCTGCCAAGACCGACGAGCCGGTCCGCGAGGCGCTAGTCGCGGGTCTCGAGCCTTTTATCGACACGCTCGTCGTCTGCACATTTACATCGCTCGTGATTCTTTCAACGGGAATCTGGAACCGAGCACCCGAGGCCGTTTATTCGAACCCGCCCGCGTTGATGGAGGTCGGCACCGGCGAGTGGAGCCTCGAAACAGTGCTGGCGCCCGAGAGCTCCGAAGGGCCGTGGGCCGGTGGCGAGGACGTGTACATCTTCGTCACGGCCGGCGCGAACGAAGCGACCGGGAACGACCTTCACCGGCTCGAAGGTATTGTCATCGAACAAAATGGATCGTTCGTCATCGAGTGGGGCAGCCTGTCGAGTTCGACGCAGCCTGTCCTGGATCGTCCCGGCATCTTCGTCGATTTTGTCGCCGCGACGCTCACCGCCAAAGCTTTCGACTCCGTAACTCCCGGGCTCGGAAAATGGCTCGTCACTATCGCCGTCTGGCTATTCGCATTATCGACGATGATTTCCTGGAGTTACTACGGCGAACAGGGAATCATTTACATGTTCGGCGAGGGCATGGTTCTTCCATATAAACTTATTTACTGTGCGCTGATTATCGTTGCGACGGTGGGCTTCATCACCAACACATCTGATCTGGACAACCTGACAGGCGTCGGCACTGGCGTCATGCTGTTTGCGAACATCCCGATCATGTGGCTGTTCGGCTCTCAGGCGATGCGTGCCTATCACAACTATATCGATCGACTGAAAGCCGGCAAGATTGGTCCGGATCATCCGGCACCATCGCTGGAAGATCTGATCAGCGGTCGCGACGTCGAGTAGCTCGACGCGCCGAAAGTCCGTAAGCATGCTGGGTAGATTTCTCGAACTTCGCGTCGCCGCGGAAGAGATTGGCGAGTCATACGAGTTCTTTCAGACCATCGGCTTCCAGAACGTACCGACCGGCGATATCGTCGGCCATCCTTATGCCGTACTCGACGGCGGAGGTCTGTGCATCGGACTGCAGGCACGAGCGGAAGTCGAGCCACGACTGGTTTTCGTCCGCGCGGACCTGGAAAGCTATGCGCGGGCGCTGCGACGCCTGAAGATCAGGTTTGAATACTCTCGACTGAAGAGCGACGAGTTTAATGAATTGGGTTTCTGCGATCCCGATGGACAACTGGTCGAACTAATCGAAGCTCAGACGTTCTCGCCTGGCGCTCGTCCGGAGAGTCAAAACTCGATCTGCGGAGATTTTCTCGAGTACAGCATGATGTCGAGCTCGCTATCCGCTGGCGTCGCGTTCTGGCAGGCTCTTGGATTCGGCACCGTCGCTGCAGGGGAGTCGCCGCACCCCTGGCAACGGCTATCCGGATTCGGACTGACCGTCGGACTACACGAGTCGGCATATTTCGCGCCCGGCCCGAGTTTCTCGGCAACAGATCTGGATGCCCGGCTCGGGTTTCTCGCCGCGAAAGGCGTCGACGTCAGGGACAGGCGCCGAGATACGGGCGCGATAGACGCGCGAGCGAAACTCGTGTCGCCGGACGGACTGCCTTTATACCTCTTCGATGCCGCCCGGTAATTCGGGTTACTCGGCCGTTTCCAGATTGCGCCTCGCGGCCTCCAGATCGCAATCCACGGCCGAGGGCTGCAGGTCGGGCCGATAGTCCCAGACGCCGCCACCGGAAAGTGGCGCCGACAGGTACTCAGAATCCCCGAGAACGAACTCGTAGTTCAGCGACTCGCCATTGTCGCTCAGGGTGAGCCTTTCTTCGATGTGCCTGTCCTGCCCGCTGGGCAGACCGTAATCTCCCATCGAATCCTGACTGAATAACGTCGTATCGATAACCAGAGAATCGTCGTCCCAATGGCCGATCGAATGCCCCTGAAGCGTTCGATCGCCGTTGGCGGGATGCGCGCGCCCATCGAGGTAGATCACCCTCTCGACGTCCAGCCAATCAATGCGAAGCACAACGCGATCCGCCAGTACTTCGATTTCCGTTCGTACCGGTATCACCATGATCCGCGGCGCTGAGAAAGGCATGCACTCGTAAAGAGGCAGCTGTGCCGACTCCGGCCCATCACCGAATCGCCGGCCTTCGTCCGTTAATTGCCGTCGCAAATTCGACAAGCCGAAAAACGCATCCCAACGCGGAAGCCATACGCCGTCGATGCCACTCGCACGGCCCGCACTCATTGGATTCGTCGCCTGGAATCTATCGGGGTTGGGGGCCAGTACAAGACCGTCTTGCCTGGTGATCGCGTAGCCGAGGAGCGAACGGCCACCAGCTCTCCGCGACGGATAGGCCTCAACGCGGACGCGATCTCCGGGAGCGAGTGAATCGCGAGACCAGCTATGCGGAAGAAGCATCGATACGCCATCCGCTTCGATCTGAAGCGGCGTGATCCGGCCATCGCTGTCAATTCTGTCGACCTGAATGAATACATGCGGGTTTTTCCATTCAAATTCCGTGACGATCGCATCGAAGGTCACTGTCGCGGCCAGATCGAACTCCGCGGGGCTGTGATGCGCGCCCGCTTGAGAACCGACCGCCATCAATGCGACGACCGCCCGGCATGCAAGGACTTTTCGCATCGACCCCGGCAACAGCACGATCCTATGCGACCGTCCCGGAGCGGTGCGCTCGCAAAAACGAGCGTATGTGGCGTACCGCCACGGGTATGCGTTCAGGCGGCTGCTTCCACGGAAACAGGCTCAGTTCCGAATTCGGCGCGAGCAATGCGGACTCCACGGCCGCAGCGTAGGGATGCGGCGGCGTATCGTCCGGGAGAACGAGGACGGGAGTTTCGCAGGACCGCACAAATTCTCGCGTCACGGTGAACACGAAATCAGCATTGTCGCGAAACATCGCAGTAAGGTAGGCCTCCACCATCGGCATCGTGATGTCCTCGCGACGCGCGACAAGGTCCGGCCCCCACCCGTTCATGTTGGCGTCGTAGAAAAAATCCGGGTTCTCCGGGTCGAAGCCTACGGGCTGAGCCAGCACTGCGGCCGCGATCCGATCGGGCGCACGCTCGAGCAGATTCCAGATGAACGGACCAGCGATGCAAAACCCCATGACCATAAATCTGTCGATGCCAAGGTGATCCATCAGCCCGATCTGATCGTCGGTGTGCGAGTCCCACGGACGGTCTATCTCGAGCGGGCCGGCAGAAGCGCCACCGTTCGCGTTGCGAAGATCCGACGAGATACAGCGAAACTCCGCGCCGAATTCCTCGATTGCGTTGAATGGCGACCGCCCCACGATATTGGAGAGCACGGAATTCAACCCGCCCCCCGCGATGAGCAGCAGAGGAAAGCCCTCTCCCGTATCTTCGTAGTTAATGCGCACGTCTCCGTTCTCGTAAATAGGCATCTGCTTTCCTCCGCGTGTAGTTTCTTCTTGCGCGTGGCTAGAGTTGCTCGAGCATTCGCGCGAGATCGTCGACATCCGTCTCGCCGTCCGACATCTCGAGGCTGAAGCAATCCCATGGACGAATCTCCTCATTCGGAGCGAAGGTCCAGACTCTTCCGAGCCTCAGCGGCTCGGCATAGTTTACGGGGTCGTGAACAAGAACCTCGACCAGGAGATTGTCGCCCCCTGGCTCGCGCCGGTACCGCTCCGTAAGTCGCGCCTCCGGGCTGATCGGAAGACCCACGTCGTTGACGATAACGCCGCCGAGCATATGAGAGGTCTCGACGATCAACACATCTCCCTCCCAATGGCCAACCGAGTAGCCGAGTTCGGTGTGCGGCTGATCGGATGCCGGGCGATCACCGTCCATGACGATCGACCGGACGAGATCGAGCACCTCGAAGCGAACGACCGTCAGCCCGGGTTCATGCGAAAACTCGACAGGATCGGCCGACCAGAGAAGCGCTGGCATGCGTCGTGGCGCGCAATCGTTACCGACCCTGGGATCGTCTGTAGCTGGGTCATAACCGTTGAACGCCCGTTCCCCCTCCGCTGTGAACGGATACGTCTCGGGCAGAATTACGGTATCGGGCGAGCCTACGTACACGGAGATATAGACGCCGGAAAAATCGGCTTCCTGGGCATTCGCCAGCAGACCGAAGCCGAGCATGGATACCAGCGTTAGCGCCGAACGTCGCATCGATTTGTCCTCCATTCGCGCCGTACAGGCTCCCCCGGCGCCGCTGTGCTTATTCGCTCTTGTATTCGCCGGAGAACACCGTTCTCACGACGCCTTTCGTTGCGAAGATCGCTACTCGTATAGTCAGCACAGAGAATAGCAAAGTTCGTGCAGCTCCAGCGGCGACTGTAATACCGATTCCCGACAACGAATCAGTCCGACAATCTTTTCAGCGCAGCGGCGATCTGCGGCACATAGCCGCCACCGAACAGATTGAAGTGGTTCAGCAAGTGGTAGAGATTGTAAAGATCGACGCGCCGTTCCCATCCGCGCGAGAGAGGCCATTCCGCTTCGTAGGCAATATAAAAATTTTCTCCGTATCCACCGAACAGGCGCGTCATCGCGATATCCGCTTCACGATCACCGAAGTAGACGGCCGGATCGAAGACGCACGGCCGATCGTCCCCCGTGGCTCCCCAGTTGCCAGACCAGAGATCGCCGTGCAGCAACGAGGCTGCGACAGCCTCGTCGAAGAAGAATTCACTCAGCCGGCTCAAGAGCTGCTCGATCGATTCCCGTAAAGGAAACGGAATGGCGTTCTCGACAGCGAGCCGCAACTGATGACCGAGGCGCTGGTCGCCAAGAAACGTGATCCAGTCGCCGCTCCAATCGTTGGGCTGTCGCGTCAGACCGATGTAGTTGTCGCGCTGCCAGCCGAATCGCTCGGAAACGACGCGATGCTGGAGGGCCAGCGCAGCTCCCAGTGCAGTCTCGGCGGCGGCCGTTCCCCGGCTCAGATCAAGCCATTCCAGAGCAAGAAACGCCGCGTCCGCTGCGACGCCATGGGCCAGCACTTCGGGCACGGTCATGCCGCGAGACTGGCGAAGCGCGCGCAGACCGTCGACTTCCGCATCGAACATGTCGAAGCCATCGGCAGAGTTCAGCTTCAAAAAAACGGCGCCGCGATCCGTTGCTACCCGATAGGCGTCGTTAATGCTTCCGCCACCGACGCGCTTCGCGTCGTTGGCATCGAGCTTTATTCCGAGCAGGCGTTCGAGCTCGCCGGCAACATCGCGCAGACTCAAGGACTCATCAGGAAGCCCTTCGCTCGCGAGCGAGGTCTCCGCGCAGACGTGCGTGGAGCGGGGAGCTCCGCGGAAAATGCGTTAGCAGGTATTCCATTTGATCGGCCAGCACACGCCGCCCCTTCAGATAAATGTATTCGGCGTAAGTTGGAGTAAACGGCACCGCAACGAGCTGCATGCCGGCTTTCTCGGGCGTTCTGCCGCCCTTGTAGTTGTTGCATCTTCGGCACGCCGTTACGACGTTGGTCCAGACGTCGCAGCCACCTTTGCTAATCGGCGTGATGTGATCTCGGGTCAAATCCGAAGTTCTGAACTGCTGCGCGCAGTAAAGACACAGATTCGCGTCGCGCTTGAACAATGTTCGATTATTCAGCGGCGGCGTATAGCGCTCGCGTTTTCGTTCGAGGTTATGGCTGTCGCCGTGGGTCGCTACAATCGAGCTGACTTCAACGATGCTGCGTCTACCGCTGACGGCATTGAAGCCACCGCGAATTTCGTAGATCAGGGACCCGCAGGCGTAGGCAATCTGTTCGGTGTGATAGAGCCGAACCGCGTCGCGGTAATCGATCCACTCCAGAGGCATGCCCGCGACATCCGTACGCAAGACCTCCTGGGTTACGGCATACTGAACCATGCTGCACCCGCCGTTCTCAAGCATCGGCGGTGGCAAGTGTCACCGAGACAGCGGTAAAACTCAATGATCGCTGTCGCAAAACTGCAACAATCGCCGACGAACATCGGACGGATTGGCGCGACAGCTTCGTCTCGACTTAATCCCGGCTCGACGGACTATCCTGCCAATTCGCCCACGAGCCTGCGCTTACAGCTCCTTGAGGACCGCGTCCAGGCTTTCCTTGGCGTCACCGAACAGCATGCGCGTGTTCTCCTTGAAGAACAGCGGATTCTGCACACCCGCGTAGCCGGTCGCCATACTGCGCTTCAGAACGATCGTCGTCTTGCCCTTCCAGACTTCGAGGACCGGCATACCGGCGATCGGGCTGTCGGGATCAGTCTGCGCCGAAGGATTGACGATATCGTTCGCGCCGATGACGACGGACACGTCGATGTCGGGAAAATCGTCGTTGATCTCGTCCATTTCGAACACGATGTCATAGGGTACGCGCGCCTCTGCGAGCAGCACATTCATGTGTCCCGGCATGCGCCCGGCAACGGGATGAATGCCGAATCTTACGTTGACGCCTTTATTTCGCAGCGTTTGGGTAATCTCGTAGACAATGTGCTGCGCCTGAGCGACCGCCATCCCGTATCCGGGAATGATCATGACTTCCTTCGCGCTTTCGAGCAAAGCAGCGGTTTCCGCCGAATCGACAGCGACGACTTCTCCCTGGTCCTCTCCGCCACCGGCGGCTGATCCGCCGGAGGTTCCGAATCCGCCCGCGATCACCGCCAGGAATTTTCGGTTCATCGCGCGACACATGATGTAGCTCAGGATAGCGCCGCTCGAACCCACCAGTGCGCCGGTGACGATCAGCAGATCGTTGCTGAGCATGAATCCGGTCGCTGCGGCAGCCCAGCCGGAGTAGCTATTCAGCATCGAGACAACGACCGGCATGTCTGCACCGCCGATTGCCATAACCATGTGGATACCGAACAGTAATGCGACGACCGTCATGATGATCAGCGGCATCAGGCCATCGTCCCCGGACGCTGACGCGAGCACGAACTCGCGACCGTACCAGATCGCTATGAGCAACAGACCGAGATTCAGCCAGTGCCTTGCTGGAAGCGTCAGCGGGCTGCCACTGATCTTTCCGCTGAGCTTGCCGAACGCGATAACCGAGCCTGAGAATGTCACTGCTCCAATGAGGATGCCGAGATATGTCTCGATATCGTGAATCGTGAGTTCGACACCCTCGAAGTTTACGCTCGGATCGAGACTGTTCGCGAAGCCGACCAGCACGGCGGCGAGACCGACCAGGCTGTGCAGTATAGCGACGAGCTCGGGCATCTCCGTCATCTGCACGCGCCGCGCGAGCGTGATACCGATGACGCCGCCGATGGCGAGAGCGCCGATCAGCAACGCATAGTTCTCGGTAACAACGCCAAAAATAGTCGCGAGCAACGCGACGCTCATGCCGGTGATGCCGAAGAGGTTGCCGCGCCTCGCCGTCTCCGGATGGCTCAATCCGCCAAGAGCCAGAATGAAGAGAATCGTCGCGCCGATGTAGGCGACCGTGACGACGCCTGATGGAAGTATCTGTAGCATCGTCGATCCCCTACTTCTGGAACATGTGCAGCATACGGCGCGTTACCGCGAATCCGCCTGCGATATTAATGGCCGTGATCAACACGGTGAGCGCCGCAACCCAGACGATCCAGTTCTCGGGAGAGCTGATCTGCAACAACGCGCCGATAATGATGATGCTCGAGATAGCGTTGGTAACACTCATTAGCGGTGTGTGCAGCGCCGGCGTCACGTTCCAGATAACCATGTAACCGATAAAACAGGCGAGCACGAACACAGTGAAGTGCGCCATGAAGGATGGTGGCGCTACAGCGCCGAGCCCGATCAACGCGAGCCCACCGATGCCGAAAGTCAGTATCGGGCCGAGCAGGCTCGGCTTCTTCTCAAGCTCGGGAACAGGTTCCGAAGCTGCCTCTTCGACCGGCTTGGGAGGCGCGGCCGACAGTTTCGGTGCCGGCGGCGGCCAGGTGATTTCGTTGCCGTTGACGACGGTCGCGCCGCGCACGACTTCGTCCTCCATGTCGACGACGAGTTGGCCGTCCTTTTCCGGACACATATCGGTCAGAAGGTGCCGCAGGTTGGTCGCGTACAGCTGGCTCGACTGTGCCGACAGGCGACTCGGCAGGTCGGTGTAACCGATCAGGGTCACTCCGTGCTTTTGCACGACCTCTCCCGGCACCGTCAGGGCGCAGTTGCCACCCTGCTCTGCCGCCAGATCGACGATGACGCTGCCAGGCTTCATGGATTTGACCATCTCGGCCGTAATCAGCTCTGGCGCCGGCTTACCCGGTATCAGCGCCGTCGTGATGATGATGTCGACATCCCTGGCCTGTTCGGCGAACAACGCCATCTCGGCCTCGATGAACTCCTTGCTCATGACCTTCGCGTAGCCGCCCTGACCGGAACCTTCTTCTTCGAAATCGAGCATGAGGAATTCTCCATCCATGCTCTCGACCTGTTCCTTGACCTCGGGCCGCGTATCGAAGGCGCGCACGATCGCGCCGAGGCTACGCGCCGCGCCAATCGCGGAAAGACCGGCCACACCGGCTCCGATCACCAGGACTTTGGCGGGCGGGATCTTGCCCGCGGCAGTGATCTGTCCCGTGAAGAACCTTCCGAAATGCTGCGCGGCCTCGATTACCGCTCGATAGCCGGCGATGTTCGCCATCGAACTAAGTCCGTCCATTTTCTGAGCGCGCGAGATTCTCGGCACACTGTCGATCGCCAGCGTCGTAACACCCTTTGCTGCAAGCCGATTCAGCAGCTCGGAATTTTGAGCGGGCCAGAGGAACGACATGAGTACCTGCCCGGAGCGCAGAAGATCGACCTCATCCAGGCCGGTCTCCGGGGATTTTTCCGGTCCTCTGACTTTAAGGATGATGTCGCTGTCGGCGTATACGGTTGCGGCATCCGTGGCGATGGTCGCTCCGGCTTCTTCGTAGGCGCTGTCGCTGAAGTTCGCGCCGGCACCGGCACCGGACTCTACGGTAACGTCGAATCCGAGCTTGATGAGTTGAGTCGTGACGTCGGGTGTCGTCGCAACACGCTTCTCGCCCGCGTAAATTTCCTTGGGCACGCCGATTCTCATGCGCATTCTCCGGCCAGACCGCTCTGGCTTCTGATTCTTTAAGGATTGACACCGAGCTGCTTTAAGCCGCCCGCTTTCTCTCAGGCTCGCTTTGCCTTCAGTGCCTCAGTGAACTCAGCCGGAATTGTAAACAAACGAAGGGCGCCAGCCCAATCGGGGTGGCGCCCTGTTCATGTTCTTCGGGGGTTGGAAACGGCGCTTCTGGCTTAGCGGCCCATTCCCATCGCTGCACCGCCCGGCCGATCCGTCGGCCTCAGCCGGGTATCGCGCAATCGTCGCAGCTGATCGGGCGTCAGGTCGCGGAAGCGGCGCTGCAGCTCCATGCGGCGGTCCGGCGGCAGTCGCTGAAAGCGCCGGTAAGTATCCTGGATCCTGTTTCTCGCATCCGGTGTCAAGCTGCGGAATAACTCGTAGCGGTCACGAATCATGCCGCGCTGATCGTCGCCGAGATTCTGCCACTGCTGGAAGCGCTCCTGGGCTTGCGCCTGTTGGCGCTGGTTCATCTCGAGCCAGCGCTCGGCGCCGCGAGCGATCTGCTCCTGCCGGGACGCATCCATCTGATCCCAACCGGATTCGTGCTCGGACAGCAATGTGCGCTGCGAAGCCGTTAAATCATCCCAGGCTATACCATCCTGCGCGCCGGCCGCCCCGGCTAACAGGAGCAAACTTGCCACCAATGAAACGATTCTAAGTTTCGTCTTCATCGTCTTTCCTCTGTGTCGCTGCGCGTGCGTCATCCTTAACCTGTCCAGCGCCCTCCCACTCCGCGACGGCCAGCCACTCTTCGTCGCTTTCCTGCCAGCTTCCGAGATAGGCCAGAAAATCCAGATCCGGCAACTCTTCTTCGGCCTGCGCAGTCGGGCTGACAACGACACCCACGGCCGCGAGCCCCAGCAATGAGCGAGCGAGTCGCAGAACTCGCGAGCGATCAGCCAATGCCATCCTCCACTATCTGTCCTTCCGTCAACTCTACCTGCTCTTCGAGCCACGCATAGAATTCGAGTTCCTCGATCATATCGAGTTCCTCTTCGCTCAGCAGGATTTCGAGATCCGAAACGGCCGCGACGTCGAAACCTGCTTCGTCGACCGGCGAACTCTGTCCCTGCCAGAGCATTACCGTCAGCGTCGCCACCACCGCGGCGGCACCGACCGGAACCAGCGCGCGCGCCCACGCCGCCTGTCGCCGGGGCGCAAGCTCCTCGAGCGCCCGATAACGAGCCTGCGTCAGCTTCGACCGGGTCTCGCCATCCAATGCGCCCACACTCTCATCGAAGAGTAGCTTCGTTCGCTCCTCGAATTCGCGGTCCGTTCTCACATTATCGCTAGCCATCAGTAGTGCTCTCCGAGCATGTCTCGCAACCGATGCACGGCACGAGAGTAATGCGTTTTCACACTGCCATCGGAACATCCCATGGCGACCGCCGTCTCGGCGACGTCCAGCCCTTCGAAATTTCGCAGCATGAACGCTTCACGCTGTCGTGCAGGCAGTTCGCCGAGCGCCTGCTCCAGCGCCTGCATCGCATCGCTGCGTTCCAGTGCATCGGTCGGATCGTCGGAACGGGGTCCCGGCGCCTGCGCCACGGGATCGTATTCGTCCGATTCCTGACCGCCGAAAAAACTCATGACCCGCGTGCGGACGATGCTGCGGCGTTGCCAGTCGCGGATTCGATTCTTCAGGATACGGTAGAACAGGGGCCGCCACTCGTCGGCGGATTTGTGCGCGTATCGTCGCGTCAGGCTGATCATCGCGTCCTGGACGATATCCAGCGCTTCGTCGGCGTCGCGCGTGCTGACGACCGCGATGCGGAAGGCGCGGGTTTCCACCTCGCGGAGAAACGCCTCCATCTTGGTACTGGCTTCCAGCATCCCGTCCTCCGTCCGGGAACCGAAAGGCGCCCGGAGTGCCGCCGCAAGTGCCATTAGCCGGTCCCTCGCAAGCTTCCAGTACAGATTCTATGGTAAACCTTCATATCTTCTCGATAGCAATCAATACTCGTCGCAATAGACAACGCGCCATGGCTTCCCGGGTTGACACGGAATGTCAGGATAACTCCTTGACCTTGAATGAAAAATTATTCACATAATATCGTTCGGCGAGCGCGTTCCGCGGAGTTCGCCAGCGCTGTCGCACGCCATTGTTTTTGATGATTTTTTTCGAAAATCTTCCGCGGTAATGCCGGTCGCCGCTGCAATCGTTCGCGTGGCCGTGCCGGTTCCTTTGCCCGGCAGCTTCGACTATCTCTGGCCCGGCCCCGGACAGCCGCCGGCGCCAGGCTGCCGGGTACGCGTTCCGCTCGGCAAAGGCGAACGCGTCGGCCTCGTTCTGGAGATTGCCGACGAGACAAGCATCACGGCAGCGAAGCTCAAACCCGTCGGCAGCGCCCTCGATGAGCTTCCGGTCATCAGCTCCGAGCTGCTGGCGACCCTGGTCTGGTGCGCAGAGTATTACCACCACCCGATCGGTGAGGTCGTCGCACAGGCGCTTCCGCCACTGCTCAGGCGCGGTCGCGAGCTACCGAGCGGGATCGTGGCCGGATGGCGTCTGTCGAAAGACGGTAGCGCGCAGGATCCAGCGATGATCGCGCGCCGGGCTCCGCGCCAGGCGCAGATCCTCGAGGCACTGGCGGGCAGCTCGGGGATCGCCGAGGAAGCGCTTCGCGCCAGCGGTATCGGTCGCGACACGATCGTTCGACTGGCGAAGAAAGGATGGATCGAGCCGGAATCCATCGCCGCGCCGGTACCCTCGCTCGAATCGATCCGGGTTGGCGTAAAGCCTGAGCTGACTCCCGATCAGGTCACCGTTCTCGACGCGATCCAACGCGGCAGCGGCAAATTTCAACCCTATCTGCTTCAGGGCGTAACGGGCAGCGGCAAGACGGAAGTCTATCTCCGTCTGATTGAACACCAGCTCGAGCGCGAACGGCAGTGCCTGTTGCTCGTGCCCGAAATCGGCCTGACCCCGCAGCTCGTCGCCAGGCTCGAGGATCGCTTCGGCGCGCGGCTCGCGATCATGCACTCGAACCGAACGGACTCCGAAAGACTGCACGCCTGGCATGACGCTTTCACGAATGAAGCAAAAGTCATCGTCGGCACGCGCTCGGCCGTGTTCTCGCCGCTCCCCGAGGCGGGCCTGATCATCGTCGATGAAGAACACGATGCCTCCTATAAGCAGCACGAGGGGTTCAGGTACTCCGCTCGCGATCTTGCGGTCTACCGGGCGAGGCAGCTCGACGTGCCGGTATTGCTGGCTTCTGCAACGCCGTCGCTCGAGAGTTTCCACAATGCGGCTCAGGGGCGCTACGAGCTGCTGGAGATGCCGCGCCGGATCGGCTCAGCAGGAGCGCCCGCATTCAGAATTATCGATCTCAATCGGCACGTCGCAAAACGCGGGCTCTCGGCGCCGTTGATTGCCGCAATCGAGCGCCACCTCGCAGCCGGTAACCAGATATTGCTGTTCCTGAACCGCCGCGGCTTCGCACCAGTTCTATTCTGTAGCGAGTGCCGCACGGTCGAAGAGTGCGGACATTGTGACAGTCGCATGACCGTGCACGCATCGAGCGGCCGGCTGCGATGCCACCACTGCGGAAGTCAGGCCGCGCTGACCTGGGCGTGCGCGAACTGCGGCGCAGAGCGCATCGCAGTCGGCGAAGGCACGCAGCGAGTCAGCGACGAACTCACTGCGCTGTTTTCGACTGCGCGAATCGCGCGACTCGACAGGGATGTCGCAACCCGCCACGGGGTACTGACCCAGGTTCTGGCAGACGTCGAGACAGGTCAAACCCAGATACTCATCGGAACGCAGATGTTGACGAAAGGCCATGACTTTCCGCGCGTGACGATGGTCGGCGTGCTGGACGCGGATCAGGGACTGCTGGGTGCGGATTTCCGCAGCAACGAGCGACTCGCTCAGACTTTGCTCCAGGTCGCGGGCCGGGCCGGTCGTCGAGATCAGCCGGGCGAAGTCTACATACAGACTCATTACCCCGCACATCCCTTGCTCGGCTGCCTGCTCGAACACGACTACAGCGCGTTCGCCGAACTTGCACTGGCGGAACGGCTCGCGTCCCGGTGGCCACCCTTTTCGCATCTTGTCGTATGGCGAGCCCAGGCCTCGACGAGAGCACCAGCGCACAGCTTTCTCAGACGGCTGGCGACAGCAGCAAAGCAGATAGCCGGACCCGTCAGGATCCTCGGACCGGCAGCGCCGCCCATGGAGCGACGCGGTGGCAAATACCGGGCGCAGTTGCTGTTTCAATGCGACGATCGGGCTGCACTGCACCAACTCGTCGATGCGATGTTGCTCGAGACGCGGACATGGCCTGAAGCACGCCGAATTCGCTTCAGTGTCGACGTTGATCCGTTGGAACTCTGACGGTCTGATTCAAGGTAGAATCGCGCCGTCCCCGACTGGCCCGGTATTTTGCGTTCCCAACTCGACCAATTACTTCGTGAGACGCTTTCTCGCTTGCTTGGCGACGACGCGTCTGTTGGCCCCGACGATCTGGAACCACAGCTCGAGCGCACGCGCGATTCCAAGCATGGTGACTTCACGACAAATATCGCCCTGCGGCTCGCCAAGAAACTCGGCAAGCCGCCGCGAGAATTTGCGTCGGTATTGATCGCGGCACTGCCCGAATCGGAGCTTATCGAGGCGTCAGCTGTTGCCGGCCCGGGATTCGTGAACTTCACGCTGGCCCCGGAATCCTACGAAAACGAGCTTCGCACGATCCTGGCACACGGCGCGAGATACGGGGAATCGAAGATCGGCGCCGGTACCCGTGTTCTCCTCGAATTCCTGTCGGCGAATCCGACCGGGCCGCTGCATGTCGGCCACGGCCGCCTGGCCGCGTACGGCGCGTCGCTCGCTAACATCCTGCGGGCGACGGGTTTCGACGTCGTCGAGGAATATTACGTCAACGACGCCGGCCGACAGATGGACATCCTCGCGGCAAGTGTCTGGCTTCGCTATGCGGAACTCAACGAATCCCGGCTCGAGTTCCCGAGCAGTGCTTATCAGGGTAACTATATCCGTGACATTGCCGCGAGCCTGGCGGACACCTGCGGCGATTCCCTGACGACCGACATCGAAACCATCGAGACCGTTCTCGGCGATAAGGAGACCGGACCCGATGAGCTGCTGGACAGACTGATAGCGACCATTCGCGCGGCGCTCGGAGAGCAGCGTTTCGATACGGTACTGAGAGCGGCACTCGACAGCGTTCTCGCAGACATCCGGGACGATCTCGACGGCTTCGGCGTCCACTTCGAGAACTGGTATTCCGAGCGCAGTCTTGTCGACGGCGCAATCGACCACGCGCTCGAAGTCCTGTCCACGCGAGGCATGCTGTATGAGAAGGACGGAGCGACGTGGTTTCGGGCCAGCGATTTCGGCGACGAGAAGGATCGCGTCGTGGTTCGCGAGAATGGATTAACGACCTACTTCGCCTCGGACATCGCCTATCACCTCGAGAAGCGCGAGCGTGGCTTCGATCTGCTGCTCGACGTCCTCGGCGCCGACCATCACGGTTACGTTGCCCGGGTTAGGGCGGGGCTCGAAGCGATGGGCGAGCCGCCGGAAAGTCTCGAGGTACGGCTCGTCCAGTTCGTCGCGCTGTTCAGAGGTCACGAGAAAGTTCAGATGTCGACCCGCTCCGGGAATTTCGTGACATTGCGCGAGCTTCGCAACGAAGTCGGCAACGACGCAGCGAGATTCTTCTACGTCTCGCGATCGAACGATCAGCATCTTGATTTCGACCTGGAGCTCGCGAAGACGCAATCGAACGACAACCCGATCTTCTACATACAATACGCTCATGCGCGTGTTGCGAGCCTGCTCGCGCGGCTGGAGCAGGAAGGATCGGTCGATCGGCAGTTCGGCAGTGCGAACCTGTCGCGCTTGACCGAGGACGCCGAACGAACACTCATGGTCGCGCTCAGCCGCTATCCCGAGCTGCTCGAACTCGCGTCTCAGAATCGCGCGCCGCAGCATCTGGTGCACTATCTGCGCGATACGGCCGCTGCGTTCCATGCGTCCTACAATTCCCACCGGGTACTGGTAGAAGACGCAGCCTTGCGCGAAGCTCGTGCCGCACTCGCCGTTGCTACGCAGCAGGTCATTCGAAACGGACTCGCGTTGTTGGGCGTCTCGGCGCCGGATACTATGTAGGTTGCGTCATGGCAAAACGGAAACGGAAATCTGCATCGAATAGCGCTTCCGGGTTCGTCTGGATGCTGTTCGGCCTCAGTATCGGTCTGGTCGTCGCGGCGGCGGTCTACGTCGTCGACCGGCGCGATCCGCCCGCGGAATCAGGCGCACCGGCACAGGCTGCCGCGGCGCCTGAAACCGAAGTCATCGAGATGTCTGCTCAATCCGCGGACGACGAAGAGGAACCTCACCCTGCGAGCCGCTTCGATTTCTTCGACATCCTGCCCACTTTCGAGGTCGTTCTGCCTGACGTAGAACCCTCAGCGCGCAGGGAGCCGAGAACCATTGAGGAGCCCGGCCGCTATGTTCTACAGGCGGGATCGTTCACTGATCCGGCGGATGCTGAACGCCGGAAAGCCAATCTCGCGCTGCTCGGAATCGAATCGACTCTGCAGCGCGCCGAGATTTCGGGCATTAACTACCATCGCGTCATCATCGGCCCAACGACCGACAGGAACAAACTCAATCGAACCCGGCGCCAGGTTTTCGAGGCCGATATGGACGCCATCATCTACAAGATTTCAGAATAGAACGGGCATGACTGTCGCGCGGGCGTTAATCGCTGCATCGCTTTGCGCTTTTGGCGGCGCCGGTTATCCCCAAAGCACGACGCTGACGATCGCGGCCGTCGGCGACATCATGCTCGGCACGGATTTTCCGGACGATCGCCTCGCGGCGAACGACGGCGCCGACTATCTCTCGACCGTCGCGCCGATTCTGCGCGCGGCCGACATCACGCTGGGAAATCTGGAAGGCGTGCT
This sequence comes from Rhodospirillaceae bacterium, assembly GCA_024638465.1. Classification (GTDB taxonomy): domain Bacteria; phylum Pseudomonadota; class Gammaproteobacteria; order Steroidobacterales; family Rariloculaceae; genus SMWC01. The sequence continues at coordinate 7,852 of JAHEKF010000021.1, read as the reverse complement.
GTTGGCCGGCGGCACCCCGGCGAAGAGCTGCGGCAATCCTGCGTCATGCTTCCTGTTCCGTTCGCCGCCGCATTACGCTGGCCACCTGCGCGACGCCGGATTCGATGTCCTCAGTCTCGCCAACAATCACGCTCGCGACTTTGGCGAGGAGGGTCGCAGCGCGACGATGTTCACACTCGACGCTTATGGTCTGCATCATTCCGGCCGTCGCGGGGATCTGGCATCCTGGAGCGTCGGAGACATCAGAATCGCTTTCATCGCATTTTCACCGACGCGCATCTCCTATCTGCTGAATGACATTCCTGTCGCCATCGAGCACGTCCTGGCACTGCAAACCACGCACGACATCGTCATCGTTTCGTTCCACGGCGGCGCAGAAGGCGAGGACGCGACGAGTCTGCCGTTCGAAGAAGAGTTTTACCTTGGTGAGACGCGCGGAGAAATCGTGCGATTCTCGCGCAGCGTGATCGATGCCGGCGCCGATCTCGTAATCGGGCACGGACCGCACGTTCCGCGCGCGCTGGAGCTCTACAGCGATCGACTGATCGCATACAGTCTCGGCAATTTTGCGACGCACGTTGGCGTCAATGTCAATGGAATCGCCGGATTGGCGCCGATACTCGTAGCCGAGATCGATTCAACGGGTCAATTCATCGGCGGGCGTATTCACTCCGCGGTGCAACAACGCCCGGGAGGCCCGGTACTGGATGGCGAGAATCGCGCCTTCAAACTGATACGAACATTGACCGAGGAGACTTTCGGTACGGATATGTTCAGGTTCGCCGAGGACGGCAGTTTCGTTTCCGGTGCTACTCGTCCGCCATAACCTGACGAAAATCGACGCCGAGCGAACGCAGCTTCCGGTACAGATGCGTTCTTTCCATCCCGACGCGCTTTGCGAGCGCACCGACCTTGCCGCCGCAGAGTATGAGCTGTTGCTGCAGGTAAGCACGCTCGAAATGCTCCCTGGCTTCGCGCAGCGGCATCGACAAGAGGTCCAGCTTGACGAGTGGCTCGTCCGAGGGCGCATCAGAGGTGAGCTGCGCCTCGACTTCCTGCAGCGTAATTTCCTCGTCGGCGCCGAGTATCAACAAGCGGCTGACCATGTTCTTGAGCTCGCGGATATTCCCCGGCCAGGGATAATTCCTGAGCCGGTTCTGCGCCGCAACGCCAAAACGTCTGAACGGCAAACGATCCGCGTCGACGAGCGTGTCGACATAGAAACGTAACAATTCGGGGACGTCCTCAGAGTACTCTCTGAGCGGCGGAACCCGAATGACGACGATATTCAGATGCGACAATAGCTCGCGCCGGAAACCGTTGGCATTCTGCTCGAATCCGGCGGGCGCACTCGACAAAATTCGCGTATCCAGCTTTTCATCCTGATCGCTTCCGTCGGGACGATAGCTCCGATTCTCGAGTATCCCCAACAGAAGCTGCTGCGTGTTTGCCGAGATATCGCTGATCTCGTTTATAAACAACACGCCGCCACGCGCACGCTGTAATGCGCCTGGCTCGTCGACAGAACCGAGCAACTGACGACGGCCGTCTTCGTCGTTTAGCGAGCCGCCCATGACCGTGATGAACGGTCCGGCGGACCGGCTACTGAGACTCGCGAGATAGCGCGCGAATGCTTCACGGCCGCATCCCGGTTCGCCCGTGAGCATAGTATGAGCGTCATGATGCGCGATCCGCTGCACCTGATCGCGCAAAGCACGCATCGCCTCGCTCTTTCCGACGGGAGCGACCATCGGCGGTACGAGAGTACGCCGCGGCTGCTCTGAGCGCTTCTGGGTCAACGCCTTATTGACCGTTCGCAAGAGCTTCGCGAGCGACACGGGCTTCTCGATAAAATCGAGCGCGCCGAGTCGCGTGGCTTCGACCGCCGTGTCGACGGTTCCGTGGCCCGACATCATGACGACCGGCTCGAGCTTACCGCCGGCGGACCATTCCTTGAGCAGAGAGATGCCGTCTGTATCCGGCATCCAGATGTCGAGCAGAATAAGATCGTGGTCCTGGCTCGAGCGCGCCGCTCTCGCCTCACGGGCGTCAGCCGCCGTGGTGACTTCGTAACCTTCTTCGCTAAGAATCTCTTCCAGGAGCCCCCGGATATTGGATTCGTCGTCTACGACCAATATTCGCGCTGCATTCACGCGCGCTCCCTCCGTTTTTCGTGACGGTGCGCCGCAGACAGCATCGCATCTCCGGCTTCTCGCGTCACTGGTAGCAGTATAACTATCTCGGCGCCGCCTCGCTCACTGTTCCTCGCGGAGATCTGGCCGCCGTGCTCCTCGATCATCTTCTTCACGATGGCAAGACCGAGCCCGGTGCCTTTAACCTTGCTCGTGACATAAGGATCGAACACCTGATCGACGATCTCTTCGAGAAACCCCGGGCCGTTATCAATAACTTTAATCTCTGCAAGTTCGGCGCCATGCAGGTGAATATGCTGCGTCGAAATCTTTATCTGTTCCTCGGGTTGCTGCTCCATGGCTTCGAGAGCGTTCCCGATCAGGTTGTGCAGGACCTGGCGCATACGACCCTCGTCAGCCTCGACCCGCGGCAGCGAATCGTCCAGATCGAGCGATAACGACAGCGGTTCTTCGCGATGCCGATAGAGTTCCGCTACTTCCGCGATCAACGCGTTCAGATCAAAGCGACTGAGGTCCATGTCGGGCGCCCGTGCATATTCACTGAACGCGTCGACCATCTCCTTCATCGCCTCAACTTGCTGAATGATCGTGTGCGTTGCGCGATCCATGAGCTCGGCATCCGCATAATGCGCCCCGAGATACCGCCGCCTGAGTCGTTCGGCAGAAAGTTGAATGGGCGTTAATGGATTCTTGATCTCGTGCGCCAGGCGCCGTGCGACTTCTCCCCATGCAGCATCGCGCTGTGCCTGAAGCAAGGCGGTAATGTCGTCAAACACGACGATATATCCCCCCGGATCCTCGCGTTCACCGGATAACGCGGTACACGCACACATCAAGACCCGGCGTCCGACTTCACCACGCAACACGATCTGCTCGCGCCACTCGAAATCGCCGCGGTCGAGGTGCGACCTCGAGACGCTCAGGAATTGCTCCAGCAACGGGTAGGTCTCCGCGAGCGAAACGAGCGATTCACCGAGATGCGCATCGAGATCCACGCCTAGGATCGCGCCTGCCGAGCGATTCGCGGTCCTGATACGAAGATCGGTTTCCAGCGAGACGACTCCCGTAGACAATCTCGCGAGTATGACTTCGACCTTGCGGCGCTCGTTCTCGACCTGCTGCTGACTTTCACTCGCTTCCTGTCGAGCCTGAGCAAGCCGCTGAGTCATGTCGTTAAAAGAGTTGATGAGAAAACCAATCTCGTCACGCGCCGGAATCGGCAACTGCGTATCGAAGTCGCCGCGCGCGACTGCGCGAGTTCCGGCCATTAATTGCTGAATCGGGACGACGAGGCGCTTGGCCGAGGCAAACGCGCCGTAAACAGCGGCCAGCATTGTGATGAGCAACACGATGGTCAGCATCACCGTAAAATTCTGTTTCAGATACTCTCGCAGGAAAGCCAGCTCGGCGTATTGGTCGTAGCTGGCTTCGACGAGATCGCCAAGGACGCTCAGGCGCTGCTCGACATCGAATCGGGCCTGCAAAATTCGGGGTTCGCCTCCCGGCGTTTCGGAGGCAAGGTTCGCCGCCGCAAGAATTTCATACCCGCCGTCCACGAGCGGCACCAGACTCACATAGGGGTCGCCTTGCCGCAACTGGAAGGTGACTTCATCGCTCGGCGGGCGCGGCACGGTCAATGCCGGATTCGCCGACGATGTCGCCAGAATCTGGTCGTTGGAAGAGAATATCGTCAGCTCGGCCGCTTCGGTGTCCGCGCGAAAACTACCGAGCTCCGCAACGATATCGGTCCGATCGCTGTCCGCGAGCAGCTGCGCTATTTGCTCGACCTCATCGAGATGCTCGCGCATCTGCAGGTTTAACGCGGTCTGGCTGAGCTCGAGCGCATTCCCGAGTCCTTGCTCGACATCCACGTCGAACCAGCTATCGATTCCGCGGTTGATGAACTGCACTGCGAATGCGTAAACGATCAGCAGCGGCGAAACCGCGAGCACGACCAGAAGAATCATCATCCGGGCCTTGAGACGCGACCCGGGGACGTGCTGACGATAATCGCGAATCAGTCGCAGCATGCTGACGATGATCAGCAGTAGCAGAAGCGCGATACCGACAAGATTTATCAGCAGTATCCACGGCAGAGCTCGGGAAAAATCTTCCGAATCCTGGGCAAGAGGCGAGAACAGCATGAGCGCCGAGAACCAGACCAGCACGCCAACGATCAGCGCGAATGTAACGAGTACGCGTTTTATTCGCCCAGTTGCCACGTGTACCACTCGCTTTCCAGTGACCAGTCGCGGCGCCAGAACGCCAACAGACGCAGGGGGCCGGGGATATCTTCCGTGCTCAGGACCGCGCGTATCCGGATGTCGTAGCTCTCGTCCGGCTCCAGCAGGGCCGCGTCAATCAACGGCAGTTGCGCGATACGCCCGAGAGAATTCAGCGCGGAAAACAGCGTCGCGAAAGAACTCTGCTCGCCGGTGTTGAGGTTGGCAACGATGTATCGCTGGCTCAATGCGTGATACTGCAAACCATAGCTTTGCAGCAAGGCCGCCTCCAGCGGGTCGAACCAAAACCGGCGTTGCCTCAGGAACTCGACTTCGGTGTCCAGCGTCAGCGCCACACCCGACTCGAGGGCCTCGCGCGCCTCGGCCGACAGCCGGTACTCGATCCACGCATCCAGGTAATACACGCCGGAGCGAAGCTCGACGCTCGCCGAACGGATCTCGAACCGGCCGGGATCGTCCTGTGCATGGAGAGGAATCGCGATGCCTGTCACGCCCAGGGCGGCGGCAACGACGGCCAGTCGCCGGCAGCCGGTTGCGCGTACGCCGGCTACGGACCGGTTATTGCCCACGAGTTTCACGAGACGCTTGCATCATTCCTTTTTGTCAATACAAGCATAATAGAAGCCATCCCTATTCGCCTCCCCGGGCAGTATCTGCCTCGCACGACCAGCTACAGGCCCCGTCAATCCCGCGTCTGGCGTGTTCCCGAGAAAATCCGCGACCTGGGCGGCCGTTTCCGCCGCCGTCAGGGTGCAGACGGCGTACAGCAGGCGCCCGCCAGGGGCGAGCAACGGCCAGAGCGATCGCAGGAGCCGTCTCTGAGAGACGACGCTGGCGGCGATATCCTCCGGGCGACGCAGTACTTTTATATCAGGATGACGTCGAATAACGCCCAAGGCGCTGCACGGCGCATCGAGCAGGATCCGGTCGTAGGGTCGACCATCCCACCAGGTAGCCGGTTCGCCGGCATCGCCGACCGTCACGACCGCATCATGACCCAGACGTTCGAGCGCGGTCTCGAGTGTCGCGAGGCGCCCGGCATCTCGATCGAGAACGGTCAGTGCTTCGATGTCCGGGCAAGATTCGACGATATGCGCGCTCTTGCCGCCGGGTGCCGCGCAGGCGTCGAGAACACGCTGACCGGAGCGCAGGTCGAGATAGGACGCAGCGAGCTGCGCCGCGCCGTCCTGAACCGCCACGAGGCCTTCTTCGAAACCGGGCAAACTGGCAGCGGGTCTTGGTTCGGCGAGTTCGATCGCCGAGTCCTCGCCGGCAGCGCGAGCTTCTATATCGCCGGCTTCGAGCATCGCAAGATACTCGGCGCGCGATCCCTTGCGAGCATTCACACGCAGCCACATCGTAGGGAGTGCATTACTCGCGTCGACAATCGCCTGCCAATCGTCCGGCCACTCGACCCGGAGGCGTTCCAGCATCCATTCGGGGTGACTGTAGCGTGCACCCGGAACCGCGGCCATGCGCTCGTCGATCTCGTTTCGTTCACGCAGAAAGCGGCGCAAAACCGCGTTAATCAGGCCCCTGGCCCGACCCGCTCCAACCATACTGGCCGCCGCGACGGTTGCGGATACGGCGGCATGATCGGGAACTCGCAACCATTGCAACTGAAACAGCCCGAGTCGGAGCAGCGCCGCCAGCTCGGCGTCGCGAGGCGCGAGCGGCCGACTCAGAAGTTGTGCGGCCTGCCACTGCACGCGGTGATGCCAGCGCAGGACTCCGAAAGACAAGGATCGCAACAGGCCGCTGTCTCTCTGCGCGGGCGGCGGCGACTCCGCGAGCGCTCGATCGAGCGAGACGCCATCACGCACGACCCGTGCGTTGATACGGGCTGCCAGTGCACGAACCTCGGCGCCAGCTTCACCGGACAAACGAAACACCCGTCATTGAGTGTGCGTTCAGATACGCTGCAACGGGCATCGCTTTCGCCCCTGGAGGCTGAATCTCGATCAGCCGCAGTACGCCTCTGCCAGTGGCGACGTCGATACCTTTGTGGTCCGCGGCGAGAATAGTCCCTGGCGCGGCAGTCGCGGTATCGTCCGCTGCCACCGCCGAATGGATCCTCAGGACGCGCTCGTCAGAAAGCCGGCCGACGCAGACCGGCCAGGGATGGAAAGCGCGGATTCGTCGCTCGAGATCGACGGACGACGCGCGCCAGTCAAGCTCACCGTCGGCTTTGACGATCTTGGCCGCATAAGTCGCGGCGTCGTCATCCTGCGCCTCGGACACGAGCTCGCCCGTGAGGATACCGGCAAGACTCTCGCTCAAGAGCGCGGCCCCCATCGCTGCCAGTCGATCGTGCAGCGTACCGGCCGTCTCGAAAGCGGTTATCGTCGTGGCACGCTGCGCGAAGACCGGCCCGGTGTCGAGACCGGCTTCCATACGCATGATGCTGACGCCCGTTTTCGTATCGCCTGCGAGTATCGCGTGCTGGATCGGCGCCGCGCCGCGCCAGCGCGGCAACAGTGACGCATGGACATTGATCGCTCCTTGCGCGGGCCAGTCGAGCATCCAGGAGGGCAGCAGCAGCCCGTAAGCGACGACAACCAGCAGATCCGGCGGCTCGCCGAGTGCGCCGAGTATCCCGTCGTCGCGGAGCGTGACCGGCTGATGCACGACAGCGCCGGCGCTCCGTGCGGCGGTCTTCACGGCACTCGGCTCAAGGCGCCGGCCGCGGCCGGCCGGGCGATCGGGCTGGGTCAATACGTGCTCGATGGTGGCGCCGCTTTCGAGGAGCGCATCCAGCGTTGCGACCGCGAACTCGGGCGTGCCCGCGAATACGATGCGTGGGTTGGCGCTCACACCGCCTCGATCCCGGTCGGGACGCTCAGATGACTGGCGCTGAGATCCGGGATGCGTCGCGTTCCGCGGGACCGTCGCGCTTGGCTTTTTTTGCGATCTTCTTCTTCAGACGATCGCGCTTGAGCGTCGACAGATAATCGACGAATAACTTGCCGTCCAGGTGGTCCGATTCGTGCTGTATGCATATCGCGAGCAATCCCTCGGCTTCGAACTCCCTGACCTCTCCCTGCTCGTCGAGGCATCGAACCCGAATCTTCTCGGCACGCGTGACGGGTTCGAATACGTCGGGCACCGAAAGACAGCCTTCCTCGTAGCTGATTTCGCCCTCTTTGTGGAGAATCTCCGGGTTTATCAGGCAGCAGGGTTCGTTACGCTCCTCGGAGACGTCTGTCACGAGCACCCGCTTGTGAACGTTGACCTGGGTTGCGGCGAGGCCAATCCCGGGCGCGGCGTACATTGTCTCGAAGAGATCGGCGACCAACGCCCGGATTTCGTCGTCTACGGACTCCACCGGAGTTGCGCGAATCCGCAGCCGCGGGTCCGGATATTCGAGAATTGGGAGACGCGCCATTGTGATTAGCCCAATTTTTCGTGTATAACGCTACGAAGTTTACTTAACCCTCTGACTTTACAGGAATAGCT
>JAHEKF010000132.1 GCA_024638465.1 Rhodospirillaceae bacterium | reverse complement strand
AGAAGCGCTCCTACGGCAATGCCGGACTGAACCGTAGGAGCGGGCCCGGGCCCGCGATCGATGCCGAATACGAGCCCCGGATCAACGGCGGCTCATTGCCGTTCTCATCCATGCACGGGGGGAAACTGGTTCTGCTCGCGGTCCGGCGTCCTGAACGCCAGCTCAGTAATCGCCGCCCAGCAGGTTCTCCAGTCCTTGGCGCGTGCGTGACGCCCAGCGCGCGACGATACGATCGACGCCCTGCCAGGTCGACACAACGCTTTCGCCGCTGACCATCGCGGCGCCCTCGAAGGCTCGCCGGTCGAAGGCCCGGACGAGCACCTCCTCCGACTGCGAGTCACGAAGCTCGAGGACCAGCGTCATCTCGCCGACGGTCTCGAGCGCGAAGCCGGCGCGACCGCCCGCACCGACCCGGCGGCCGGGGGCACGGGCGACGATATCCTGTACCCGCACGTTCAGCGCAAGCACGTCGGGTCCGGACTCGGTAACGACTTCCACGTTCTCAAGCTGGCCCAGTTCCTTGCCGAACGCGGTCGCCATCGCCGCCCTGAAGCGGGTCTTCTGGTCTTCGCCGAGCGGAAACTGGTTCTGCTCGCGGTCCGGCGTCCTGAACGCCAGCTCGAGTTCGTCGACCATGAGCTTCTGGTAGTCCGCGAACGTGACGCCCGGCCGGACGAACGCGACCTCGAAGTTCTTTGCGGCCACTGCCTGCAGGCCCTCGATATTGACCTCGCCGGTCGGCTTCGGCTGGGTAGGCTGCGGCCCGCAGCCGCTCGCGGCGGCCGCAATGAGGACCAGGACACTGAAACGGATTGAGGGGATGCGAGTCATTGATGCCACCGAAGCGAATTGCTGGATGCCCAATCCTACCGCCCGATGCCGCCGAGCAGAAGCGCGCATGCTGCTTCAGGTAGAGGCAACGATCGCGTAATGCATTGCCGATGTTACAAATTTGTCATCTTGTGCGGTGTATTATTTGCCGCTGCCCCGAATCTAAGGGCATTTTACTATGTGCGTGTCATCGAGACCCCGACGCCACGCTGGTCGCATTACGATGCGGTGCGCTTCAATATGAAGCATCCCGATAATGCTCCAACGTCGACCCGGGAGTGCGCGTATGCTTCGCCGACCTGGTACACGCCTTAACCAATAATACAGAGAGACGCCATGAAAAGACTGCTCTGCCTATCGGCTTTTGTAATAGTGCTTGCCGCCTGCGGCCAGTCCGCCGACGAGGCGACCGAAGAAAGCGCGATGCCCGCGCCAGCCGTGGAGGAAGCTGCGCCACCGGTCACCGAGGTGACCGAGAGCCCCGGCGCGGTCAACAAGCTGTACTGGGGCGACACGCACCTGCACACCTCGTACTCGCCGGACGCTTACCTCATGCAGAACCGGTCTGCGGATCCGGACACGGCGTATCGCTATGCGAAGGGCTACCCGGTCGTGCACCCGTATCACAAGGCGCGCATCCAGATAGGTACTCCACTCGACTTCCTCGTGGTCTCGGACCACGGCGAATTCATGGGCGTCGTGCCGATGTTGCTGCAGGGTGACCCTCGTGTCGCAAACACCGAGACCGGCAAACGTTACGCGCAGATGGCGGCCGAGGGCCGGGAGCTGGAAGTGTTCGGTGAGCTGATCGCGCAGGTGAACAAAATCGTCCCGCCCGATCCGAACCTGAACAACCCCGAGATCAACGCGTCGGTCTGGGGCGAGATCATGGACGCCGCCGACCGCCACAACGAGCCGGGAAAGTTCACGGCCTTCATGGGCTGGGAGTGGTCGTCGACGCCACAGGGGCAGAACCTGCATCGCGTGCTGATCATGAAAGGCAACAAGGCAAACGGCGAGAAATTCATCCCGTACACGAGCCTGGACAGCGACAAGCCGGAAGACCTGTGGGCCTGGCTCGAAAAGACCTCTGCCGAGTCCGGCGCGGACTTCCTCGCGATCCCGCACAACTCGAATATCTCGGGCGGCCTGATGTTCCCGCTGGTCGACAGTAACGGCGAGGGCGTCGACCAGGCCTATTCGAAGCTGCGCATGCGCTGGGAGCCGGTGGTCGAGATGACGCAGATCAAGGGTGACTCCGAGACGCACCCGCGACTGTCGCCGAACGACGAGTTCGCCGACTACGAAACCTACGAGCACCTGATCGCGGTCGAAGGTGCCGAGGCGCCGAGCATGTTCAGCGATGATTTCCTCGAAACGCTGAGCCCGAAAGACCGGGCCGTCATCGAGACGCAGGAAAAGCGCATCATCGAGAACGGTGACTATGCGCGAACCGCACTGCTGCGCGGGCTCGTGCTCGACAACCGCGGCCGCGGCAACCCGTACAAGTTCGGCATGATCGGTTCCACCGATTCGCACACAGCAATGGCGTCGGCGGAAGAAGACAACTTCCACGGCAAGATGGCGATCGACTCGACGCCGGGCACGAAGAAGGAAGACATCCTCCCCGGCACGCCGGGCTGGGACATGGGTGCGGCCGGGCTTGCCGCCGTATGGGCGCCCGAGAATACGCGTGATGCGATCTTCGACGCGATGAAACGCAAGGAGGTGTACGCGACGACAGGGCCGCGCATCGAGCTGCGTTTCTTTGGCGGTTTCGACTACACCTCCGGCGACGCATCACTCAATAATTTCGTTGAGGTGGGCTACGCGAAGGGCGTGCCCATGGGCGGCGACCTCTCCGCCGCCCCCGGGGGCAAATCGCCGTCGTTCCTGATTCGTGCCGTGAAGGACCCGGTCGGCGCCAACCTCGACCGTATCCAGGTCGTGAAGGGCTGGCTGGACGATGAGAATATGCCGCAGGAGAAAGTATTCGACGTGGCGCTCGCCGACGGCCGCGTCGTCGGCAGTGACGGCAAGGCGCCGCCTGTAGGGAATACGGTAGACGTCAGCACGGGCAACTACACCAACAGCATCGGCGACCCGGAGCTCACGGTTGTCTGGAGCGACCCGGAGTTCGACCCGGCAAAGGCGTCGTTCTACTACGTCCGGGTCCTGCAGATCCCGACGCCGCGGCACACGTTGTTCGACGCGATCGCACTCGGTATCCCGGTCGAGGAGACCGGCAACCCGGCAACGATCCAGGAGCGCGCCTACTCGTCGCCGATCTGGTACACGCCTTAAGTCAGGCTGCATTACCCCTTCGGCCGCCATGTCCAGTATCATGGCGGCCGTTTTCTCGTTCGCCTGGGCCGCAACACATTGATATTCCGGACATTCCTGATTGGCAGCGTAGTACTGTTCGTCGTAGTCGGTCCCGCACATGGCGAGGGTCGGGACTTCGAGCTGCCCGCGGCCGAGATGGGAGATAGCGTTGCCGACGGTGGCCTGGAACTCAATGACGTCGATTTCGAGGGCAATCCGCTCAAGCGCTTCGCCGAGCGATGGCCCGACGACCTCGTAATCGCGCCCGTTCCGGGGCGGTCGCCGCAAGTCGGCTGGACGCTGGCACTGGGCGGCGGCTACTTCCCCGGACCGAGAGACGAGGACAGGGACGTTGCGCAGGGCAAGGACGGTACACAGTATTTCTTTCGCGTCGGAGAAGCATTCTGAACAAGTTGCTACGAGAGCCCCTGGTTCATTTCCTGGCAATTGGCGTCGCTCTTTTCGTTCTCTTCGACCTGGTCGCGCCCGAGGATGACAAGCTCGA
>JAHEKF010000020.1 GCA_024638465.1 Rhodospirillaceae bacterium | reverse complement strand
TTCAGGACATCATGGAGGGCGCGCGGCCATCACCTCGCGGCCGCAAGAGGCGCAGAGGGCGTAACGAGGATCGGTATCGGCACATGACGCCGGAGCAGGTCGCCGCGAAGCTGCGCGTTCTTGAGAAGCAGATGCACAGGCACGCTCGCGACCTCGAGTTCGAGAAAGCCGCGCAAGTCCGCGACGAGATCGCGCTGCTCAGGCAAGACGGGCTCGGTCTGCCGCTGGAGTCCGAAAAAGAAATTTCGTCGGCGACTTGAGTTCCGATACCGGAACTGGGTATCGTTGCGGCCGGTCCAGGCGCGTAGCTCAGCGGTAGAGCACCTCGGTGACATCGAGGGGGTCGGTGGTTCGATCCCACTCGCGCCTACCATCCTCTTCTCGATTGCGCACGGACGTAGCTTCTCTGCTACATAACGCCGTTTTTTTCTCAAAAAACAATGGCTTATATGTCAATATTCCCATGCTTTCACAGCTGCGGCAGACTATTGTCTCCCGACCACAAAAAAAAGGAAGTTGGAGGGGCCCGGGTGGTACGACCTCTCCAAGTCAAGGAGGAAGATTAATGTCGAATAACGAAAAGCAAGCACTCCAGCGCTCCCGCCGCGAATTTCTCAAGACGGCAGGAAAGCTGGCTGTCTATACCCCTCCGGCAATGATCGCTATGTCTCAGCCGAGCTTCTCGAAGATCGCCCGGTCCGGCGGCATGGGAGGCAGCGGTGGCGGCCCGGGCGGCGGTGGCGGCATGGGCATGGGCGTCGGTGGCGGAGTCGGCGGCGGCATGGGCATGGGCGTCGGCGGCGGAGTCGGTGGCGGCATGGGCATGGGTATGGGCGGAAGACGTCCGTAATTCTGCCCACCAGCGCAGTAGACCAGACCAGAAAAAGGGATCTCGCGATCCCTTTTTTTTGTTTTGAGTAGTGCGCACGCGTTGCGCGGCCATTCATGAGATACCGTGACCGGGATCTACTTCGATATAGGTGCGATGGTTGCTGGTACGTCACTGCGGGTCTGCTCAACAACGAGTTCGCATGACCTCGACGGAGAGCTGGTGCTGCTGAACGAAGCAGCGCAGCAGATTTTCGTCCTCAACCGAACCGCTTCCTACGTCTGGTCCTGCATCGCTGATGGACTGGACGCCGACGCGATCGCTGCCCGAATCTCGGCTGAACTGGATGAGTGCCCTTCAAGGGTCCGCCAAGACGTTGTCGGCATGCTTCGCGAATGGCAGTCCGCAGGCATGGTGTCAGAGCCGGACCGCGCCCCGACAGAGATATCAAGCCCGGCGGATCGGGTGGCTGTGACGTGCGATGAGACCACTGAGACTGTCGCAACCAGCGTTCTGACTTCCGGCCGCTATTCTGCAGCTTTTCGAGTTCTCGACGTCGAATTTGCGATCGCGACGGAGATCAGCGAAGCGATAAACGAGATAGATGTCGTCATTGGGCATCTCCGGGTACCCCCTGACTCCGTCAAGGCACCGATATCCGTCTTCGAGCTAAAACCGCGTGGAAACGGGTGGGCGCTGAGCGAAGACGGCGAGGAGCGCGCATTCTGTGATGACCTGTCCGGCCTCGCTCCGATGATTCACGGCGTCACGATGTCGCTTGCCTATCTACGCTCGGAGTGTTTCGGCGCGATCCACGGCGCGATCGTGGCCGGTTCCCGCAGCTGCGCCCTGATGCCGGGAGAGTCGGGAAATGGTAAATCCACGCTCTCGGCCGCGCTTATGGCGCACGGTCTGAGTTGCTACACGGATGACCTTGCGATCTTGAGTACACCGCCAATACGGGTTCGCCCCGTGCCGCTGCGAATTGGCCTGAAGACCGGCTCCTGGCGAGTACTGGAACCCTACCTGCCAGTGCTGAGTGAACTCCCAATCTACGAGCGGGCGGACAATCAGCGCGTGAAATATTTGCCGCTCCCGCGACCGGAAAAACAAGATTTAGTCGCAATAACCGCCATCGTCTTTCCGAAATACACGCCGGGATCAGACGGGCAGGCCGTTCCTATTCGCCGGGCGGACGCGCTCCAACGCCTCGCTTCCGCAGGGTACGACCTGCCGGGACGGCTAACCACCAAGTGGGTAGCTGCAGTCGTCGACTGGATCCGCGACGTACCGTGCTTCGAGCTTCACTTTGACGAGCTGCGTGCGGCGGTTCGGTCGGTCTCGTCGCTCTTGGACTAGCCGCATGAACCCCAGGATAAACGCTTGGGATGTCTTGACACGCCTCCTGTTCGAGCGCGTCGCAGTATCGAGCGATGCCCCGACCGTCCATCCGCAGATAGATGGCTCACGAACGCTCGTGGAGAATCTCATCGCGCTGGCAAATGAAGCGTTGGTTACGGGCTCGCTTAGAAGATGTCTGCGCTCGGTGGGGATCTTCGGGGAACTGGAGTCGGAGGCCCAGGACTATCTGGACGCCTATCACGAGCTGAACCTTAGGCGGAACGGGATATTCCGCGAGCGGCTTCTCGAATGTCTGCGCACGTTGAACGCCGCGGGGATAGTGCCCATGCCCCTGAAAGGAGCGGCGTACATGCTGACCGGGCTGTATGCCGATCCTGGTGAGAGATATCTCTCGGATCTCGATATTCTGGTTCCTGAGGGCACGATGGTTTCTGCCGTCGAGGCGCTACGACGGATTGGCTTCAGGGAGGCCGAGACTCCGGATTGTGATTACACGAAACATCACCATTACCCCCCACTCGTCAGGACACTCGACGACCCTGCTGTTGAGCTGCACTACTATCCCGTTACGCACGCGGCGGCAAAGATTCTTCCTGCTGGCGAGCTTTGGGCCGATGCGGCCCGAAGACATACGGCCGACTGCCACTACATGCTGGCATCCCCGACGGATACGGCGCTGCTATGTTTCGTTCATTCGGAGCTAGGGAGTCGCCATTTGGCGCGATTCCTGATCAACCTGCGTGCCTATACTGATCTCTGGACGCTGACGAAAAGCCATGGAAAAGACGTCCACTGGCATACCAACTTATCGAGAGCGAAACGCGGACCTGCGCGGGTACTGTTCCGAAAACACGCCGCCGTCTTCGAGACACTGACCGGAGAGCCAGCACTCTCGGCGCAACGTCCGTCCTATCACGCCATGACCTACAGGCTCTGCCGCACCGCTTTGGGGCAGCCGTGGATAATCAGGCTTGCGGCCGAACTCGACACGCTTTCTGCCGCACAAATCCTGCACGCTAAACGGACCAGCAAGATGAGCCGACGCGTGATGATCGCCACGCAAGCGCGTCGGCTCCGCAGACTTCTTGGACGCTGGGTCGGCAGATCGGCGACGCCGTCTTCGTCTCATACGATGACGTGACCGCCACCCTGCGGTGGTGTCGTAATCCAGCGTCGGAAGGGCCTGTATATTCAAGGTCTTGAGGGTGTCGAAGTCTTGTCTCTCCCTGGCCCCGGGTCTACAATCCCGCTTCATCCGCGTGGATACCGTGTTTTTCGCCGGTGAACGTGGGTGTGACGGCCGTCGGCGCGCGCGACTTTGTGGCAAAACCGCCACCGGACACGTGAGCCACGGCCGCTGTGCATTGAGACGGTTGTAAGGAGCCAGGTATCGCCCAAGCTAAGCGTGTAAGGCGCAATGACGAAATAACGACGCCCGATGTCCGAGTCATCGGCGCGAACGGAGAGCAGGTTGGCGTAATGCCGATCGAAGAGGCCCTGGTGCAGGCCCGAACTGCGGGAATGGACCTTGTAGAGGTCGCCCCTAACTCCGAACCGCCGGTCTGTCGCGTCATGGATTACGGGAAGTTCGTTTTCGAGCAGAGCAAGAAGGCGCAGTCCGCCCGGCGCAAGCAGAAGCAGATCCATGTTAAGGAGATCAAGTTTCGACCTGGAACCGAAGAAGGCGACTACCAGATCAAGCTGCGAAATTTGATCAAGTTCCTGACTAACGGTGATAAGACCAAAGTAACGCTGCGTTTTCGCGGTCGCGAGATGGCTCATCAGGAAGTCGGGGTTGAATTGTTGAAGCGCGTACGCGGAGACCTCGAGGAATATGGCGTTGTCGAACAGATGCCGCAGCTCGAAGGTCGACAGATGATAATGATCCTGGCGCCGAAAAAGCGGCCTGCCGGATAGACGACAGATTTAAAAGCGTCCAGATCGATCGGGCCGGGTGGCTCGCTGAAGTACGATCCGGGCCGCCCGACGGGTCGCAGGCACGACCCTCCCGGGCAGAAACAAGGAGAGAACCATGCCGAAGCTCAAGAGCAACCGGGGGGCCGCCAAGCGCTTCTCGAAGACCGGGAAGGGCGGCTTTAAACGCGGACAATCCTTCCGCAGCCATATCCTGACGAAGAAGAGCGCCAAACGGAAACGTCAACTCGGCGCGACGCTCCAGATTTCCGATGCGGATGTCAAAGCCGTACGCAAGATGCTGCCCTATAGCTGAGGATCCCCCATGGCCAGAGTTAAACGTGGTGTCGTCGCCAAAGCACGACACAAGAAAGTGTTGGATCAAGCCAAAGGCTACTATGGTGCCCGACGCAAAGTTTATCGCGTTGCGAAGCAGGCCGTCATCAAAGCCGGTCAGTATGCCTACCGCGATCGACGCCAGAGAAAACGGCAATTTCGCGCGCTTTGGATTACGCGAATCAATGCTGCGGCTCGCCTTCACGGTCTGTCTTACAGTCGCCTCATACATGGCCTGAATCGGGCCGAAATAGAGGTCGATCGCAAAGTCCTCGCCGATATCGCCGTGCACGATGAGGCGGCGTTTGCGGCGATCGCGGAGGCCGCGAAAGAAGCCCTCGCATCGTAGATCCAACCGGATCGGAACAGGGGATTCTGCGGTGAGCCAGACCGCTCAACTGCTGGAACAAGCGCGATCAGCTGTCGAAGGCGCCGTAGCCTTGGATGAACTTGACGCTGTTCGGGTGAAATATCTCGGCCGCAAAGGCTTGCTGACGATACAGCTCAAGGAGCTGGGCAAGCTGCCGGCCGATGACCGGCCGGCCGCCGGGCAGGCAGTGAATGAAGCCAAGCAGGTACTGACGGAAGTCATTCGGCAGCGCCAGGCTGCGCTCGAGGAACAAAAAATCCAGGAAACGCTCTCAGCGGAAAGCCTCGATGTTTCGCTTGCCGGGCGGGGCATACCGTACGGGTCACTGCACCCTGTAACACGCACCGTCCGCCGAATGCAGCAGATTTTTTCTCACGCCGGATTCGAGGTTCATACGGGACCGGAAATCGAGGACGAGTTTCACAATTTCACGGCGCTGAATATCCCGGAGAATCACCCAGCGCGCGCAATGCACGACACGTTCTATCTCGAATCGGGCTTGCTGCTACGCACACACACATCCCCCGTCCAGATTCGCGCGATGCAGCAGCACGGTGTGCCGATTCGGCTGATAGCACCCGGTCGCGCCTTTCGCTGCGATTCCGATATGACGCACACGCCGATGTTCAATCAGATCGAGGTGCTCGCGGTCGATCGGGGCATCAGCTTTGCGAATTTAAAGTCGTTTCTGTACGAATTTCTTTCAAAGTTCTTTGAGCGCGACGTCGAGCTGCGATTCCGGCCATCCTATTTTCCGTTTACGGAGCCATCGGCGGAGGTCGATGTGCTGTCGGAATCGGGCAAATGGCTCGAGATCCTCGGCTGCGGAATGGTTCACCCGAACGTTCTGGAGGGCGTTGGCGTCGACCCGGAAGAATTTACCGGTTATGCACTGGGTTTCGGCGTCGAGCGCCTCGCGATGCTGCGCTATGGAATCGACGATCTGCGGCTGTTCTTCGAGAACGACCTGCGCTTTCTGGACCAGTTCTCGTAGGAGCTGCGGATGCGCGTAAATATAGAGTGGCTTCGGGATTGGGTCGATATCGATTTGAAACCCGAAGAGCTAGCCGAGAAGCTAACCGTAGCCGGCCTCGAGGTCGACGCGGTCGAAACCGCCGCGCCCCCGTTTGATGGTCTCGTCGTGGCCGAGATAGCGGCAGTAGATCCGCACCCGAATGCCGACAAACTCGTGCTCTGCCGGGTCGACGACGGCGAGTCACAGCATTCCGTTGTCTGCGGCGCGCCCAACGCGGCAGCCGGCCTTAGAGCGCCTTTCGCACCGGTCGGCGCGGTCATGCCTGGAGGATCGAAGATCCGCCGGGCGAAGCTTCGCGGCGTCGACTCCGAAGGCATGCTTTGCTCCGCGCAGGACCTCGGTATAGCGGAAAGTTCGGACGGACTTCTCGAACTGCCTGAGGACGCCCCCGTCGGGCTGTCGGTACGCGACTACCTGAAACTCGATGACGCGGTGCTCGACATCGATCTGACGCCGAATCGCGGTGATTGCTTCAGCGTTCTGGGGATAGCGCGCGAGATCGCCGCCACCCAGGACCTCGAGTTGCGAGCCGGGCATGGCAACGCCGTGCCGCCAGACCACGATGAGATTTTCGAGGTCAACCTCGAAGCCGGCGAGGGATGTCCGCGTTTCGTAGGGCGCGTTATTCGGGGCATCCGAACGGATGCCGAAAGCCCATCGTGGATGGTCGAACGACTGCGGCGTGTGGGATTGCGGGCTATCCACCCGGTAGTGGACGTGACGAACTTCGTCATGCTGGAACTGGGACAGCCCTTGCACAGTTACGATCTCGGGAAACTCGACGAGAAGATTACGGTCCGCTTCGCGAAAGCTGGCGAAACGCTCTCGTTACTCGATAACCGCGATGTCGATCTCGAAAACGACGTTATGGTCATTGCCGACGAATCGGGCGCAATCGGACTTGCCGGCATTATGGGCGGCTCCAGTACCGGGGTCACCGATGAAACAGAGGATGTTTTTCTCGAAGCCGCATTTTTCTCACCAGATTTAATGGCCGGACGGGCAAGAAAGTTCGGGCTTCATACCGATGCGTCGATGCGCTTCGAGCGCGGCGTCGACCCGGAGCAGCAATCGCGAGCGATAGAACGAGCGAGCGAGCTGCTGCTCGACATCGTGGGCGGAAGCGCAGGTCCTTTGAACGAGTCTGAACTGCCGGAACATCTTGCCGAGATGCCGGCGATCGAGCTGCGACATGAGCGCCTGCAATCCGTACTGGGTTTGGCAGTCGGCGCCAAAGCGGTCGAGGCCAGTCTGAAGTCGCTTGGCATGTCCGTATCTGCCAATACCGAAAGCTGGTCGGTTACGCCACCTGCTTTTCGTTTCGACTTGAGAATTGAAGAAGATCTCATCGAAGAAGTCGCGCGAATGGTCGGCTATGACAACATCCCTGTGATACCCGATTTACGCGCGGGTTATCTGGGGACTGCGAAAGAGAGTTACTTTTCCGAAGATCGCCTTGCAGATCTCTTGGCTGCACGAGGTTATTCGGAAATTATTTCCTACAGTTTCGTAGACGAAGAATTGGAAGCGGCGATAAACCCCGACAGTGAAATAGCCAGACTTTCCAACCCGATATCGAGCGAGCTTGGCGTCATGCGTCGGTCGCTGTGGCCGGGATTACTCAAAACGGCGAGTCAGAATTTAAGCCGCCAGCAGTCCCGGATGCGGCTGTTTGAAATGGGTGTCCAGTTCTCCATTCGGTCCGGAAAAATCAAGGAAACCCGTGTAGTTGCAGGGCTTTCAGTCGGATCTCTCTTGCCCGAGCACTGGGACGGAGATACTCCTGATGCGGATATGTTCGATATTAAATGCGATATCGAAGCAATCTTCGCTGCAACCGGAAGAACGGCTGAGTTAAATTTCGCGGTGGCTGAACATCCGGCGCTGTTGCCGGGAAAAACAGCGCGGGTACAAATCGGCGAGAAAGCCATCGGCTGGCTCGGTTCCGTTCATCCTGCGTTACAAAAAAAACTGGACCTGAAAACACAGGTAGTGTTGTTCGCTTTACGTCTCGACGAAACCTTGAACGCACAAATTCCGACATACCACCGTTACTCAAAATATCCGTCGGTACGAAGAGATCTCGCGATACTCGTTGCCGAAGAAATAAGCGCCAAACAAATCATCGACTGCATCAAGGAGCAGTCCGGCGCAATATTACAAAACATAATTATCTTCGACATTTACCGCGGCAAAGGCATAGATTCAAGGCTAAAAAGCGTCGCCTTGGGGTTGATTTTGCAAGATACATCGCGCACCCTAACTGAAGCGGATGTCGACCAAACGGTGGGCTCCGTGACGGAGCATCTGGGGCGTGTGCTCGGGGCAACAATAAGAACTTAATTAGCTAAGACCCAATATGGCACTCACCAAAGCAGAAATGGCCGAGTCGCTTTTTAATGAACTCGGACTCAACAAACGCGAAGCACGCGAGTTGGTGGATTTCTTTTTTGAAGATCTTCGCGCAGCGCTCGCTTCGGGGGAGCAAGTGAAGCTTTCAGGATTTGGGAACTTCGACTTGCGGGATAAAAATCAACGTCCCGGTCGCAATCCGAAAACGGGGGAGGAAATCCCGATCACTGCACGACGCGTGGTCACCTTCCGACCAGGACAAAAATTAAAGGCACGAGTAGAGGCCTATGCTGGAACCCGGGAATAACGACGAGCTGCCACCGATCCCAGGCAAGCGCTACTTCACTATCGGCGAAGTCAGTGACCTGTGCGGGGTGAAACCTCATGTTCTAAGGTATTGGGAACAGGAATTCCCGCAGCTCAAACCTGTCAAGCGACGCGGTAATCGCCGCTACTACCAACGCCAGGATGTGCTGATCATTCGCCAGATTCGGAGTCTCCTGTATGAAGATGGCTTCACCATCGGCGGCGCCCGGCAGAAGCTGACAGGTGATGAAGCGCGTAACGACACGAGTCAGAGCCAGCAAATCATCCGTCAGGTTCGAGTTGAACTCGAGGATATCCTCAAACTACTTCGACGCTAATCCCACGCGCGACCGCGCGACTATCTAATTGCCCGGCAGCGGGATTTTTTCGCTACACTTGCAGCCCCGGTCGGGGCGTGGCGCAGTCTGGTAGCGCACTTGCATGGGGTGCAAGGGGTCGAAGGTTCGAATCCTTTCGCCCCGACCATTGATTCTCGCCGTGTGCAGGTGATATCGGCGCTGTGTATACTTCGATCCTGCTCGCGGCGATCCAACGTCGTGAACCTACTAACACCAACAAGAGATCGACAACATGAGTATCGCCAATCTCAGCAGTGTCCTGAAGATCTTTCAGGGATCCAATCTCGACTCCGAGGAAGAGAACGCGCTGTTTCGGGAAGTTCTTCTGATGACGCTTTCGCGAGCCACCAGCGAGGACTCGAATATTCAACCGATAGAAGTTGAGACGGTACGGGCGATCATTAAAGATGCGATCGGTGAAGATATCGATGCGGCCGAGGTGCGAGTAGCCGCAAAGTCGGAAATCTACGAATCGGCCTCGCTCGAGAAGTACCTGGCATCCTGTGGAACAAAACTGGATTCGGCATCGCGTGCCGCGACCGTCAAGGCGCTTGCTGACGTTATCAAGAGCGACACCGAAATTACGTCCCGCGAGGTTCGGTTCTTCGATATGGTAGCCGATGCACTCGAAGTGACACCGGCCGAAGTAGCAGGACTGGTCGCCCCCTGAGCGAAGCTAACTTCGCATGCCTATTCGCCTCGAGCCGTCGAAAGACCGGCTGAGGCGCGTGCAGTCCGTTGCTTCGCGACACGGCCCGACATTCCCAAGACTCTCTCCAATCTGCGACTGAAGTCGCTCATACACGGTGGCATCCATGAAACATTCGAGCAAATCTGTAACCGGAATCGCTGCCTTGCTGTTGACGATGGCGCTCGGCCTCGGGCCGGCAACGTTGTCAGCGGAAACGATAGCCATAATCGGCACCGGCGCCGTCGCGAACGCGCTCGGACCCGCGTTCGCCAGCTTCGGCCACGATATCGTTTACGGCTCGCGTAATCCTGACCGGGATTCAGTAACGTCGCTCGTTGCGCGAACCGGGGCTTCGGCGAGCGCCGCTACGCAGGCCGAAGCGGCTGCCGTTGCCGACGCCGTGCTGCTGGCTGTGCCCTGGAACACGGTAGAAGCGGTAGTCACCAACCTGGGCGACTTAAGCGGCAAGATCATTATCGACCCGACGAACCCGAGAATCGTCGGTGACGACGGCCTGCGGGATTACGCCGTCGAAACTTCGAATGGCGAACTGATTCAGGGCTGGGCACCGACCGCACGCGTCGTGAAAGCTTTCAACACGATGGGCTGGGAAACCATGCTGGATCCGGGTGCCAGCGGCGGGCCGGTTACCGTACCGATGGTCGGCAATGATGACGATGCCAAAGCCTTCGTCGCCGAGCTTGTTCGCGGATTGGGACTCGAACCGATAGATCTGGGACCCATTCGCTACGCGCATGCGATCGAGAGCCTGTATCTGCTGTGGGGCAATGCCGCGACGCTCGGCAATCCGTTTCAGTACCACTTCCGGCGAGCTCCCCGACCCCAGCGTTGACGCGGCCCTGTTCGCCCGTTCTACGGCGCCTGGTAGCGTCTGAGCAGGCACGAGCGTACAACTTTCCCCTTTAATTCCATAATAAACAGTTTATTATGTATAATTCCTCCAGTAGTGCATGATCTAATAGCTCGTACGCGATGCAGCACGGCGTTAGGCCGCGATTGCGGCACCGATAACCGCGGTGCACTATGGGGAGAGTCGGCTCGACAGCGTTATAGAGCCGATCACGAGAAGATAAAGACGAAAAACTGACCAGACCACATGTTCCTGGATCCCTACAAACTCGATACGAACCCGTTCTCACCTAACCAGGTTCGACCGCGCCTCGAGTCTCATTCGAGCCGACACGGCTCACTGCGGCTCGAGAAACTGCTGCAGGGGGAAATCCACTGTTTGTTTTTGAGCGGCCCGGCCAATGTTGGCAAGTCAACACTGACCGATCGTCGTCTCAGAGAACTCGAAGACGGGACATTGAGCCTTATCGGGCCGCGGATCAAGGAACCGGAAGATTTTCTCCGCAAGATACTCAGCGACCTCGGCCTGCAGGCAATAGAAGCAAACACTTCCGAGCTTCGGAACATTCTGCAGGTATTCCTGCAACATCAATCCGCGAATGCTCGGCGCTCAATACTGGTTGTAGACGAGCTCGAACAGATCGCCGTCCCGGTACTGCGCGAACTGGAGTGGCTCCTCGGTTTGAGGTTCAAGAACCAGTCGGTGATGCGCTTCGTTCTGCTCTCTCGCAGCGAGAATATCGTTGCCGATCTCATGCCGAGCGATGGCGGCGGCCAGCTGACACCCTATATTCACCAGCGCCTGACTGGCTTCAGTCTCGAAGAGACGAGGAATTATCTCGAATCCTGCCTGGAAAGCGTTGGCGTTGCGGATGTCGCCCGACTGTTTCCGCACGAGGTCATTATCGACATCCAGGCGTTCACGCGGGGGCTCGTGGGAGACATCAACGAGCTGTGCTACGAGGCGCTGAACCTGCTGGCGGCAACGTGGAAGGATAGCGAGGAGATCCCAGCGCTCACGCGTAGCATGATCAAGGCGGCGGGTAAGAAACTGCACCTGAGCTACGATTCTTCCGCGTGGGACTTTATGGAGGAAGCCCTGTCACCCGATTCGGTTCAACAATCGGAATCGGGAGAGCTCAAGATCGAAGCCGCACGCTTATTCGTATCCAGCAAGGGTCGAGTCGTTGCCGAAGTCTCGTTGAACCGACCTCGTATGATCCTGGGCCGCGACCATGGCTGCGACATCAGTCTCGACAGCAGCTACGTGAGCCGCTATCAGAATCTCTTCCTGGAGACGGCGGACGGCTGGATGCTGATCGACCTCAACAGCACGAACGGCTGTTACGTTAACGGACATCGCGTCAGGGAGCACAGGTTACAGGACGGCGACATCATTGCCGTGGGGCATCATCAACTGAGCTTCGTCTCGTCGTCCGGCAACCTGCCCCAATTACGCGACGTCGGATCGGCGCTTCCCGAGATCGAACCCGAGACGACATCGCCGACCGCGGAAACCGTCGTCACGCCGAACCTCGAAAAGAACCGCGCCGGAACGCTTTAGAACGCGACGTTAGCGGCGCTTCAGTAACTCGAAGCTATCGGCAACCATGCCGCCTGCCGCCACTGCACGATCTTCTATTCCGAGCAATATTGCTTCCGCTTGCTCGCGGTAGATATTTACTTTCGCGTTGAAGACGTTGCGCAAGATACCGTGCTTGTCATTGATAGAGATTTTTCGAATGCTGTAGTTGCCGTTCGTAAGCGGTTCACCGGTCAGGTAGCACTTGATCGAATGGATCTTTTCTCCCGACAGTTCAACGCCACTCAGCTGCTCCAGGCTTTCGGTCGCTCTTACAACGAAATCGGGCGATTCGAGAAACTTCTCGTCGCGTTGCGAACTGTTCGTGCGCAAGACATCAGGTGAGAATTCACCGACCAGAATTTGCCCCGGCATAGCCCGATCGATCATGCGTGCGAGCTCGACCGTAACGTCACCGACTATGTAGTTGTAGACTGTCGGATTCAAGCCTTCCGCCTGGTGAAATTCGTAACTACTGCCGATATGGAATCCCGTGCGCAGTTCGGGAACGGTGTTCAGAGCGCCTTTGCGTCGGGCTATTGCATTGTCGGCAAGAACGAGCTGCATGAAATGATAGAGATTGATGTTCGCTTCAAGACCAATGTCACGGTTCCAGATATAAAATCCATCGCCGGTCGTAGAACGCCCAAAGTCTATTCCTATCTCTTTGGCGAGCAGCTTGCTTTGCGCAGAATTGATCGAATAGGAAAGGCTATTGAGTTGAGTCATCTGCTCGAGCGGGTTCAGCAAACTGAAGCCGACGATATCGAATAGCGCGACCGCTCTGCCTGGAACATAGCTGATACTGTAGCGCTTGATCATCTGCTCGATCAGTTGCGCCTCCCGTTCCGATTCCATCAGCCTGGCGCGCAGCGCAATATTGATCTTCTCGATTCCGAGCAACGTCGCGACATTCTGCATCTGACGCGATGTGAGTCTTCGGCGGCCCTCTATCAACGTTTTAAAGAAATCCTCGGATGGTTCGAGCTGCACATCCGCCGGCTCGGCGACCGGCGGCGCAGGGTCATCTCGACATGGCGTTGTACCGTCGTTCGTATACGCGGCAACGGAGTAGTGCGGCACCATGAGTACGGCAATGCCGTCACCCTCGGGGCACCAGCTCAGAATGACGTTTTCGCCCAGCCCCCAAAGGTCATGGAGGCAGGTATCGAGATGAATGAGATTCCCGCGTTGCAGAAGGCTCATCTCATCGACCAGCTCCGCGAGCGCAGTCGGATATGTTCCCGTGCCCGCATATCCGAGAATCCCGGTATCGGAAGTGCCCATAGATGCCAATCGTTCCCAGCTGGTCGAATGATACTATACGGGACTGACCGCGATCCTCGCGACAGACGTTAGGATAAATCTTGGCCAATCAGAGCGATAACGATCCTCGCCGCTATTCGCGGCTTGTCGTGGATGGACTCGAGCAAGCACCGAGTCGCGCGATGCTGCGCGCCGTCGGCTTCACGGACCGGGATTTTTCGAAACCGCAGGTCGGAATCGCGTCGACGGGAAGCATGGTTACGCCCTGTAACATGCACCTGGACGATCTCGCCGAACTCGCTTCGGCGGGCACAGATGAAGCTGGCGGAAAAAGCGTTGTCTTCAATACCATCACGGTATCCGACGGAATATCCATGGGCACGGCGGGGATGCGCTATTCGCTCGTATCCCGCGAGGTTATCGCCGACTCTATCGAGGCGGTAGTCGCGGCGGAAGGCTTCGACGGCCTGATCGCGATTGGCGGCTGCGACAAGAACATGCCGGGCTGCGCGATGGCGATCGCTCGTCTCGATCGTCCGGCAGTTTTCGTATACGGGGGCACGATTCAGCCGGGACCGAAGCACCGCGATATCGTTTCGGTGTTCGAAGCTGTCGGTGGCGTTGCTGCCGGCAAAGTGAGCGAGGAAGAACTCAAGGAAGTCGAGACGACGGCGATCCCTGGTCCGGGATCATGCGCGGGAATGTACACGGCGAATACCATGGCGTCGGCGATAGAGGCGCTCGGCTTGAGTCTCGCGAACAGTTCTGCACAGGAGGCCGTATCGCAGGCGAAGAAATCCGACTGCGAGCGCGCGGGTGCTGCTGTAATGAATCTGATCCAGCGCGGCATCAGGCCGTCCGACATCCTGTCCAGGGAAGCGTTCGAGAATGCGGTCACCATCGTCATCGCGCTCGGTGGGTCGACAAATGCGGTCCTGCACCTGTTGGCGATGGCGCACGACGCAAAAATCGATTTATCGCTGGACGACTTCACGCGAATCGGCGCGCGAGTTCCGGTATTGGGGGACCTTCGCCCTAGTGGCCGCTACCTCATGTCGGAGCTGATTCGGATCGGAGGAATACAACCCGTCATGAAGACGCTGCTGGATGCGGGCCTCATGCATGGCGAATGCCTCACCGTAACCGGCAAATCGCTCGCGGAAAATCTCGCGGATGTCGGTGCGTATCCCGACGGACAAGATATCATTCGTCCTCTCGACAATCCCATAAAAGCCGACAGCCATCTCGCAATTCTGTATGGCAATCTGGCGCCGGACGGCGCAGTTGCGAAGATTTCCGGCAAGGAAGGCACCAGCTTCAGCGGCCGGGCACGCGTATTTCACTCTGAAGAAGATGCGTTGAGAGCGATCCTCGACGGAACGGTCGTCGCGGGAGATGTAATCGTGATTCGCTACGAGGGCCCGCGCGGTGGCCCCGGCATGCGCGAAATGCTTAGCCCGACTGGAGCGATTATCGGGCGCGGACTGGGCGACAAGGTTGCACTGATTACGGATGGCCGCTTCTCCGGCGGAAGCCACGGTTTCGTCGTTGGCCACGTAACACCGGAGGCGGCGGCGGGCGGTCCCATCGCGGTTATAGAAGATGGCGACCGGATCACGATCGACAGCATCTCCAAACGCGTTGATCTGGATTTGTCGGAGGCGGAACTCGGCGAACGGCTCCGAAAGTGGCAAGCTCCCGAGCCGAAGGTTACGAGAGGCCTGTTGGCCAAATATGCACGATTGGTCAGTTCCGCTTCGCAGGGAGCTGTCACTGACCTCGCTGACTAATGGTTTCCTTGACCTACGCGAGCGATAGCATTAAGTTGCGCGCCATGGATCGCGTCGGCCGAAAACTCTCCGTTGCTCTGAAGATCATGCAGAAGCGGATCATCAGCGGGATCGATGCGTCCATGTTGTAAGTACTCGACAACCACGAACATCGAAAAAAGCCCGCTGAGACGAACCCAGCGGGTTTTTTTTTGAGGGAGCACAGCGCGAATGAGCGAACTGATACACGCCGAGTTGGATCCGGATGGAGTCGAAACTCCGTTCCCGGAATCTCCGTTCGTGGTGATGAAGTTCGGTGGCCGCAGCGTCGCTAACAAGGAAAATTGGGCGACTATCGCGCAGCTCGTCAGGCAGCGCCGCGGACAGGGCCTTATTCCCGTGGTCGTACACTCCGCTCTCGCAGGCGTCTCCAATGCGCTGGAGGAGCTTCTGCATAGCGCGACCGGAGAAAACGTCGATGAGAAGCTCGCGGCGATACGGACCTGCCACGATGATCTTGCTGAGGAACTCGGCGTAGACCCGAGTGTACTGGATACAGAATTCCGCAAACTCGAGCAGCTCATCGACGGAATTCGTCTGGTCGGCGAAGTCAGTCCGCGAGTCCATGCTCGCGTCATGGCCGTGGGAGAGCTTGCGGCGACGACGCTGGGCGCTGCGTACCTGGAAGAGCAGGGACTGCCCGTGATGTGGCGCGATGTCCGAAAGATTCTGGAAAGTGAAACGACACGTGAACAGAATGAGCGCTCGAGAATTTTGTCGACGAGCTGCGATTTCTCACCGAGCGCAGCTCTGCAGAAAGAACTGCGGAACAGTGACGAATTTTCTCTGACGCAAGGTTTCATTGCCCGCAACCCGAGCGGGGACACCGTATTGCTGGGGCGGGGCGGCTCGGATACGTCCGCCGCCTACCTGGCCGCGCGACTCGAGGCGCGGCGCCTGGAAATCTGGACCGACGTCCCTGGCTTCTTCAGCTCCGATCCTAAAGCCGTGCCGACGGCACGACTGTTGAAGCGATTGCATTATCGGGAGGCCCAGGAGATTGCCTCGGCGGGCGGCGGAATCCTGCATCCGCGCAGCATCTCTCCGGTACGCAGATCCGGTATTCCATTGTTCCTGAAGTGTACGAGCCAGCCTGATTGGGAAGGCACCATTATCTCGAGCGCCGAAGGCGAAGATACTCCTCAACTCAAAGCGATTTCCCAGCGTAGTGGGTTAACGTTAATTTCGATGGAGTCGACCGAGATGTGGCATCAAGTCGGCTTTCTGGCGGATGCGTTTCAGGTGTTTCGCGCCCACGGTTTCTCCGTCGACCTCATCTCGACGTCCGAGAGCAATGTCACCGTGACAATCGATGTCGACGCGAGCGTTGTCGAGCAGTCTGCGGTGACTGCGCTCGCCGCAGATTTGGGCGGACTATGCCGCGTTAACGTAATCGAGGACTGTGCGGCGGTCACGCTGGTGGGTCGTCGAATTCGTGCCATTCTCCATGAGCTGAGTTCCGTCATGGAAGTGTTCGAGGAACAAAAGGTGCACCTCGTTACCCAGGCGGCCAACGACCTGAACTTCTCTTTCGTCGTTGACTCGGAGCATGCGTATCGACTCGTCCAGCGACTTCATGCACTGCTCGTAAATCGTTTTGAAGAGGGCGGAATATTCGGCCCGACATGGCAGCAACTGGCGGAGCCGGACAAGGAATCCTCCCAAAGAACGGCGCCCGCCGCATGGTGGGTGTCACGACGTCGCGACCTTCTGAATATCGCGGACCGTTATCACGCTGCATACGTCTATGATCGCGGATCGATAATCTCCGCTTTAAATACCCTGACGGGACTGCGCTCTGTCGACTCGATTTACTACGCGATGAAGGCGAACTCGCACCCGGATGTTCTCAGGCTCGTCGACGCGCAAAAAGCCAACTTCGAATGCGTTTCGCCAGGAGAGATCCAGCGTGTTCTCGAACTGCTTCCCGACATAGATCGACAACGAATACTGTTCACGCCGAATTTCGCACCGCGTGAGGAATACGCCTGGGCGCTAACCCAGGGCGTCTGGGTTACGCTCGACAATCTGCATCCTCTCAAGCACTGGCCCGAACTTTTCGCTGGTAAGGAAATTTTCGTTCGCATCGATACGGGGCAGGGCCGAGGGCATCACGAGCATGTCAAAACTGCGGGCGTCCATTCCAAATTCGGCGTCCCTCTTTTCGAACTCGATGAACTGGCTTCGCTCGTGAGGAAAGCGGGAGCTTCGGTTGTAGGCCTGCATGCGCATACCGGTAGCGGCATTCTCAACGCGTCGAACTGGCGAGAAACCGCCGACAAGCTCAATGAACTGCGCGAAACCTTTACCGATGTCCGCGTGCTGGACATGGGTGGCGGACTCGGTATTCCGGAGCGGCCGGGACAACGAGCACTCGACATCGAAGAACTCGATGAATCCCTTGGTAACGTCAAGTCACGGGTCGGCTCGGTGGAACTCTGGCTCGAACCCGGCCGATTCGTGGTCGCTCAGGCGGGAGTACTGCTCGCGCGCGTCACACAGCTGAAAGGCAAGGGCGAAGTCAAATACGTCGGCGTGAATACCGGGATGAATACTTTGATTCGACCGGCGCTTTACGGCGCGTATCACGAAATCGTCAACCTGTCGCGACTCGATGATACAACTGCTGAGGTCATGACCATCGTCGGCCCGATCTGCGAGACCGGAGACCGTCTCGGCTCCGACCGGCTGTTGCCAGAGACCAGCGAAGGCGACGTATTGCTGATCGCGAATACCGGCGCCTACGGCCATGTCCTGAGTTCCGATTACAATCTGCGCGAACCTGCCGCTGAAGTTGTCATCTAGTCTCAGGTCGAATGGCGACTTTCGAGTTCGGTGACAATGTCAGCTAGGGTCAACCCGCGTAATCGAAGCAGCACCAGTAAGTGATACAGCAGATCGGCGCCTTCTGACGTCAATCGCGAATCGTTCTCTGCGCTGGCGGCTACCACCAACTCGATGGCTTCTTCACCGAATTTCTGAGCGACTTTCAGAGGACCGCCCGCAGCGAGCTTCGCCGTGTAGCTACTCGGCGTAGCGTTCTTGAGGCGGTCGTCAATTACTTCCTCGAGCGTGCCAAGAAAATCTAGCGAGTTCAAAGTCTACTCCTCGTTATCCGGGGGTCTTATCGCGATCCCGGCCTGAATCAGATAGGCCTTGAGATCCGGTATGGGGATCGCTGCCGAGTGAAATACGGTTGCCGCAAGAGCACCGTCGACGTTTGCAATTTCGAATACATCCTTGAAATGTTCAATCGATCCCGCTCCTCCCGAAGCGATCAGCGGCACTTCGCAGACTGCGCGAACGCGTTTGAGCTGAGCCAGATCGTAGCCTTCACGTACTCCGTCCTGGTTCATGCAGTTGAGGACAATTTCACCCGCGCCGCGCGTCTGTGCTTCACCGATCCAATCGAGCGTTCTTCGCTGACTCGAGCGACTGCGATCCGGATCGCCGGTATATTGATAGACCCAGTAGTCGCCGTTCTCTTCAGAACTGTCAACGCCAACGACGACGCATTGAGACCCGAACCGCTGCGCCAGCTGTTCTATGAGCCCCGGATTCTCCAAAGCGGGCGAATTAATAGAAATCTTGTCGGCGCCAAGATTCAGCACGTTCTCCGCATCGCCGAGAGTACGAATCCCGCCGGCGACGCAGAACGGGATATCCAGCACTGACGCGACCCGGTTCACCCAGCTGCGGTCTACTGTTCTGCCGTCCGGGCTGGCAGTAATGTCGTAAAAGACCAGCTCATCGGCGCCCTCGTCGCGATACCGCGACGCGAGCTCGAGAATATCCCCCATCACGCGATGGTTACGGAATTGAACGCCTTTGACGACCACGCCGTCGCGCACGTCCAGGCACGGAATTATTCGCTTGGCAAGAATGACCGTATCTCCGCTTCGGAAAGTCTGCCCTCGAGAAGGGATTTTCCGGCTACTGCGCGCGGTACGCCCAACGCGCGAAGTCGTTCGAGGTCGCGCGCGTCCCGAACCCCCCCGGAAGCCTGAAACTCGATTTCGGGCCAGCGCTCGATGCACGCCGCGTACAATTCGAAATTCGGTCCCTGCATCGCACCGTCTCGTCCCACGTCCGTGCACAGAACGTGCCGAATCCCCTGCGAGTCATAGCCCGCCAGCGCGTCCCAGAGCGATAGCGCAGTATCCCGCTGCCAGCCGTGGGTCGTAACGTGCGGCTCCGCGTCAGCTTCGATACGAACATCGAACGCCAGTGTGAACCTGTCTGCTCCGAATTCCTCGAGCCATGCGGTAAGCACGGACCGATCCGTCACGGCAAGGCTGCCAATTACCACGCGATTCGCTACGCAGAGCACTTTCTCGAGATTGTCCCGGTTTCGCACTCCACCGCCGACTTGAATGCACACCCCGGCGGATTCACGCATTGCTGCGATCAGGTCCAGATTCACGGGTTCGCCTTGCGCAGCCCCATCGAGATCCACGACGTGCAGCCAGCTCGCGCCGAGCGCAGCATAACTCCGCGCCAGTTCGACCGGGTCGACGTCATAGCGGGTCTCCTTGTCGAAATCGCCTTGCAGCAGCCGTACGCAGCGACCGCCACGTATGTCGATTGCAGGTAGGAGGTGCATGAAGATCAGAGCCTTAGGAAATTATCGAGTATCCGGGCGCCCAGCACTGACGAACGCTCGGGATGAAACTGGGTGCCGAAGAAATTCGATGTTTCGACCACAGCCGAGAATGGTCCGCCGTAGTCCGCTGTAGCGCAGGTATAGCTTCCCGGTG
Source organism: Rhodospirillaceae bacterium (assembly GCA_024638465.1). Lineage (GTDB taxonomy): Bacteria > Pseudomonadota > Gammaproteobacteria > Steroidobacterales > Rariloculaceae > SMWC01. The sequence goes on along the minus strand of JAHEKF010000020.1, from coordinate 29,853 downwards.
GCACCGCGTAACTGTGGATGAAGTACGCATAGCCACCATCCTCGACGCCGTCGAGCAACGCTGAATCCGCCTCGAGGCGAAGTTGATTCCAGCCCATCTGCGGAACCGGCAGACCCGGATCGCGAGCAAATCGATGCGCCTGACCGTCGATGATGCCGAGACACCGGGCCGAATCTTCGTCCGAGCCCGAGAAGAGCAGCTGCATGCCGAGGCAGATCCCCAGCACCGGCTGCTTCAGCTTCGGGATCAGCGAACTCAACCGCGCTTCATCCAGCCGTTTCATCGTGTCCTGGGCGGCGCCAACACCGGGCAGCAGTATGTGGCTGGCTGTCGTTATCGTTTCACGATCTTCAGTTACGGGCGCGTCGTATCCGAGTCGCTGCAACGCGAACTGCAGCGAAGCCAGATTCGCGCCACCCGTCGCGATAATGACGGGCGAAGCACTCATAACACACCCTTCGTCGAAGGCAGGTCACGGCCTTCGCGAACGAAGGCCTGACGCAGTGCTCGTGCAACGCCTTTGAAGCACGCTTCGACCATGTGGTGGGCATTGTCACCGCGAACGTCGATATGTATCGCAGCACCGAGGGTATCGCTCAGCGAGCGGAAAAAATGCGGTACCAGCTCGGTCGGTAGCTCACCAACGCGATCGCGCGGGAATTCACCATGAAACATGAGAAACGGGCGCCCACCGAGATCGATCGCGATACGCGCTTGCGCTTCATCCATGGGCAGCAGAAAGCCGTAGCGCTGAATACCCCTCTTGTCGCCCAACGCCTTCCGGAGTGCCTCGCCGAGCGCAAGGGCGACATCCTCGACGGTATGATGTTCGTCGACCTCGAGATCGCCATTACACCGCACGGAAAGTCCGAAATTGCCGTGCTTGCCGAGTTGCTCGAGCATGTGGTCGAAGAAGCCGATGCCCGTCGAGATTTGCGGTGCCGAAACGCTATCCAGGTCAACCACGATTTCGATATCGGTCTCGTTGGTTTTTCGGGAGACCGTCGAACGCCGCGGATCGTCCAGCAGGACGTGTGCGATCTCATCCCATGTCTCGCTTGCAGCGCCGTCGGGAGCCACTTTATAGCCAGTCAGACCTATATTCGCCGCCAGGTCGAGATCCGTGTCACGGTCGCCAACGACTGCCGAGCTTCGCCGATCGATATCGTTCGCGGCCAGATAGTCACGCAGCAGTCCCGTCCGCGGTTTCCTGCAGTCGCATCCGTCGTGCTCGAAATGCGGACAGAAGAATTCTTCGGCAAATGTGACACCCTGCGAGCCGAACAGGGCCAGGATGTGTTCGTGCGCTGCGTCGAAATCTGCCTGCGGAAAAGACTCGGTTCCGAGGCCGTCCTGATTACTGACGATAACGAGGTCGTAACCCGCCTCGCGGAACGAACGGAGTACCGGAATCACGTCAGGGAGCAGACGTACTTTAGCCGGGGAATCGACTTGATTGTCGTGCGGTTCTTCTACCAACGTTCCGTCTCTGTCCACGAACAGGACTTTAGTCGCCATTGCTTGATCCCTCCGCCGCGATAGCGTTCAAGAGCCGATCGTTGTCCTCGGGACGCCCGACGGTGATGCGAACGCAGTCTGCGAGCGTCGGGTCGTTTGGGAAAAGCCGTACGAGGATGCCGGCCTTTCGCGCCGCGTTGGAAAATCGATTTCCGTCGGTCGTCTTCAGAAAAACGAAGTTGGCATCGCTCGGCCAGACTTGCCGCACCAACGGGCTGGCCGCGAACTCCAAGGACATGCGCTCGCGCTCGTCCCGAATCAGCTGAGTTCTCTGCCGCGAAATCTTCATCGAATCGTCGTTCAGTACTTCCATCACCAGTTCGATCGATGGTGTCGGAAACGTGTACGGAGGCAAGACTTTTTCCAGAAACCCGATTAGCTCGGGTCGACCGAGCAATGCACCGCAGCGGACACCGGCAAGCGATACACATTTCGACAGAGTCCGGAGGACTACCACGTGCTCGTATCGCGATTGCAGGGAACCGAGTCCCTGGCAGTCGGCGAATTCCTGGTAGGCTTCATCGATCACGACGAGCGCACGCCCGGCGACCGCCTCGCAAATCTGTTCGACTCGCGCCGCCGCGACGGCCCCTCCGGTCGGGTTGTTGGGAGAGCAGAGAAAAATGAGTTTCACTCGATCGGCGGATGCTTCGATAACGCCCTTGACGTCGAGCTGGAAGTCGCGCTGCGGATCATCGTGGCGCAAAAGCGGCACACGGCACACACCCGCACCCTGGATGCCAGCGTAAAGACGATACATGTCGAACGTCGGTGGGCAGATCAGGATTCGATCGCTTCCAGCCTCACAAAAGCCGCGAATCAACAGGTCGATCGCTTCGCTCGTCCCGCGTGTAACCAGCACGTTTTGTTTACGTGTACCGTAAAAACCCGCCAGTCGCTCTGCGACTGCGTCAGGTCGCGGGGGAGGATAGACATTGAGTCCACGCTCGGTCCGATCACCCGGTGCCTGCCAGGGCGATTCATTGGCGTTGAGTCGCGTCATCCCGGGTTCCCATGCGCCGGCGATATAAGGGGGTAAAGCCGTGAGCTCGGGACGTGCCAGCTTTAACAAGCGGCTCACGACAACGTGTCCTCACCACTTCGGAGTTTGTCGAGGCGCCTCGTCACAGACGCCGAGTGGGCGTCGAGGCCTTCGAGCTCAGCCAGTGTCGCAGCAACCGGACCGATCGCCTGGAGTCCGGATCGAGTCAGCTCCTGCACCGTCATCGAGCGCAGAAAATCGGTGACTCCGAGGCTGGAGTAAGCTCGCGCGAAGCCGTATGTCGGCAATACGTGATTCGTACCGCTGCAGTAGTCGCCAACGGATTCGGGTGTCCAGGCGCCGACGAACACAGAACCCGCGGCCTGAACGTCGTCAACACGCGCGCGCGCATTTTCTATCTGCAAGATCAGATGCTCGGGCGCATACGCGTTCGCTGCGACGAACGCCTGGTCGAGATCGTCGACGAGGATGGCAAACGAGCTCTCGAGAGACTTCGCGATAATGTCGCGACGTGACAGCGTCCGCTGCTGCGTCTCGAGTTCTGCGAGCACGGCTGAGCAGATCGCGCTACTCGTTGCCACGAGCACGACCTGGGAATCCGTGCCGTGTTCGGCCTGCGACAGTAAGTCGGCCGCCACGAAATCAGGATCCGCGGACTCATCGGCGATGACGAGCACCTCGGAGGGTCCGGCCGGCATATCGCGAGCGGCGCCAAGCGGATCCTGCGCAGCCTGTGCTTTCGCCGCGGTCACCCAGGCGTTACCCGGACCGAACAACTTCTGTACTTTCGGCACGGATTCGGTGCCGTATGCCATAGCCGCGATCGCTTGAGCGCCGCCCACCTTGAACACCTGTTGTACGCCGCTGGATCTCGCGGCAACCAGCACGGCCGGATCGGCACGCCCATCGGCCTGCGGCGGAGTACACAGAATGCGTGTCGGGCAACAGGCTATCGCCGCGGGAATCGCGAGCATGAGCGCCGTGGAGGGCAGGGGAGCGCTTCCGGCCGGGACGTAGAGACCGACGCTTCCGATGGCTCTCGTGACACGTTCGCAGACCACGCCCGCCGTCGTCTCTACAACGACCGGAGCGGGTATCTGAGCTTCATGGAATTTGCGGATGTTGGCGGCAGCGGCAGACAGCGCATCTCGCTGCGAGCCCGACAACGACGTCGCGGCATTAGCGAATTCGTCTTCGCTCACCTGCAGTGAATCAAGTTCGACCCCGTCAAGTTCTTTCGTTAGCTCGAACAGGGCGCGATCACGATCCCGACGCACGCGTTCCAGGATGCTCGCGACGCCGGCCTGCAACCGATCGTCTTCAGCGAGCGCGGGCCTGCGCAGCAATGCTTCGCGCTGCGCCGCATCGAGTTCGTTCCAGGTGTACTGTTTCATGACGCGCCTACGCCAGCATCTTCTCCACGGGCAGCACGAGTATCGAACTGGCTCCCGCGTCCTTCAGATCCTCGAGCGTTTCCCAGAAGATGTTTTCCCGGCAAACCGCGTGCATGGCGACTATATCGTCACGCCCGTCGAGGGGCATGATCGTCGGCGCCTCGCTGCCCGGAAGCAGCGCGCGAATCGAATCGAGCGCAGAACGCGGCGCGTGCAGCATGATGTACTTGCTCTCGCGTACCTGCTGCACGCCTTCGACTCGCTGCAGCAAACGCTGGACCCAGGTCGCTTTCTCTTCGGCAAGCTTTACCGGAGTCTGGATGAGCGCAGCCCGGCTCTCGAGTATCGTTTCGACTTCCTCGAGCTGGTGCGCGCGCATCGTGCCGCCGCTCGAGACGAGATCGCAAATGAGGTCTGCCTTGCCAAGACTCGGCGCGATTTCGACGGCTCCGGAAAATTCGACCACTGACGCGTTTACATTTTTACGGCGAAGGTAGTCTTCGACGATACGCGGGTAGCTCGTCGCGATACGCAACCCTTCGAGTGACCGTGCATCCTGAAACTCGACACTGGCGGGGATGCCGAACGAGAGCCGGCAATGCCCGAAGTCGAGCTCATTGACGCGCTCGAAAAGATTGGCGACGCCATTGGCCGCGAAATCCAGGCGCGCCTCTTCGGTGACATTGATGCCGACAATGCCGAGATCGCAGACATCCTCCTGCACGAGTCGTGGTATGTCGTCGTCGCGCACCAGAAGCACATCGATCGGCATATTCTCGCCATAGCAGATCAGCTGATCGCGCCCGCGCGAGTAGCTCAATCCACAGCGACTGAGCAGGTCCATCGAATGCTCGGTGAGACGGCCTGATTTCTGCACCGCGATTTTTATTCTTGCCGATTGATCTTGCATGACCTGCTTCTCTAATTCGTTGAGTCCAGCCGCTCCAATGCGGTGCTGTAGCCGCCGTTACCGGTGGTGAGAAACCGGGCGACTCGACCGATCGTTGTAACCGAAACGCCGGTCATCGCATGGATTTTGCGATAGGGCAGACCGTCGTTGAGATACGCGACGACGGCCCAGCGATCGACGAGCGCCTCCAGCTCGGCCGGCGTGCACAGATCGGAGAAGAACCGCTTGCATTCATCCGCATTGCGGAGCGTAAGAATGGCTTCGTACAAGCCGGTCTCTGCGGCGGCAGCTTCGGTTGCGGTCATTCCGCGATGCAGCTTCATGTTTGCCCTATCGTATTAATGCACTAACGTGATAGCACGTTATAACAGATGTTCCCAAAGGTCAAGGGCGTCCAGAGACGTTACAGCTGCGCCAGGACGGCGTCGCCGAAGGCGCTCGTGCTCAACGACTCGCCACCACCAACTGCGGCAAGATCGGCGGTTCGAGCCCCCGATTCGAGCGTCTTGCGTACGGCCGATTCGACCTGGTCGGCCGCGTCGCCCAGGTTCAGCGCGTGCCGCAGCAGCATGGCGATACTGAGGATAGCGCCGCAGGGGTTCGCGATCCCGCGCCCGGCGATATCGGGCGCGGAGCCATGAATCGGCTCGAAAACACCTGTGCCCGTCACGCTCAGGGATGCGGAGGGCAAGACGCCGAGCGAACCTGCGAGCATAGAGGCCTCGTCGGTCAAAATGTCACCGAACATATTGTCCATCACCATCAGGTCGAACTCGGCTGGCCGGCTCAACAGATGCATCGTGGCGGCGTCAATATAGAGATGCTCGACTTCGAGTTCCGGAAATTCGTCCTTGTAGACGCGCGTGGCGGTTTCACGCCACAGCCGGGAAGTCTCGAGCACATTGGCTTTATCGACGGAAGTCACTTTCTTGCGCCGCTGCATTGCGAGACGTCCGGCAATACGGCAGATGCGCTCGATCTCGTAGACGCTGTACTCACAGGTATCGAATGCTTCAGTTTCCGAGCGGCCACGCTTGCCGAAATAAATTCCGCCTGTAAGTTCGCGAACGATGATGATGTCCACGCCAGCGAGGCGCTCCGCACGCAACGGCGAGGCGGCGGCGAGCGCGGGCAGGGTCTTTACCGGACGCAGGTTCGCGAACAGCCCGAGCGATCGCCGCAGATCGAGCAGGCCCTGTTCCGGTCGTAAATCAACATCCACGTCGGCCCATTGCGGGCCGCCAACAGCTCCCAGAAATATCGCATCCGCTTCCCGGCACATCTCCAGCGTCTCGGCGGGCAGGGGGCCGCCCGTCGAGTCTATCGCCGCCCCGCCGATCAACGCCTCTTCGAGCTTCAGCTTCAGATCGATACGCGCCGCGATGGTTTCCAGGACGCGGCACGCCTGCACCGATACTTCCGGCCCGATACCGTCACCGGGCAGGATAACGACGGAAGCGCTCATCGCAATCGCGCTTCGTAAGCGTCTATAGCCTCGCCGTGCTGCATGAGATAGCCGAGCTGATCGATTCCGTTGAGCAAGCAGTACCGCGCGAAGCGATCGATCTCGAACAGGACAGGATCAAAGCCCTGCACCCGGAGCTCGAGCGCGTCGACATCGACTGTGACATCCAAACCCGGATTCTGCAGCAGCCGCGCGTGGACCTGCTCGTCGACACGGACTGGAATAAGGCCGTTCTTCAGCGAGTTGTGAAAGAAGATGTCGGCGATTTCCGTACTGATCACGACCTGAATGCCATAGTCGAGGAGTGCCCAGGGCGCGTGCTCGCGAGATGAACCGCAGCCGAAATTTCGTCCCGCCACGAGCACAGCGCAGCCGCCTGCTTCGGGTCGATTCAGAACGAACTCGGCGTTCTCGTTGCCATCGGCATCGTAGCGCCAATCCTCGAACAGGTGCTCGCCCAGTCCTTCTCTAACCGTCGTCGTCAGGAAGCGTGCGGGAATGATCTGGTCCGTATCGATATCGTCCAGCGGCAACACGATGGATTTCGATACGATTTTCGTTACAGGTTCCATAAGGTTCAATCCAGGTATGGTCTGGGATCGCTGACTGCACCCGCCAACGCGGAAGCGGCGGCGGTCAGCGGGCTGGCCAGCACGGTGCGCGCGCCTGCGCCCTGGCGGCCTTCGAAGTTCCGGTTACTGGTACTGACGGAGAGTTTGCCGGACGGCACGAAATCGCCGTTCATCGCGAGACACATCGAGCAGCCCGGCTCGCGCCATTCGGCGCCGGCTTCCGTGAAGACGCGGTCGAGACCTTTCGCCTCCGCCGCATCCTTGATCTGCTGCGATCCGGGGACGACCAGCATCCGAACGTCGGCGGCGATCTTGCGACCGTTGAGCAGCCCTGCCGCTACTTCGAGATCGCTGAGGCGAGAGTTGGTACAACTGCCCAGGAAGACCACATCCACAGGTGTGCCGGAGAGCGGCGTGCCGGATTTCAGCTGCATGTAATCGAGCGCCTTCGCGAACGCTTCGTCACTGCCCGACGGCGCAGGAACCGGGTCGTCTATCGAGATGACCATCCCGGGATTGGTGCCGAACGTGACCATGGGTTTCATCTTCGAGACATCGAGCGTTACTTGCTTGTCGAACGTCGCGTCGGCATCGCCCGGAAGCTGCTGCCATCTTTCGAGCGCCTCGTCCCAGTCGGCACCCGAGGGTACATACGGTCGTCCAGCAAGGTATTCGTAGGTCGTGTCGTCGGGCGCGATCATTCCAGCGCGTGCGCCGCCCTCGATTGCCATATTGCAGATCGTCATCCGCTCTTCCATCGACAACGACGACATCGCCGAGCCGCGGAATTCGATCGCATGCCCCGTACCCCCGTCGACCCCGATCTCGCCGATGATACTGAGGATGATGTCCTTTGCCGCAACACCTCGTGGCAGCGCGCCTTCGAGATTGACCGCGAAAGTCTTCGGGCGTCGTTGCAACATGCACTGCGTCGCGAGCACGTGCCCGACTTCGGTTGTGCCGATTCCGAACGCGAGCGCGCCGAATGCGCCGTGAGTGCTGGTGTGAGAATCACCGCAGACGATCGTTCGCCCGGGTTGCGTCGCGCCGAGCTCCGGACCGATAACGTGCACGATGCCTCGCTCCGGGCTGGAGAAACCGCGGAGCTTGATGCCGAAATCCTCGCAGTTTTTTTCCATCTGCACGAGTTGACGTGTCGCCGGCGTATCGCTGACAACGGCCAGATCCGCAAGCGAGCTGACCGGCGTCGTCGGTGTCGAATGATCCATCGTCGCGAGCGTCTGCTCGGGGCGTCTGACCGGCAAGCCCTTTTCGCGCAGCAGATTGAAGGCTTGCGGCGACGTGACCTCGTGGACGAGGTGCAGGTCGATATAGAGAATTGCCGGCGTGTCTTCGGTCTCGGGAACGACAACGTGCGGCTCCCAGACCTTTTCGAATAACGATTTCATGAGTTCCCTTTAAATCAGACGGCGACGGAGCGATCAGCCTGACCGCCTCCGGTCGCTTCGATCGGCTCGAGCCAGCCCCATTCGTCGACGGTGGAGCCATCGAAGAGTCCGAAGAATTTTTCCTGCAAGCGCTTCGTTAGCGGTCCGCGCTTGCCGCTTCCGACGGTGATCTTGTCGACCGAGCGCACCGGCGTGATCTCCGCGGCGGTTCCCGTCAGAAAGACTTCATCGGCGATATAAAGGAGTTCGCGCGGAATGTCCTGCTCGAGCACCGTAAGTCCCAGAGATTTCGCAAGCGTCAGGACCGAGTTCCGTGTCAACCCGTCGAGAATCGACGCTGATGCCGGCGGCGTGTAGATGGTCCCATCGCGAACCAGGAAGACATTTTCGCCCGCGCCTTCGCTGACGAACCCGGACGTATTGAGCGCGATGCCTTCGGTAAATCCGAGACGTCTCGCTTCGAGCGTCACGAGAATACTCGACAGATAGTTACCGCCGGCCTTTGCCATGGCCGGAACGGTATTCGGAGCCACGCGCTGCCAGGAGGAGATACAGACATCGACACCGTTCTCGAGCCCGCCGTCGCCGAGGTAGGAACCCCATTCCCAGGCTGCTATCGAAACGTTCGCAGGCGCTTCCGGATCGCCCGCCACGCCCATCTCCCCGTAGCCCTTGTAGGCCAGCGGCCGGACATAGGCACCGCCAAGCAAACCGTTCTTGAGCACGACATCACGACAGGCCGCAACGAGGGTCTCGAGCGAGTAGGGGATTTCGAGATAGTAGACTTTGGCGGAGTTATACATGCGCCGCATGTGATCCGTCAGGCGAAAGCCCACGGGTCCATTCGGACTCTTGTACACACGTATGCCTTCGAATACCGAAGAACCGTAGTGCAAGGCATGCGTAAGCACATGCACCGTGGCTTCCTCCCAGGGAACGAGTTCGCCGTCGTGCCAGATGTATTGGCTGGTCTTCAAAGGCATCGCTGGAGTCCTTCTTGCTGTTACGGAGTCCCGAGGGCGACGGATTCCGTCTCCTCTCCCGTCGCCTCCTGGCGCCGGATGACCCGATTAATTACCTCTAGATAGGCGAACGCCGCGGACTCAACGATATCCGTGCTCACGGCGTGTCCACGGTAGCTCTGCCGATTATATTCGACGGTTACCGTAACCTCACCCTGCGCATCGTCACCGACGGTTACGCCGTGGACCTCGAAGTTCTTCAGTATCAAGTTTACGCCGGTAGCCTGCTCGAGCGCGCGAAAAGCGGCGGCTACGGGGCCGTCGCCTTCGGCCGCGTCGCGTATTTCGCGGCCGTCCTCGTGGCGCATCAGTAGCGCCGCGGCGGCAACGGTTCCGGTGCCTGCCGTAATGTGCAACTCCTCGATCCTCCAGGGTCCGGCTTTGCCGACGTCGACGTTCATGATGATCGCTTCGATATCGCGGTCGTACATGTCCTTTTTTCGATCCGCCAGTTCCTTGAACTCCTCGAAGCAGCGGTTAAGTTCAACGTCGTCCAGTTGAAAACCCATCTGCTCGACTCGCTCGCGAAAAGCGTGCCGGCCGCTGTGTTTACCCAACACGAGATTGGACCGCGACAGGCCGACGTCCTCCGGCCGCATGATTTCGTATGTCGCGCTGTTCTTCAGCATACCGTGCTGGTGGATCCCGGCTTCGTGCGCGAACGCGTTTTCGCCGACGATGGCTTTATTGCGCTGCGCATGCATTCCGGTTACCGCTGTCACGATACGACTGGTCGGATACAGCCGCTGCGTCCGTATCCCCGTCTCCAGCCCGAAATATTCCTTGCGGGTCTTGAGCGCCATGACGACTTCTTCCAGAGAACAGTTGCCGGCACGCTCGCCGATCCCGTTGATCGTGCATTCGACCTGACGCGCTCCCGCCTGTACCGCGGCCAGGCTGTTCGCGACGGCCAGGCCCAGATCGTCGTGACAATGCGCGCTCAAGCGGATCGCGTCGATACCATCCACGTGCTCTTTCAGATAGCGAAACAGCTCGTAGAATTCACCAGGCACGGCGTAACCCACGGTATCGGGGATATTCACGGTCGTCGCGCCCGCCTCGATAACTGCCTGAACGACTTCTGCCAGATATTCCGGCTCCGTGCGCGCCGCATCTTCCGGCGAGAACTCGATGTCCGCGCACAACGAGCGCGCGAGCGCCACACTCTCCGTTGCCGTGCTGATGATTTCGTCCTTCGCCATCTGCAGCTTGTGCTCGCGATGGATCTGACTGGTCGCGACAAAGACATGAATTCGCGGACGGTCGGATTCCTTCACGGCATCCCAGACGCGACGAATGTCTTTCTCGTTACACCGCGCCAGGCCGCAGACCGTCGGACCGTCGATCGTTGCGGCGATCCGTTGCACGGACTCGAAATCACCCGGAGAGGCGGCAGGGAAACCCGCTTCGATGATGTCGACGTTGAGATCCCTGAGCGCTGCGGCAACACGAAGCTTCTCATTGAGAGTCATGCTGCATCCGGGAGCTTGCTCCCCATCTCTCAATGTCGTGTCGAAAATGACGACTCTGTTGTCGGCCACTGCGTCCATGATATTTCTCCTCAATGTCGAGGTAGCGCCTCCGTCAAATACTCTTTAATCCTGCAACCAGGCCATGCGGCCTCTGAGCGTCTTGCCGACGGTTTCGATCTGACTTTCCAGATCTTCCCGCATCAGCCGGTTGTACTCCGGAAGACCGGCTTCGTATTCCGATACCCAGTTCTTTGCAAAAGTGCCGTCCTGAATATCCTTCAGGACTTCCTTCATGCGCTCGCTCGTGTGGTCGTCCACCACGCGGGCGCCCTGCGTCAGATCGCCGTACTTGGCCGTCTCGCTGACGAACTCGTGCATTTTCGCGAGCCCGCCTTCGTGAAGCAGATCGACGATGAGCTTCACTTCGTGCATGCATTCGAAATAGGCGACCTCGGGCTGGTAACCCGCCTCCACCAGCGTTCCGAAGCCCCTGACAATGAGCTCGGACAGGCCACCGCACAGCACCGTCTGCTCACCGAACAGATCGGTCTCGGTTTCCTCGCCGAAAGTCGTATCGAGCACGCCACCGCGCGTGCCACCGATGCCATCGGCGTACGCGAGCGCCCGAGCGTGCGCGTTGCCGGTCGCATCCTGCGCCACGGCCACGAGGCAGGGCACACCCCGGCCCGCTTCGTATTGGCGCCGAACGAGATCGCCCGGCCCTTTGGGCGCAATCAGCACGACGTCGAGATCTTTTCGCGGCTCGACCAGGTTGTAGTGAATATTGAATCCGTGGGCGAACAGCAGCGTCGCATTCTCTTTCAGATTCGGCTCTATGTCTGCATACAGCTTCGCCTGAACCATATCGGGGGTCAGGATCGCGATGAGCCCGGCACCCTTGACGGCTTCCGCGGGCGGCAGGACGGCGAAGCCATCGTTCTCGGCTTTGGCCGTCGTCGCGCCCCCCGGGCGCAAGCCGATAACCACTTCGTAACCCGAGTCGCGAAGATTCAGGGCGTGAGCGCGCCCCTGACTGCCGTAGCCGAGCACAGCGATGATTTCGCCGCTCAGGACTTCGGGCCGCGCGTCAGCCTCCACATAGAGTTTCATGTCAGTACTCCCGTTGTTCATTTAATTATCAGCACAAAGTTTTCGGCCAAAAAAAAACCCCGCAGCCTTTCGGGTGCGGGGTTTGCATGGTTTATCGTCGTCAATCCACGCGCCCGCACCTGCCGTCGCTAAGCAGTACGGGAAGGAGCAGCACGTGGTCGGTTCGATTCATCTCAGTCAGCCTAATGAGAACCACGAATAATCCAGAAAAGGACCAGACTTGTCAACGTCACCGGAGGCAATTTAGAAACAACCTAAACTGCCACTTATAAGCAACTATTTTTAATCAGCTAGTGAGTCAACCACGACTTCTCCAAAGCGCGCGAGCAGCGACCCTGCGGCGGTGGTCGCTGTCGCTCGGCGAACGAACGGATGAAGCAACTGAATTTGGTCTATTATTGAACCGCTATAGCACGCGTCTGACGTTTTGCGCTATCCTCTCGCCCGGGCACCCGGTGCCCAGAGGGAGAAGCTCCACGAGGAGTGCGAAGACGTTCCAGCATCGGAGCTAGATTAAGAGATACTGATTGACCTAGAAGAAGGAACTCGGGGGGCAATCTCGGGATTAGAACGGTCGGCGTTATCACCACGCGGTTCAAAGTGACCCGAATCGCCGTGGCTGCTTGCGCTTTCAAAGCGCTCAGCGCACTTTGTTGCGCCGAACAATCCTGAACTTGCCAAGACGTCGTAGGGAAACCGGTTTTTTTTAGCTGTTACTAAATATAAATAGAGAGTTGAGGAGTGGGCATGAGAGCGAAACGTAACGGAGTGCTTCTGGTTAGCACGCTCGGCGCGATCTTCACCGCTGAAATGGTCGCCGGCCAAGCAGTCGATCAGATCGTTGCAGCCGAGGAACGTCGCATTCAGCAGGCGCAGGAATCGCAGGATGTCATCGACGGCATCGTCGAAGAGACGCGATCGATCACCGAAGAGTACCGAAGCGTCATGAAGGAAGTCGATGGGCTGATCGTCTACAACACGCTGCTGCAGCGGCAAATAGACGATCAGAATCAGGAACTCGCGAACCTGGCGGAGTCGATCGACAGCGTTACCGTCATCGAGCGCCAGATATTGCCGCTGCTCACGCGAATGATCGACGGCCTGGAACGCTTCGTCGCCGCGGATGTCCCGTTCCTCATTAACGAGCGCACTGAGCGAGTCAATTCACTCAGCGCGCTATTGAACCGCGCCGACGTTACGGCCGCGGAGAAATTCCGCGTCGTCATGGAAGCGTGGCAGATTGAGAACGACTACGGTCGGACGATCTTCTCCTACACTGGCGAGCTCGATATCGACGGCCTGAACCGGGAAGTCGACTTTCTTCAGATCGGCCGGGTTTCGCTGGTCTATCAGACGCCCGACGGTGAAAATCAAGGCGTTTGGGACCAGGCGAACCGCGAATGGGTCGCGCTCGGAACCGACTACCGCAACTCGATTCGGCAAGCACTCAGGCTGGCAAGAGGCCAAACGAGCCCGTCGCTTCTGCTGCTGCCCGTACCCGCGCCGGAGGAAGGATAATGAATTTCACAAAACTGCTACCGGCCACAGCGCTGGTATTCGCATTTTCCGGCGTAACCCAAGCCCAGCAAGAACTCACACTGGATCAATTGCTCGAACGCGTAGCATCGGGCAGCGCGGAGGATCAGGCTGCTGAGCAGGAACGGCAGCGTCAGTTCGAAGCGAACCAGTCAGAGCAGCAGAATTTGCTCGCGCAGGCGCGTCAACAGCAGGCCAACGAAGAGGCCCGCAGTGAGCAGCTCGAAACTTCATTCGAGGAAAACGAGCTGCTGATCGCTGACCGAACGGCTCAGCTCGATACACGTCTCGGCTCGCTGCGTGAACTGTTCGGCGTACTGCAGCAGGTCGCTGGCGACGCGCGTGCGCAGTTCGAGAACTCGCCGACCAACATCGAATACCCGGACCGCGGCCAGTTCCTGACCGAGCTCGCGGCGAAGATGGGCTCGAGCAGTCAGCTCGCATCCATCGAGGAAATCGAGCGTCTGTGGTTCGAGTTGCAGCGCGAAGCAACCGAGCAGGGCAAGGTCAAACGTATCTCTGACTACCGCGTGATCACAACCGGCGGCCAGGAGACCTTCGAAGACATCGTCCGGGTCGGCACGTTCAACGTCGTTGCCGATGGCCGCTACCTGCAACGCAATCCCGACACGAACACCGTATCGGAACTGCAGCGCCAGCCGGAGGGAGGCCGCTTCGTCAACAGCACGGGAAACCTTCTCGGCGCCACACCGGGTAGCTTCGTTCGCTTTGGCGTCGATCCCACGGGCGGCGTCATTCTGTCCGCGTTGGTCGAGACGCCGAATCTGCAGGAACGTGTCCAGCAGGGCGGTATCGTGGGTTACGTCATTATCTCCCTCGGTATCGTCGGCGTACTACTCGCGCTCGCCAGACTCCTCAGCCTGACGATTGCCGGTGGCAAGGTCAGAGCGCAGCTCAAGCGCGATACACCGGCCGAAGACAATGCGCTCGGTCGGGTACTTCAGGTCTACCACAGCAACCGAAGCGTCGATACGGAGACCCTCGAACTGAAGCTCGGCGAAGCGATCCTGAGGGAGATGCCGGCGTTGCAGCGCGGTATTCTGTTCATCAAGGTGATTTCCGTGGTAGCGCCGCTGCTCGGCCTGCTCGGAACGGTAACCGGCATGATTCAGACGTTCCAGGCGATCACACTGTTCGGTACCGGCGATCCGACCACCATGGCCGGCGGTATTTCACAGGCGCTGATAACGACCGTGCTGGGTCTGACCGTCGCTATTCCAACCGTGTTGCTGCATACGCTGGTGAATGGTCGCAGTAAGGCCATTACGCAGGTACTGCAGGAGCAGGCCGCAGGGATCGTCGCGGAGCAATCCGAAAAGACGGCTTAGGCAATCAAAAACAGGGCGATGTCCCGGCGTGCGAACGCCGGGACCGTCGCTTCCGGAGAGAATAAATGCAGTTTTTGATAGATGCCTTTGAAGCGATTCGAGACTTCCTAGAGTTAGGCGGGCCCGTACTTCGCGTGATCGGAATCAACATCCTGTTCCTGTGGATCCTGATTCTCGAGCGGCTGATGTTCTACCGAACCGGCCTCAATACGCTGACCCGGCAGGCAATCGAGCAATGGGAAAACCGGCCCGAACGAAAATCCTGGCATGCACACCAGATCCGTGACGGCATAATCTCGCGCGTCAGGATCGCCGCCAATCAGAGTCTGCCGCTGATTCAGACGCTGGTAGCGCTGTGCCCGCTGCTCGGCCTGATGGGCACCGTGACCGGCATGATCCAGGTATTCGAGGTCATGGCGGTACAGGGCACGAGTAATGCTCGCGCGATGGCCGCCGGCGTCTCGAGAGCCACGGTGCCAACGATGGCGGGCATGGTCGGCGCTCTGTCGGGCGTATTTTTCGTCACCATTCTGACTCGCACGGCGAAACGCCGTACCGGGCTGCTCGAAGACGAACTAACGATGGACCACTAGTTGAGCTTGAGCATACCTTGAAGTACGAGGTATACTAACGCGCAGCAGAATCCTGCGGAGGATGACGCATTGAAAAAGCACATCGCAACGATCAAAACCGAAGACGACGAGAACGAGATCAACCTGACGCCGATGCTCGACGTCGTGTTCATCATGCTGATCTTCTTCATCGTCACCGCAACATTCATTCGCGAGACCGGCGTTGAAGGTAACCGTCCCGAGGACAACCAGGCGCAGGTCGTTCAGGAAGAGGGCGCCATTCTCGTCATTATCGATGCGACCGACGATATCTGGATCGACAACCGTATCGTCGACGTGCGTGCGGTGCGCGCCAACGTCGAACGATTGCATGCCGAGGATCCGGAACGCCCGGTCGTCATTCAGACCGCAAGAGCATCGACGGCCGAAAAACTGGTCGCCGTCATGGATGCCGCGCGTCAGGCCAACGTCTACGACATTTCCATCGCCTCGGCTGCAGAATAGCCCTGTCACACGAGCGCGAATGAGCAAGGATCCAACGCAATGCAAGATGTAG
This sequence comes from Rhodospirillaceae bacterium, assembly GCA_024638465.1. GTDB lineage: Bacteria > Pseudomonadota > Gammaproteobacteria > Steroidobacterales > Rariloculaceae > SMWC01. The sequence goes on along the minus strand of JAHEKF010000020.1, from coordinate 13,965 downwards.
ATCAATACCAGGACGACGAAGAAGCTGAAATCAACCTGACGCCGATGCTCGACGTCGTGTTCATCATGCTGATCTTCTTTATCGTTACCGCCGTCTTCGTCAAGGATCCGGGCGTCGAAGTCTCACGTCCGAGCGCGGTAACTGCGATTACGCCGGATCGCGGCAGTATCTTCGTGGCCGTTACGGCCAACAACGAAATCTGGGTGGACCAGCGCAGCGTTGGTGCGGACGGCGTGCGCGCCGCGATCGAACGACTGCTAGCCGAGAATCCGGAAGGTGGCGTGGTGATTCAAGCCGATAACGGCGCGGCAAACGAGTTCGTTATTAACGTAATGGACGCGGCGAGAGCCATCGGGATCGAGGACGTTACGATCGCCGCTGCGGTTCCGTGAGAAGCGCGCAATCGTGCTAGAATCGGGCAAGTTGCAGGATTCGTCGGTGCTGGCGGTCCTCGTGTTAGTTGGTGTTTAGATATCGGGGAGACCTCATGATCGCGCGATACGCCTCATCCATCGCCATCGGAGCTGCCGTTACTTTCGGTCTGCTCTTCGTCATGCAGCTGCTGATCGCCACGGGCCGTGGCGCGCTTACCGAAGCGAACAGCTTTCGCGTAACCGACTTCGTACGCGTCGAGCGCAACGAGGTCATCGAAACCAAACAGGAAAAACCCGAGAAACCACCGGAGCCGGAGACGCCGCCCGAAATGCCGACTCCGAGCGCCGCAGACAATTTCGACAACTCGATGGCCGTTTCGATGTCCGCTCCGTCACTCGATGCCGGCATCTCCGTTGGCGGCGTCGGCTTCGGCGTCAGCGACGGCGAATACCTGCCTATCGTCAAGGTCGCGCCGGTTTATCCGTCGCGCGCATTGTCGCGCGGCCTCGAAGGATATGTCATCGTCGAATTTACCGTCACGACTAACGGTTCCGTGAGAGACGTCTCCGTCGTGGAGTCGACGAGCACGCTGTTCGAGCGGGCGGCATCCGAAGCCGCGCTGAAATTCAAATACAAGCCTCGGGTCATCGACGGTCAGCCAGTCGAAGTTCCAGGCGTACGGAACAAGATTACTTTTGAAATCGCCCGATAACGGCCAGGTCGATCAGGAGCTAAGAATGCCAGGCACACGTTTTGCTGTTTCGGTCGCTGCTGCATTGGTCGGCGGCAGCCTGCTTCTCGATTCCGCGCCGAGTCATGCTCAGGGCATGGGGGACGGGGAAAGTACCGCCAACACGCAGCCCACACGGGAAACGCCGGCTATGCGCGAACGCGTCTATTCGCGTCTCGCCGAAGCCCAGGCCTGCTCTGAAATGGACGATCTCGTTTGCGCCGAGGAGTTGCTGCAGGAAGTCCGCGACATGGACGGCCTCAACAGCTACGAAGTGGCGCAAATGTGGAACTTCTATGCGTTCATCTACTTCGGGCAGGACAACTACGCGGAAGCGATCAATGCGTATGAGATGGTACTCGCGCAGCCTGATTTACCGCTGGGAATGGAGACGACGACGCGATTCACGCTCTGCCAGCTGTACTTCCAGCAGGAGCGCTATCAGGACTCACTCGACATGCTCGATCAGTGGTTCGCGATCGCGGAAAACCCGGGGCCCGATCCGTACATTTTGCGCGCACAGATCCATTATCAGCTGCAGCAGTATCGAGAAGGCATCGAGCCGGTGCTGCAGGCAATCGAAGTAGCACAGGTTCAGGGTCAGGAGCTGCAGGAAAACTGGTATCGATTGCTCAACGTCTTCTATTACGAGCTCGAGGACTATCCGAACGTAATCAGTGTTCTCAGGACGATTATCGACACGTGGCCGAAACGTGAATACTTCATCCAGCTATCTGCGATGTATGGCCAGGAAGGCGAAGACGCGCGTCAGCTCGCGCTCTATGAGACGGCCTACGAAGCCGGCTGGCTCGAGCGTGGCAACGAGTTCGTCCAGCTCGCGCAGCTGCTGCTGGGAGCCGACATACCGGTCAAGGCTGCCAGAATCATGGAAGCGGGTCTCGACGACGGGACGATCGAGTCGAACGAGAACAACTGGCGGGTACTTGCACAGGCCTGGCAGCTCGCTCAAGAAGACGTCAAGGCGCTGCCCGCGTTGAGCCGCGCGGCCGGCATGTCAGACAACGGCGAAATCGACCTTCGCCTCGCGCAGTCGCACCAGAATCTCGCGAATTGGCAGGACTGTGTCGATACGGCGCGAGAAGGACTGCGTAAGGGGGATCTGCGCCGTCCGGATCAGGGCAACATGATTCTCGGCGCGTGCCTTTTCGAACTGGAAGAGTACACCGCGGCGCGCGCTGCGTTCGAAGAAGCCGAGGAAGACACGCGCAGTCGAACAGCGGCGCAGAGCTGGATTCAGTACGTTAACGCGGAAGAAGAACGCGAAAACCAGCTACAGGCGGCACTGAACCGATAGCCCCTGCAAAAACACTGAGCGTTAGTTATGTATCCGCCCGGCTTGTCCGGGCGGTTCTGTTTTGAGCGACCATTATCACGACCAAGCCACTAATCGACGCTGAGACGCTGGCGACAAAGCTGGCCGATCCGGACTGCGTCGTCATCGACTGTCGTTTTCAGCTGACCGAGCCGGATGCCGGCTACGCGGCCTATTTGAGAGGGCATCTGCCCGGCGCCCACTATGCGCATCTCGACGACGATCTGTCCGCTGAACCCGCACCTCATGAGGGCCGGCACCCGCTGCCGCAACCAGCCGATCTCGCGCACCGACTCGGCAGCTGGGGAATCGACAACTCAACCCTCGTTGTCGCCTACGATGACGCCGCCGGGGCCATCGCAGCGCGGCTGTGGTGGCTGTTGCAGTGGCTCGGTCACGAACGCGTCGCGGTCCTCGACGGCGGCCTGGCCGCCTGGACCGAAAATGGAGGCGCGCTGGAGAAAGGCGAGGTTGAAGCGCAGTCCGCGAACTTCGTTCCGGCAACGGTTCACGACAAATGGGTCGTCGTCACCGGGGATGTTCCGCTCGAGATCGACTCAGGCGCACTCATTCTCGACGCCCGCGGCGCCGCGCGGTTTCGCGGTGAAGAGGAGCCGATCGACCCCGTCGCGGGCCACGTTCCCGGCGCCAGAAACCTGCCGTTTACGGAACTCGTCGGCGATGACGGTTGTTTTCTGCCACGGGAACAGCTCAGATCGCGCATCGAGAGCTCGCTCGAAGGCCATGCAAGCTCCGCCGTCGTGACGATGTGCGGCTCGGGAGTCACCGCATGCCACCTGTCACTCGGGTTTGCCGCCGCGGGACTCGAGCGAGGACGCATCTACGCAGGGTCCTGGAGCGAGTGGATCCGGGACGACGGCCGTGAGATTGCGGTCGGCACCGATTAGAAACCGGGTGGGGCGTCACGACGCTGCGGCGCGGCCATGCTAGCGCTGATCGTTGGCAAAATATCCTATAATTTTGTTTATGTATTTCCCTTATCATATTGATAAATATATGAATGTAATCGAAACACTCGAACTACTTCAGCGCTTCGCGAGACCCGGGATGATCGTTGCCGCAATCCTGGTCAGCGCTTGCGGTCCGGCGCCGGATTCCGCCATGTCGACGGCCGTGGAATCGGCCGACAACCCGGTAACGGCAGCGAATACCATCGACGAGGACGGGCTGCGAGGCGTCATCGAGGTGCTCGCCAGCGACAGCTACGAAGGCAGGGGACCGGCGACGACTGGCGATCTCATGACGCAGCGCTATCTCAGCGATGCGCTCGATCGCATGGGCCTGGTTCCGGCCGGCGACGACGGCAGCTGGCTACAACCCTTCGATATCGTCAGCATAACGACGACGCCACCTCCGACATGGACGTTCAATCGCGGCACCGATACGCTGTCGCTCGAGCATTGGGATGATTACATCGCCGCTTCGGGCACCCAGGCCGAACGCGCCGGGATTGACGGTGCGGAACTCGTGTTCGTGGGTTTCGGCATTCAAGCGCCTGAATTCAACTGGGACGACTACAAGGGCAGGGATGTCAGCGGCAAAGTACTGCTCATGCTCAATAACGATCCGGACTGGGACCCCGCCCTGTTCGAGGGCAATCGACGCCTCTACTACGGTCGCTGGACCTACAAGTATGAGATTGCGGCCGAACTCGGCGCTGCCGGAGCCATCATCATTCATACGACGCCGTCGGCGGGATATCCCTATCAGGTGGTCCAGACGTCCTGGACTGGAGTTCAGTACAAGCTGCCGGCGGGTCAGGAGCCAACGACCGAAGTGCAGGCCTGGGTTTCCGAGCAGGCAGCCGCCGAACTTGTTGCCTTCGCCGGGCGCAGCCTCGACGAACTCGTTGCTGCGGCGCGTTCATCCGAATTCGAGCCTGTCGAGCTCGGAATCTCGACGTCGCTTCGACTTCAGAATGCGCTATCTCGCGTCGAAACCGCCAATGTCGCAGGCCTGCTCGAAGGCAGCGATCCCGGCCTGCGCGACGAGGTCGTCGTCTACACCGCGCATCACGACCATCTCGGTATTGGCGAGCCGAACGCAGACGGCGACGCGATTTACAACGGCGCGAGGGATAACGCTGCCGGCGTTGCTCAGGTTCTCGAGATCGCGGATGCCTTCAGAAGCCTCGAAATGCCGCCGCGAAGATCGGTCCTGTTTCTGTTCGTCGCTGCGGAAGAGCAGGGTCTGCTGGGCTCGGCCTTCTATGCGCGGCAACCCGGTTTCCCGCCTGGCCGTCTCGCGGCGAACGTCAATCTGGACGGCGGCAATATCTGGGGGCGCACCCGGGATGTCACTTTTATCGGCTACGGAAAATCGAGTCTCGACGCGATCGTCGAGCAGGCAGCCAGCGATCAGGGTCGCCGCGTGCAGGGCGATCAGTTCCCGGATCGCGGCTATTTCTATCGCTCGGATCAGTTCAATTTCGCAAAAATCGGCGTGCCCGCTGTGTATATCGACGAAGGCACGGACTTCGTGGATCGGCCCGAAGGTTGGGGAGTCGAGCAGATCGAGCAATGGGTCAGCGTGCATTACCACCAACCGAGCGACGAACTCGAGGATGACTGGAACTTTGACGGCATGGTCGAAGACGCGCGGCTCGCGTACGCCATCGGGCTCCGCATTGCTAACGCTGACGCGCTTCCTGCGTGGAATCCCGGTGACGAATTCGAGGCCCGGCGAATCGAGGAACTGCGAACTCTGCAATAGCGCGATCGGTCGAGTCGAATCCCGCAACCGGTGGTTCTGGCGTACACTATCGGCATAACGAATCATTGCATCAGGGGAGGGAATATCGTGAGAATCGCGACAGCTGCGGTGTTAATTCTGGCTCTGCCGACGACCACATCGGCACACCATTCCCGCGCCGAGTTCTCGGACGAAATCCAGGTGGTCGAGGGCGAGCTCGTCGAGGTTGAATGGCGTAATCCGCATCCGGTACTGACGCTTCGTGTCGTCAGCGACACCGGTGAAGCGGAACTGATCGACGTGGAGGGCTGGCAGTCCGCCAACTCGCTCCTGCGCAAGGGCTTGACGCAAGACGCATTCACCGTCGGCGCTACGGTCAGGGCTGCAATTCAGCGCTCCAGCCGCCGCGACGGCCTCGTGCTCGGAACCAGCGTCTCGCTCGGAAACGGCACTCAGGCGATTCTCAAGCCCGGATACGAGCCATACTGGCCCGACGAAGCCGTCATCGGGAGCGCCGCCACGACACCGTCCACAGCCACCGATTCGACAGGCGAAGGACTGTTCCGAGTCTGGACCTACCGGGATCGACAGGGCGTCGAAGATCTGCCACTCACCGCTGCAGCGCAATCAAAGCTCGCGGAATTCGACGAGCTGGAAGACCACCCATTGTGGAACTGCGATGCGGTCGGTATGCCGGTCGCCATGGACACGGGGCTTCCGATCGAATTCATCGATCGTGGCGACACCATCGTCATGCGAATCGAGCAAAACGACAATACGCGTACGTTCCATCTGGACGAGAGCGCTGCGGTAACGGAACCGTCCGCGATGGGTCATTCGATCGCCCGTTGGGAAGGTGACACGCTTATCGTGACGACGGCCGGAAGCAACTACCCGTATTTCAACGACGATGGCGTACCCAAAAGTGTCGACATGTCCATCGTCGAGCGCTACCGCGTCAATGAGACAATGGACAGTTTGAACTGGGAGGCGACGATGACCGATCCGTTGTATTTGAGCGAACCGGTTACGATCAGCGCGCGATGGGACTGGGTACCGGGCGAAACAATCGAGCCATGGAACTGCGCCGTGTCCCGCTAAGCTGCGAACGGTTCTCGAGCGTCACGATAATTACGATAAAACTGAGGCGTTTCGTCCGTCAACTCGGTAGAATCGCCGCGAGCACCGAATTTTTTCCTATTCCGACGGGAGCAAGAAAATGAATCTCGGATTACTATCGCGCGCCGCTTTGGTATTCGCGTGTAGCGCATTCACCGCAATAGCCGTCGCGGCGCCTGTTACATACATCATCGATTCCGGGCACACTTATCCTGCTTTCGAGGCCGACCATCAAGGTGGCTTGTCGATCTGGCGAGGAAAGATCGAGCGAACCGAAGGCACCGTCATGTTCGACAAGGAAGCACAGTCCGGTACCGTTGAGGTCACGATGGACATGGCATCGATCGATTTCGGCCACGCCGGAATGAACGAACATGCCATGGCTGCGGATATTCTCGATGTCGCCCGGTTCCCCACGGCAACTTATGTGGGCCAGCTTGCGGATTTCGTTGACGGATCGCCGACTGCCGTCGAGGGCGAACTGACGCTGCACGGCGTTACACTCCCGGTCGACCTGACGATCAACCGGTTCCGATGCCAGCCCCACTTCCGTCACGGGCGCGAGGTCTGCGGGGCAGATGCTGAAACGGTGATTGACCGCGGCGCGTTCGGCGTTACCTACGATCTCGATCACGGCTTTTTTCCGGAAGTGAAACTGCTCATTACGATCGAGGCGCAAATTCCGCCAGAAGGATAACCGCGACGCAGAATGCGCCTCGCGGGTCCGGCGTTCGACCGCGGCGAGCATCCGGAGGGTGCGGCTGCGACGCCGAACTCGCTGAATCCGAATTTGACGGTCGTTCGCGGATAGCACCGGCCAGTGGGTAGTTCCATACTGCACCCATGATGACGACGAGCCCGATCCAACTGAACGACGATCGATGCTGGAACGCCGTGTGTTCTCGCGACGTTTCGCTCGACGGTGAGTTCGTTTATGCCGTCAGGACGACCGGCGTCTTCTGTCGCCCGTCTTGCCCATCCCGCTTGTCACGACGCGACAATACGGAGTTCTTCGCTTCGACCCGTGCGGCCATCGCGGCCGGCTATCGGGCATGCAAGCGCTGTCGCCCGACAGAATCCACCGATCACGATCGCCGCGCCCGGACGATCCGCGATGCATGTGCAATGATTGCTGCGGCGGAGCAAACGCCGATCGCGAAGCAGCTGGCAGCCGATCTCGGAATAAGCGCATCGCATCTTCGACGAGAATTCAAGCGCTTTACAGGCGTCACGATGCGCGAATTCGCGGCAGGCATGCGAGTGAAACGTCTGCAGACCGCGCTATCTCAGGGGCAACCGGTTGCCGATGCGATCTTCGAGGCCGGCTACGGTTCCAGCAGTCGCGTCTACGAGAGCGCGAATCGCTTGTTGGGAATGACGCCGGCGCAATATCGCGATGGCGGAGCCGGTATTTCAATCTCGTTCACGACAGCGACATCTTCGCTGGGGCTGATCCTGGTTGCCGCGACGGAGCGTGGCATCTGCTGTGTAGAGTTCGGTGAAAATGACGAATCGCTCGTCGACAGCTTGTCCAGTCGGTTTCCCGGGGCTCGAATCGAACGCGACGAGAGCGAACTAAAGGCATGGCTCGCAGGTATCACGGAGCTTATTGCAACTCCGCGCGCAGGCCTGTCTCTGCCGCTCGACATACAGGGAACCGCATTTCAGAAACGCGTGTGGAAAGCGCTGCAGTCGATCACGGCCGGCTCTACGGTCAGCTACAGCGAGGTCGCCGCTCAGATCGGTCGTCCGAAGGCGCATCGGGCCGTCGCCCGTGCTTGTGCTGCGAACCCGCTCGCAGTCGTCATACCTTGCCATCGTGTCCTGCGATCCGATGGCAGCCTCGGCGGCTACCGCTGGGGACTGGAGCGAAAAAAGACGTTACTGGCTCGAGAACAAGTCGAGAAGTCAGAGTCCGACTAGCGCCAGTAATTCCGGATCGTAACGCTCGCGCGCTTCGTCATAGAGCGGCTGAACGGCAGCTTTGAACGCCTCCAGCTGCTCGTCTGACAGGCGCAAGATTTCGCCTCCGGCCGCGACGATCGCTTCCGCCGCATCGATCTCTTCCTGGTCTTTCATGTCGCGCTGTATCGTGACCGCGTCCGCGACGGCGGCCCGCATTTCTTCCTGAACCTCAGACGGCCAGGAATCGAACGACTGCCGATGCAGGAAAATTGGCCGGGACAGATAAAAGTGGTTCGTCTCGGTATGGTACTCGTGGTAGTTGTGCACGCCGTAGGTAACGGTGTTGGCGAACGGATTCTCCTGTGCGTCGAGCGTACCGCCGATAACGCCTTCGATCGCCTCGCTGAGATCCATAATGCGTGGATCCGCACCCAGCAACGAGAACGTTTTCGAATGAACTTCGCTCGGCAACACGCGCATTTTCAGCCCGGCAAGGTCTGCGGGTGCGCGGATAGGCCGCACGCGATTCGAGATATGGCGCAGTCCGTTCTCGAAATAACCGAGAATGCGGTAGTTCATATTCGCTTCGATAGCTTCTGCCAGTCGTCTCCCGAACTCACCGTCCATAGCGGCCCGAGCTTGTTGATTCGATGAAAACAGAAACGGCAGGTCGGCGAGCCCGAGTTCCGGAACCCGATCCGTCATATAGCTGCTGGATTGATAGCCGAGCGACAGAATTCCATCTTCCACGAGCGAAAGAATCTCGAGACCGCGATAACCGACGTCCATGATGTTGTAGACATAACGCACATCCACGTCATCGCCGAACTTCTCCGTGAGCCGATCGCCAATTCGTTTCAATGCGAGACTGAAACTCGTCGTCGGAGGTCCGTAGCCGCCCATCAGAATGCGCACAGGACCGTCGCCTGACGCGCCGCTCTGGGCATTGGCTTTAAGCCAGGGTCCGGTCAACGTGCCGGCTCCCAGTAACGCGGAAGTCTTGAGGAACTTTCTTCTGGACATGACGACTCCGGTCTCGTTTGACGTCAGTCTCCCATTGCCGCTCCGAGCCTGTCAACGCGCCATGAACGGAACCCTCCACGGTAGCGGTCGTAAATAGCCGTGTTACATGATCTGAGATGCCGGTACACTAATAAATACAACGGCGTCGGGGGGACTTCGAGATCATGAAGCAGCTGGCAGGAATTCTGGCTTTTCTCGCCTTGGTTCCGTTGTACACATCCGCGCACCATGGCCCCCCGGACAGCGCACTGCTCTACGAACGATCGCAGATTCTAGAGTTCGAAGGCGAGATCACCGAAGTTCTCTGGCGCAATCCCCATATCCGGTTCCGCATGGAGATCCGGGATGAAAACGGCGATCTCGTCGTTCGCGAAATGGAAATCGGCCCGAATCCCCGTTCGATGCGCCGGGCCGGCGTGTCCGAGGAACTCCTGAGCGTCGGCTCCACGGTCAGGGTCGCCGGATATACCTCGAAGCGCGACCCGAACTCGATGGGCATCGTGCATTTGCTGCTACCAACGGGCGAGGAACTGACGCACGGGGGCAGAGCTCCCCGCTGGGGCGGAGATACGCTTTCACTGAATCAATCCCAAACGCTCGATGCGGACACCATCGCCGCCGCACGCGAAGCGGCTTCGGGCCTGTTCCGGGTCTGGAGCAACGTCCCGGGCGTCTATCCCCGCCCGCCGACATCCTCCTACACGGGTTTCCTGACGGACCGGGGGCAAACGCTCGCAGCCGCCTACAACGCGGTCAGCGACAACCCGGAGCTGGAGTGCCGCACCGGAATGCCATCGACGATGTTCGACCCCGGACAGCTGACCTTCGAACAGCAGGGAGACCAGATCGTCATCCGCGTCTACGAATACGATTCGGTACGAACTGTCCACATGAATGAATCCTCGACACCCGAGGAGATCGCACGGTCCAATCTCGGCTACTCGGTCGGACGCTGGGACGGCGACACCCTGGTCGTAACGACCACTCACCTCGACTATCCTTATCTCGACTCCTACGGGACTCCGCTGTCTGCGAACGCGACTCTCGCAGAGCGCTTCTCCGTTACGGGAAATGGCCAGCGACTCGAGTACGCAATGACGGCAACGGATCCCGAAATGTATACGGAACCGGTAACGCTCGAGCGGTTCTGGCGCTGGACGCCGGAGATCGAATACGAGCCATTCGACTGCGCGGACTGGAACGAATAGCGGCTGCCGCGACAAGAGGACCTGCTGAATTGGATCTATTGAGCGGCTTGCTACTTCTCGGCGTTGTCATGGCCATCATCGCCATGATCGCCAGAGAGCTTTTTGACGATTCGATTACCGGACTGACGGCGGTCTATGCCCGCGAATCGTCCAATCCTGTCGAAAACAGCCTCGTGGGCTCCGTTGGCAGGATCATCGAGGTGCCGGAAGAGGAGGGCGCGAATCTGCGCATCCGAATCGGCACTGAGATCTGGAGTGCGAGACTCCGGCCCGGCGATGAGTCCAGGCCGACCGTTGGAAGCGAAGTCAAAGTCACGGCTGTCGACGGCATGATTCTCAACGTCGAGGAAAACCAGGCGATCTGAGTTCCGCTCGCGGGGTACGGCGGTTTTCCCGCGCGTAACGACGCCATCGCTTTATTAATTGCTCGATTCAGGCTAGCCTGCGCGCGTTAACCAGTTGCAACGGATTGATACCGTGACGAAATCTGCCGAAATCGAACCGAGCCGGCAGCTCAGGGATGTCCGCTACGAAATTCGTGGACAACTCGCCCGCCGCGCCCACGAGATGGAGCTGCAGGGCTACGAAATTCTGTCACTGAACATCGGTAATCCCGGCCTGTTCGGTTTTCGTACGCCTGAGACGATGCGCCTGGCGATGATCGAGAATCTCAATGGAAGCGAGGCCTACTGCGGCCAGAAGGGAATTTTTCCGGCCCGCGAAGCGGTGGTCATGCAACAGCAAAGCCGCGGCGTGATGGATGTCACGGCGGAGCACGTTTTTATCGGCAACGGCGTCAGCGAGCTGATCGATCTGACACTCCGGGCATTGCTCAACGCCGGCGACGAAGTCCTGATCCCGAGTCCGGACTACCCATTGTGGACTGCCGCGACAACGCTCAACGGCGGGAAAGCCGTCTATTATCGTTGCGACGAAGCCAATGAATTCATGCCGGATCCGGACGAGGTGGCTGAGCTCATCACGCCGAAGACGCGGGCGATCGTCATCATCAACCCGAATAATCCGACCGGCGCCGTTTATAGTCGCGAGTGCCTGACCGAACTGGCGGCGCTCGCGGATCGGCACGATCTCATCGTCCTCAGCGACGAGATCTATGACCAGATGGTTTACGACGACGCGGAATTCATCCCGATGGCGACGCTCTGCGAAAGCGCGCTCTGCGGAACGTTCAGTGGCTTGTCGAAGGTTTATCGCGCCTGCGGCTATCGCGTTGGCTGGGTGTCATTCAGCCGCGCTCTGGATCGTGCCGTCGACTTCATCAATGCGATGGATCTGTTGGCCGCGCTGCGGCTCTGTAGCAACGTCCCCGGCCAATGGGCGGTGCAGACCGCGCTCGGCGGCTATCAGAGCGTGCGTAAACTCTGTTCGCCCGGCGGACGTCTGTACGAATCGCGTCAGGCGCTCGTGGACGGTGTAGAAGCCAGTAAATACCTGACCGTGGTCGCACCGAAAGGGTCGATGTACGCGTTTATCGGGGTCAATACTGACAAGCTGCCGAATTTCGACGATGAGGCGTTCGCGCTGGAGTTGCTCGAGCAGCAACACGTGCTCGTCGCGCCCGGCTCGAGCTTCAATACCGACTATCGCGACCACTTCCGCGTGACGACGCTGCCTGACGACGAGACGCTCAGGGACGTGTTCAAACGCATAGAAACGGTCCTCGAGCAGATGTCGACGCGCCCGCCTAAGTTAGAATCTGCTTAAGTATTTAGCTTTAACTATCTGAAATTAAATGCTAAATAATCTGCCGGACCTTCTGGTCGATGACGCAGAAATTGTCGTCGGCAGCGGTCTTGCAGCGCGCCAGCTCGAAGTTGCACTGCTACAGGACAGTCTGCCGGCACGCGGCTCCGCCTCGGCCGGCTCGAGTTTATCGGCCTTCGAGCCGTGGATACTCGGGCTCTGGCGCAGGCTCCCCGCCGCCGATCGGCAGGTCCTGACGTCCCCGCAGATGCAGGCCCTGTGGCGCACGATCATCGCCGGCTCGGCCGAGGCTGGAGCGCTTATCGGCGTTGACAGCGCTGCGAGCTGGGCCGCGGACGCCTGGCAGCGGCTGTGGGCCCACGAACTCGATCCGCGGCGGCTAGCCGCTCGCGATGGCGATCCGGGATTCGCGGCCTTTCTGCGCTGGGCCAGCCGGTTCCGGGAGGTACTCGATCAGAACGGCTGGATCGACAGTGCGATGATCCTGGACGAGCTGCTGCGCGCACCCGATCTTCGTGGCTTGACCCGGCGGCCGGTCGTTTGGGCCGATCTCGGTGATCTGCCCCCTGCCCGGAAATCGCTTTACGCGCGACTGCAGCGGGCCGGCTGCGAAATTTCGACCTGGGAGCCGCGGACGAGCGATCCGCAAGGACACCGCACAGGTCTCGCTGACAGCGCCCAGGAACTTGAGACCGCCGTGGATTGGGCCGTGCGGGCCCTCGCGAAAAATCCCCGCCAGCGGCTCGCAATCGTCGCCTCACGCGCCGCACCGCGGCGCCATGACGTCGACCGGCTTCTCGATCGCGCTCGCGACACTGCGACGACTTCGCTGACATCCGCCGCAACAACCGGCTACTTCGAGCCCAGAGGCATCCCCGCGGCAGATCATCCAGCCGTTGGCGCAGCACTGAATGCGCTCGAACTTCTGAGCTCGCGCGGCAGATTCGTGCATCTCAGCCGCTGGCTCAGGAGCCCGTTCTTCGTCTCCGATCCCGACGACGATCTCGAGCGCGCCCGGGCGGAGCAGAACCTTCGGCCGAAACCCATGTCACAACTCGGTTTTCGTGATGCCTTCTATCATGGCGGGCTGGCGGCCTGGTTACGCGAATCCGCAGCCGGAACCGAGCGCCGGCTGCGGCTCTCGCTCGAACTTCTGGGCGCCGCGCAGGGCTCTCAGAGCGCAACACCGACTCGCTGGGCGCGGATCTGGCAGCAAGTCCTGGCGGAACTCGGCTGGCCCGGCGATCAGACCGATGCAGATTCGCGCTCGCTGCCGGTCTGGGATACGGCACTGAACGAATTCTGCCTGTTGACACCAATCGTCGGCACGCTGTCGATGTCCGATGCCCTGGTGGAATTCGAACGCACGGCTTCGGAACCGCGTGCCAGCGGGCCCGTACCGATTTACGGACTCACGCTGCTGGAGCGGCCGGAAGACGTCGCTGCCGGCTACGACGCCGTATGGGTAACGGGCATGACAGATGCCGAATGGCCACGGACGGCGACGCCGAATCCGTTGTTGCCGCTATACCTCCAGGTCGAGCATGAGATGCCGGGGTGCTCACCGCGAGAGTCGCTGCGGCGCTGCCAGCGTGTAACCGCGCGCTTGCGCGAGCGCACCGCGGACGCAATTTTCAGCTGGCCCGCTGCGGTCTTCGAGACCGCCGCCGCGCCAAGCCCGCTCATCGCAGCGCTTCCTGAGGAAAGCCCGCTGGTAGGGGTCAATACGCCGCGAAGCACGGCTTTCCCATCGCGGGAGCAGCTCATGGATCCCGCGCCGCCATTGTCCGGCAAGGACATCGACGGCGGCGCTCAGACGCTGACGCTACAGGCGA
>JAHEKF010000069.1 GCA_024638465.1 Rhodospirillaceae bacterium | reverse complement strand
CTTCCGACGACGTCAACCGGTACCCGAGCAGAAGATCTCCCCGGAGAACGTCGAAAAGCTGGAAGTTCACCGTGTACTGGTCAGGCCCCGTCGCCGCGATACGACCGATAACGAGAACGTCAACCTCGAGGAGGCGGAAGTCCTGAAAATCCACGTCGGCGCCAGTGGTCGGTCGTGAAACCAGATCGCGCTCCTCTATCGGCGCGAAGCGCCCGCTCTGGCCCAGATCCGCGCTGACGAGTTCTGTCAGGTTGAACGGCGCTTGCGTGCCCGGACCCTCCCAGCCAAAGGGCACGATGGCCATTGGGACGGGCCGGTCTACACCGCGAGTTATTTCGATACGCAGCTGAGCGTACGAGTTCGTGCAGCAAAGGAGACCGACGACCAGGGTAGCGGCAATCCATGCTGCGAATCTCGAATTCAGAGTTGTAGTCACAATGAAATCTTCCTTTTAAACCTCTGGAGCGAAAATGACGTTGAGCGTGCGCTCGAAAAGCGAAGGCACCGTCGGGCGCGGCAGTGGCGACGAATTCAGGACCGCCGCTTCGATCGAGCGAATGACGGCGTCGTCGCCGTTACAGGCCCCGACTTGCACGTCGACGATGTCACCGCTTGGAATCTGAGTCACGCGAACCCGGCATTCCAGACCGGGTCGCGCACTCGCGGGTCGAATCCAGTTCTGCTCGATCCGGTTGACGATCAGACGGATGTATTCATCTAGCAGCCCCGACTCCTCCGCGCGGCGACGTTCATCTTCCTGCGCAAGCACCCGCTGAAGCTCGGCTTCCATCTCGGCGCGGACTCGTGCTTCTTCTGCTTCACGGGCCAGGCGTTCCTGTTCTTCGCGTTGCCGCTGCTCCTCGACTTGGCGCTGGCGTTCTGCCTCCGCTTCGCGCTCCGCGGCCAGGCGGGCCTCTTCCTCGACGCGCTGACGCTCGGCCTCGGCAGCCTGACGCTCGGCCTCGGCAGCCTGACGCTCGGCCTCCGCAGCCTGACGCTCGGCTTCTTCACGTTGCAGCTGCAAATCGGCCAGGCGTTGCTCCTCAACCAGTGCGGCCTGCTCGCGCTCCAGGCGTTCCACCTCGAGTCGTGTCCGCTCGGCCTCGGCCTCGCGGCGTGCCTCTTCGGCCTGTTCGCGAGCGATGCGCTCCTGCTCCTGCTGGCGCTGGATCTCGGCCTGCTCGACCTCTTCGAGGCGAGCTACTTCTCGCTGGATCAGCGCCTCGTCCACGACGGTTGCCTCGATCGCGACGGGCTCGTCCGTGGAGATCGGATAGCGCGGCTCGCCCGTAAAGCTCAGGCCCAGCGTGAGCGCCGCCACGACGGCGACGTGCAGCCCCGTCGAGAGACTGACTGAGCCGAAATGTCGTTTCAGGTAAGACAGCATCGCACCGCTCGCCGCTTTCGCTCAGGGCTCCCCGGACGACGCATCGACAGGGTCAGTGATAAACCCGACTCTGTCCGCGCCCGCTTGTTGCAACAACACCATACCCGTCACTACACGGCCGTAGGGAACCGCCCGATCGGCTCTGACCAGCACCGGTGTCTCCGCGTTCCGTCGAATTACCGCCGCCGTTCTCGTCACGACCGTCTGTTCGTCAATTGGTTCGTCTTCGTTGTCACCGATGTTCAGATACAGCGAACCCTGCGCGTCGATACTCAGAACCAGGGGCTCGTTGTCTCTTAGGAACTCGGGATCCAGGGGATCCGCTGCGGCTTCGGGCAAATCGACGTCGATTCCCTGCGTCAACAGCGGTGCCGTGATCATGAAAATAATCAGCAACACCAGCATGACGTCGATATAGGGCACCACGTTGATTTCGCCCATGAGTCGCCGGTGTCGGGCACGTTTCATCGCGATGCTCCATCGGCACTCGTAGCATGCCGCTGCAGGATGGCCGTAAATTCTTCCATGAACGTATCGAACCGGACTTCCAGGCGTCCGACCTTATCCGCGTAACGATTAAACGCTATCACAGCCGGTATCGCGGCAAACAATCCCATCGCCGTCGCGATAAGGGCTTCGGCGATACCGGGGGCGACCAGAGCGAGCGTCGCACTTTGCACGTTTCCCAGTGCAAGAAACGAATTCATGATTCCCCAAACCGTGCCGAACAGTCCTACATAGGGACTCGTCGAGCCGACCGTCGCGAGAAAAGCCAGGTTGTTCTCCAGGCGATCGACTTCGCGCATCTGCGAAACCAGCATTGAGCGCCTTGCACCCTCCAGCACATGCTCGCCGGACAACCCCTGCTGTTTCTGCAGACGGCCGAATTCGCGAAATCCCGACTCGAATATTCCGGCCATACCGAGCCGCGTACCCCCGCTCTGGGCAATCTCGCGATACATCGCTCCCAGATCACCACCGGACCAGAATTTCTCTTCGAAACTGTCGGCAGCAACCGCCGACTGTTTCAGCATGCGGCTCTTTTCGATAATGATCGTCCAGGAAGCGATGGAGGCGATCAGCAGTAACGCCATCACGAGCTGAACGACAAGGCTTGCCTCAGCGATAAGAGAAATAATGGATAGATCAGCATTCATTCGGTTAGCTCACTCATCAGGGCTTTGGGTACCCGCCGGGGTTTACGTTGTTTGACGTCCATACACGCCACTTCCGCAGTTCCGCTGCACAATAATTCGCCTTCCGGCGATTCGCGATATATACGTTGGTCGAAAACAAACCGCGCACCGCTTAGCTGCGCCAGCGTGGCGCTCACATAGACCATATCGTCCAGCCGCGCAGGCCGCGCGAATTTCACTTTCGTCTCGACGAGCACCAATACGATGCCATCGCGGCGCATGATCTCGTTGTGGTCGACACCGTGGGCGCGCAGCCACTCGGTACGCGCGCGTTCCAAAAAACGGAAGTAACTGGCGTTGTAGACGACGCCCTGCGAGTCGGTGTCTTCCAGGTAGACACGAATCGGAAAAACGAATTGGCTCATCGCGCCCCCCGCATCTAGTCGAATAGTCCCGGCGCATCCGGGGCCTGTGCGGACTTCGGCAGATCGACGTCGAAGTGCTGGTAGGCGTTCGGCGTCGCGATGCGACCGCGGGATGTACGCTGCAGAAACCCTTCCTGAATCAGGAAAGGCTCGACAACGTCCTCCAGCGTACCGCGCTCTTCGCCAACGGCAGCCGCCAGGTTGTCGATTCCGACGGGTCCGCCGTCGAATTTCTCGATGACCGTCAGCAACAGCCGCCGGTCCATCGTGTCGAAGCCGAAAGGATCGACCTCGAGCAGATCCATCGCCGCGCGCGCAACCGCCTCCGTAACCTTTCCGTCCGCCTCTACTTCGGCATAGTCGCGAACTCGACGCAGCAGCCGGATCGCGATTCGCGCTGTTCCTCGCGAACGGCTTGCGATCTGTTGAACGCCGCCATCGTCTGCGGGCAGGTTGAGTATCGATGCGGTGCGCGCGACGATTTGCGCCAGCTCGTCGCAGTTATAGAACTCCAGGCGCTGGACGATACCGAACCGGTCACGAAGCGGCGAGGTCAGCAATCCCGCCCGAGTCGTCGCACCGACGAGCGAGAAAGGCGGTAGTTCGAGCTTGATCGACCTCGCGCCCGGACCCTCACCGATCATGATGTCGAGATGAAAGTCTTCCATCGCGGGATAAAGCACTTCCTCGACAACCGGGCTGAGCCGATGAATCTCGTCGACGAACAGCACGTCATTCGGCTCGAGATTCGTCAGCAAGGCGGCGAGATCGCCGGGGCGCTCGAGTACCGGGCCCGACGTCTGGCGGAGATTGACGTCGAGCTCGTTGGCGATGATGTGCGCCAGCGTCGTTTTCCCGAGTCCGGGCGGACCGAAGATCAGTGTGTGATCGAGCGCTTCGCCGCGGTTACGTGCGGCCGTGATAAAAATTTGCATCTGCCGTTTGACGCGAGTCTGTCCGACATAGTCATCGAGTCGCTTCGGCCGAATAGCACGATCGAAAGCCTCGTCTTCTTCCGACGCGATTCCACCCACCAGGCGTGCCTCTTCATTCATCGTGGTCAGATCTCATCGCTAGCGATCGTGCAGCTGCTTCAGCGCTTCCCGAATCAGCTCCTCGGTACGCAGCTGTGTACCGTCGAGATTCTTGAGCATGCGTGACGCTTCTGCTGGCTTGTAACCGAGCGCGAGCAGCGCTCCGTGAGCTTCGCCCTCGGCGTTGGCGGCAACGCCGGCACCGTTCCCGCCGGAACCTTCGAGTACAGGCAAGCGATCGGTCATCTCGAGCAAGAGACGATCGGCCGTTTTCGCACCAATCCCGGGCAGGCGTTTCAGCGCCGCCGAGTCCCGGTCGACAACACATTGCCGGAATCCCTCGACACTGATTCCCGACAGAATACCGAGTGCGATGCGGGCGCCAATGCCCGACACCTTCAGCAGGCTCCTGAACAGGGCGCGCTCGCTCTCCGTCGAGAATCCATAGAGCACGTGCGCATCGTCGCGGACGACCAGATGAGTGACGAGAGTCAGCGTCTCGCCTGACTCCGGCAAATCGTAGAACGTCGACATCGGCGCTTCGAGCTCGTAACCGACGCCGCCGACATCGAGCGTCAGCTGTGGCGGTTGCTTGGTGACAAGCGTGCCGCGAAGAAAGCCGATCATGACTGCAGCGCCGCCGCACGTATGCGGATCTGGCTTGTTCTTTCGTGCGAATGGCAAAGCGCGGCGGCCAGCGCGTCCGCAGCATCTGCCTGCGGCTCGGTCTGCATCGACAGCAACATCTTCACCATGACCTGTACCTGGGCCTTGTCCGCGCCGCCGTTGCCGACGACCGCGCTTTTTATTTTCCGCGGCGCGTACTCGAAAACCGGCAAGTCCGATTCGAATGTCGCGCACAGAGCAGCAGCCCGCGCCTGGCCCAGCTTGAGCGCACTGTCAGCGTTCTTGCTGACGAACACTCGCTCGATCGCAATTTCGCCGGGGCGAAACCGCGCTACGATCTCGGAAATGTCCGCGAAGATTCGTTTAAGCCGGGTGCTGTGATCGCCGGACGTGCGGATATTGCCCGCCTCGACGAGCCGGGTACGGTTGCCGCAGACGTCGATCAATCCAAAACCCGTAATTTGCGAGCCCGGATCGATACCGAGTATCCGAATCGTTTCCTTCACGTGATTCCGATCCCTCGCTTCGTCGTGAAGCGCTAAGCTTCCAGTAGTTCCTGCGGAATATCCGCGTTCGAATACACCTGCTGCACGTCATCGAGTTCGTCAAGCGTGTCAAGCAGTTTCAACAGCGTCTCGGCGGCATCGATATCGATCTCGGCACTCGTGGACGCTCGCATCGTAATCTCGGCCTGCTCCGGCATCAGACCGGACTCGGTCATGGCATCCTGCACCCTGCCAAAATCGCTTGGGTCGGTCAGTACGTCAATGGAGCCGTCGTCGTTGCCGACAACATCCGTCGCTCCTGCATCAATCGCCGCTTCCATGATTCGATCTTCGTCGAGACCGGGCGGATAACTCAGCAACCCCGTGTGCTCGAACAGATACGCAACAGCCCCGTCTGCGCCGAGATTGCCGCCGAACTTCGAAAATGCATGACGGACATCGGCAACCGTACGATTGCGGTTATCGGTAAGGGTGTCCACCATGACCGCAACGCCGCTGGGTCCGTAACCCTCATAGCGCACTTCGACGTAGTCCGCGCCATCGCCTTCGCCCGTGCCCCGCTTGATGGCCCGGTCAATATTGTCCTTCGGCATGCTTTGCGCCTTGGCTTTCTCAATCGCGGTGCGCAACCGCGGATTCGCCGCGGGATCGCCTCCGCCCTCGCGCGCAGAGACGGTGATCTCGCGAATCAGTTTAGTGAACAGCTTGCCGCGCTTGGCGTCCTGGGCACCCTTGCGAAAGCGGATATTCGCCCATTTACTGTGGCCAGCCATTATGCTCCCAGCGTCCGCACTCAGTCCTCGCAGTCCCAGACAGGGGTATGCACCGGCCGCGATGGGCTTATCCCCGGTGAGAAGCGCTCCGTAACTCCAACGGCAGTAGGTAGTTAGCCCCTGCCAGCGCCTATGATAGCGGGAATTGGCCGTTTAGACAGCCGCTTGAGACGGACCGGGGTTCCGGAACCCCGGTTCGGGGGCCTGGTCCGTCGTCTTCGTCTGCTGCTAGCGCTTGTTGATCGAGTGGATTGCCCGCTTGTCGGCGGCGAGCGCAGCTTCGTGGATCGCCTCGGTCAGCGTTGGATGCGCATGCACGGTGCGCTGCAGATCTTCGCTCGAGGCCGAGAACTCCATCGCAAGCACGGCTTCCGCGATGAGTTCGCCAGCGACCGGACCGACGATGTGCACGCCCAGCAGCTCGTCGTCCTCCTCTGCAGCGATGAGTTTGACGAGCCCGTCCGTCTGCTCCATCCCCTTGGCACGACCGTTTGCCGCGAACGGGAATGTCCCGACTTTGTACGCCGCGCCACTCTCTTTAACTTCGGCTTCGGTCTTTCCGACCCACGCGATCTCGGGTGCGGTGTAAATAACCGACGGGATCGCATCGTAGTTCACCTCACCGACCTTGCCGGCAATCAGGTCGGCGACCATGACACCTTCTTCCGTGCCCTTGTGCGCCAGCATCGGGCCTCGCACCACATCACCGACCGCCCAGACGTTGTCGGCGGTTGTGCGGCAGTGCTCGTCGACGGTAACGAAACCACGCTCGTCGAGCGTAACGCCCGTTCCGTCGCCGAACAGGTCGTCCGTGAAGGGACGGCGTCCGACTGCAACGATAAGCTTGTCGACTTCGAGCGTCTGCTGACCACCAGCGTCCTCGTAAGTGACGATCACACCCGAATCTTCGACCTTCGCATCGGTCATCTTCGCGCCCAGCCTGATATCGAGACCCTGCTTCTTGAAGTGGCGTCCTGCCTCTTTCGCAATCTGTGCGTCGACCATGAAAAGGAAGTCGTCGAGCGCCTCGAGAATGACGACGTCCGCACCGAGCCGTTGCCAGACACTACCGAGCTCCAGCCCGATCACGCCCGCGCCGATCACGCCGAGACGCTGCGGTACTTCTTCGAAGTCCAGCGCGCCCCAGGAATCCACGATGCGGTCGCCGTCGAACTTCGCCATCGGCAGTTCAACGGGCACGGAGCCGCTCGCGATAACGACGTGGTTCGCCTTCAGCACGCTGCTGTTGCCGTCTGCGTCGGTAAACTCCACCTGGCGATCCGCCAAAAGCTTGCCGTGCCCCTGAAGACCGGTCACGCCATTCGACTGAAACAGCGCCTTAATACCATTCGTCAGCTGCTTGACGATGCCCGACTTGCGCCCCTGCATCGCAGCGATGTCGATTTCGAGATCCTTCAGGCCGATACCATGGGCACTGAATTCGGAAGCTGCACGGTGGTAAAGCTCGGATGATTCCAGAAGCGCTTTAGACGGAATACAGCCTGCATTCAGACAGGTGCCACCGAACGCGCGACTGCCGTCGTGGTTCTTCCATTCATCGATACAAGCGACGCTCAATCCGTTCTGCGCGGCTCGAATTGCGGCAGGATAGCCGGCCGGGCCGCCGCCGATGACGACGACGTCGTATTCGTTCTCACTCATTTTCTAATTACACCTGTAGGATCAGCCGCGCAGGATCCTCCAATGAATCCTTCAGCGCAACCAGGAATTGAACCGCTTCACGACCGTCTACAAGCCGGTGATCATAGGTCAGCGCGATGTACATCATCGGTCGAGCGACGACTTCTCCGTCTACGATCACCGGGCGCTGCTCGATGGAATGCATCCCGAGAATTCCGCTTTGCGGTGGGTTCAGAATCGGCGTCGACATCAGCGAACCGAAGATTCCGCCGTTCGTTATAGTGAACGTACCGCCGGTCAGTTCTTCCATCTTGATATCGTTGCTGCGTGAGCGCGCGCCGAAATCGGTTATCGCTTTCTCGATATCGGCATAGCTTTTCGCTTCGGCATTACGAATGATGGGAACGATCAACCCGCGATCGGTCGACACGGCGACACCGATATCGAAGTACTCGTGATAAACGATATCCGGCTCATCGAGTGAAGCGTTCAGCATTGGGAAACGCCGAAGCGCTTCGACCGCCGCCTTGACAAAGAAGGACATGAAGCCGAGCTTCACCTCGTGGCGATCGAGGAACGCCTGCTTGTAGCGTGAGCGTAGTTCGATCACCGCGGTCATATCGACCTCATTGAAGGTCGTCAGCATGGCCGCTGTCTGCTGTGCCTCGATCAGGCGCTCCGCGATTCTCGTACGCAGCCTCGTCATTGGCACCCGCTGCTCTGCTCGCGAAAGACCACCGCCCGTTGTCGCTACCGCGATCGGCGAGTCTTCTTCTGACTCGGACGACGTCGCGCGGCGCGTCTCGAGATAATCGAGAACATCGGCTTTGGTTACACGGCCATCGCGGCCGGTACCGGCGATCGCGGCTGAATCGAGCTTGTGTTCCTCGACCAGACGCCGCGCCGCTGGCCCGAGTCGATCGCCGGAGCCATTGGTCGCTTCCGCCGCGGGTTCCGCCGCCGACTCGGCAGCCGGTGCGTCCGGTTCTGGCGCAGCCGGCGTGTCCGTCTTATCGTCTGACTTGTCTTTCGGCTTGTCGTCCGGCTCTGCAGCGACGTCGCCCGGCTCGAGCAGCGCCAGCAACTGGCCGCCCTTCACGATCGCGCCGTCCTCCATCTTCAATTCGCGGAGTACGCCGTCGCTGGGCGCCGGCACTTCGAGCACGACTTTGTCCGTCTCGAGATCGACCAGATTCTCATCTCTGCGAACGGTGTCGCCAGCGCGCTTGTGCCAGGTAACGACCGTCGCATCCGTGACGGATTCGGGTAGCTGCGGAACCTTGACCTCAATGGTCATCGCGAGCTCCCAATCGCACGAGATTCGTCGCATCGGGATCGACGTCCGCCGATTCGACGCCGAGAGCCGCGAACACCAGTGCTTGCTGTTGTTTCACATGCAGCGCGTACACTCCGGACGCGGGCGCCGCGGCACCATGGCGACCGGCGTAGAAAAGCTTGTGGTCTGATTCGAGTGGAGCCTGTAGTCGGTGCCGTATCTGATACCAGGCACCTTGGTTCTGCGGTTCTTCCTGACACCACACGATCTCCTTCGCGTTGCCGTACGACTTTATCGTTTTCGCGTAGTCTGCTACGGGAAACGGATACAGTTCCTCAATACGCACGATTGCCACTCTGTCAATCTCTTTCTCACGCCGCGTTTGTAGCAAGTCGTAGTAGACCTTGCCACTACAAAAAACCACGCGCTCTGCATGTTCCGCGGTCATCTGCTCCGTTTCCGTGATTATCGGCCTGAACGACCCGTTGGACAGGTCGTCCAAGGATGACACGGAAGCCCGGTGGCGTAACAGGCTCTTGGGCGTCATTACGATCAGTGGCTTGCGGACCGGACGCAATGCCTGTCTTCGAAGCATGTGGAACATCTGGGCGGGCGTGGACGGGACACAGACCTGCATATTGTGCTCCGCGCAAAGCTGGAGGAATCGCTCCAAACGCGCTGAAGAGTGCTCGGGACCCTGGCCTTCGTAGCCGTGCGGAAGAAAAAGCGTGAGACCGCACAGCCGGCCCCATTTGGCTTCACCGGAACTGATGAACTGATCGATGACGACCTGCGCGCCATTGACGAAGTCGCCGAACTGCGCCTCCCAGATGACCAGACAATCGGGTGATGTCGTGCTGTAACCGTACTCGAAGCCGAGCACTGCTTCTTCCGATAACAGCGAATCCGCGATGGTGAATGCCGTAGGAGTCTCGCCGATCTGGTCCAGCGGCGTGAACTCTCGGCCATCGTGCTGATTAACGAACGTCGCGTGCCGATGGAAGAATGTCCCTCGCCGGCTGTCCTGGCCTATGAGCCGAACCTGGTGCTCTTCGGCGAGCAGGCTCGAATAGGCCAGCATTTCCGCGAACCCCCAGTCTATCGGCAGCTCTCCGGCGGCCATCTTTAGACGATCGTCCAGCGTACGCTGCACGCGAGGATGAAGCTTGAAATCGTCGGGCAAAAAAGTGACGCGCTCGCTGAGCTCCGCAATTTGCGTCGCGGTAATCGCGGTGTCGACCTCCACAGTGAAATCAGTCGCATACTGAGACCAGTCAACGGTGTACTGGTTGCCGATCATCCCGAGGCACTTTTCGTTGGGACAGCGGCCCTCGTCAAGGCAGTCCCGATAGGCTTCGGCCAGCGCAGCAAGCTCGTCATTCGTCACGATGCCGCGCTCCACGAGCTGCTTGCCATAAATCGTACGAACGGTCGGATGCCGCTTGATCGTCTGATACATGATCGGCTGTGTGGCCGAAGGCTCGTCCGCCTCGTTGTGCCCTAACCGTCGATAGCAGACGAGATCGATAACGATGTCTTTATGGAACGCCTGGCGATACCGCAATGCGAGCCGAAGCGCGGTAATGACAGCTTCAGGGTCATCACCGTTGACGTGCAGTATCGGCGCTTCGACCATCTTCGCAATATCGGAGCAATACGGTGTAGAACGCGTGTCACGCGGATCGCTGGTCGTAAAGCCGATCTGATTATTGACGACGACGTGAATCGTCCCGCCCGTATAGAACTCCCGGGTTTGGGAGAGCTGAAATGTCTCGGCGACGACACCCTGCCCCGCAAAGGCAGAATCGCCATGTATGAGCACGGGTAAAACCTTGTCCCCTTCTGCGTCACCGCGACGCTCCTGACGTGCCCGCACCGAGCCTTCGACAACTGGATCGACGATCTCGAGATGCGAAGGGTTGAACGCCAGCACGACGTGGACGTTTTCACCCTGCGTACGAATATCCGACGAAAAGCCCATGTGGTACTTGACGTCTCCCGAGCCCGGGAGCTCATCGAGATCGTAGGCCCCTTCGAATTCGGAGAACAGCTCCTGCGGCGATTTGCCGAGCACATTGACCAGCACGTTGAGCCGACCGCGGTGCGCCATGCCGATAACGACTTCCTGCACGCCGCTCGCACCGACCCCCTGAATCAGGTCGTCGAGCAGCGGAATCAGCGCTTCGCCACCTTCCAGGGAGAAGCGTTTCTGCCCGACATACTTGGTGTTCAGATAGCGCTCGATACCTTCCGCCCGGTTCAGGCTTTCGAGGATGCTCCGCTGTTCGGCCTCCGTATACGACCGATTGGCCATGTCGCCTTCGAAACGTTCCCGAAACCAGAGTCGCTCTCGAGCGCGAGAAAGATGGGCGAACTCGGCACCGATCGTGCCGCAATAGATCGACTTCAGCAGCTCGAGAATATCGCGGAGTTTCATCCGTGAATGACCGGTTCCCGCCAATCCACCGGTAAAGAATTCCGTCTCCATGTCGGCTTCGTCGAGACCGAGATAATCGAGCTTCAGAACGGCCGGCGTATGCCTGTCCCAGAGTCCGAGCGGATCGAGGTCGGCGATCTGGTGACCGCGCATGCTGTAAACCTGGATCAGCCGCGATACCGCGGCCTGCTTCTCGCTGGCCTGACCCGACCTGGCCACAGCGCTTGCGCCGTTTGCCGCTTGCGCCGCAGGCGATCTCAGCCGGCGCTCGAGCGCCTCAACGACCGGCGAGTGCGCAACTTCGTTGCCGGCGAAATCGTCGCCCAGGCCGGTGAACAGCGTCCGCCACTCGGCAGGAACCGCCGCAGGATCGTCCAGATAGGCTTCGTACAGCGCCTCGACATACGGCGCGTTCGCTCCATGGAATGGCGACGACTCGTACTGCCGTTGAAGTCGTGTACTCATGAGTTCTCGTCCCACCGGGCCGGGACCGTTGGAAGGGCAGCGTAGTTTAGCCAAATGGCCGGGAAGTTAAAACGCCGCGTTTGGCGGCCGAGCCCGCCTAGAAGAGGTCGCGTAACATCCAGATCTCGTAGCAGACGAGGGCAAAGTAGGTTGCGAGGAAACATTGCAGGATGTGTTTGACCCGGACGACCTTAAATACCCGTGCCCGCGCCATCGCGACGAGAACGAGAACGCCGCCACCGGTAAGAATCATTTTGATAGCCGCAAAGTACGCCGGATGGTTAATGAGTACGTACGCGATGATCGGATTGGCTTCGTTGGCACCGTTCGTCAGGAGGGTCAGCGTAAAGAACGCGTCTGTCACGCTCAGCAGGACAATCGCAAGCGCCAGGAACAACAGCTCCGGTTCATGCCAATCGACGAGGCTCTCATGGTCCTCGGCGCGACGCCCGCCCCGCCGTCGCGGAGTAAATCCGCTTTGGAAGAAGGTTCGGAGCGTCAGGCGGCGGCGATCGGCCACTCGCCGGTCGACCGGCGGCGCCGTCGTTACTACCTGAACGTCAGTTTGCTCGTCTTCGCTCACGTCTGTCGCTTTCCTTGCTGGCGGCCACGGGTCATCGCGCGGGAGCGAGGATCTGTCGGCGGTTGCCGGGAAGTGTCCGGATTAGACCACAAATCGACCGCGCCGTAGTCGAGCGGTTCGACAGTTCCGAAGATTTGTAGCGCAGGGGCTACTAGTCGCCTGTGCCACCGGTTTTATGTAACAGGAAAGCAATCAGGTCGCGCCGATCCGCCGCGCTGCTATAGCCGGCGAAAGCCATATTATTGCCAGGAAGAAATTCACGGGGATTGCCGAGCCACTGATCGAGCGCTTCGGGCGTCCAGACGATCTGAGCGGCTCGCAAAGCGTTCGAATAGGCGAAATCGCCACTGCTCGCCGAAACGCGCCCGAATACGCCATAGAGATTGGGTCCCAGCAGGTTTCCCTGTCCCTCATCCAGGGTATGACAGGCCTGGCAGGCGAGGCTCAGGATTTCGCCGCGCGAGAGATCCGGCTCGCCGGTATTCGCCAGAACGGCGACCGCCGACTCCGGCTCCTGGGAAGGAGAACAGGCGCACAGAGACACTAGCAAGAGTGGAAGAAAACGGAACATCGTGTCCGGATTATACGACCGGGACTAAAGCGCCCAGCTGAAATCGAAGTGAAACGACACGTCGGGAGCCGTTCGGACGACGAGGTCCTCGTTAATGGCGAAACTCAGCCGACGCCGCTGATCGATCGCCCACCACGCGCCGATACTGGCCTGAATGGAGTCCTTGCCGAGCTCGTCCAGAGCGCTGTCATAAAAGCGGCTGTGAAAATCGAGCTGGGCCTTGAAACCGACGCGGGCGTAGGGCTGCCAGCCGAGCCCTAATACGCCGACCGCGACCCAATCTTCGTTGCGGTCCGAAAGATACCTTGGCTCACCGAGAATCATCAGTCCCGCGCCCCAGTAGTATCCGATCTCTTGCTCCCGCCACATCGTCGAACCTTGCTTAAGCAGCGTCAACGTCAAATCCGTCGAGCCGCTGCCGGCGAAGATAGTCTCGTCGCCAGTTGGAAGCTTGACGATCGCTCGCAGGAGCATTCCGGATTCACTGCCGATTCGCCGCGCGACGCTGACCTGCGTATCGCCGAGCCCGGTACCCGACTCGGTGAATGCGAACTGTGTCACGCCGCTGACGAGGTAGCGGATATTGACCCGATCCTCGGGCGCGCGGTTTCGGTTGCCCTCGGGCAAGTTGAATGCGGAGTGCCAGCCGTCAATAACGTCGTCGAGAATTCCGCCCCACTGCCGGACAAGCGGCAGCTCGAACCCGATCGTCCAGTCTTCACCGATTCCACGCTTGTAGAGGATGCTCGTTCGCCAGGTTTCACCGTCGATAATGAGCTGCTCGTTGCCACGTCCGGCCAGCCTGAAGTGGCTGGCGAGGTCCTGAACCAGCGTAAACTGGCTCTCCCCGGGAACCGCAGCCGACTCCCATGTCGGCACACCGTAGATCGCGACGAGCGGCGCCAGATTGCGGGTGCGAAACGGCTCGTTCTCCTGAGCCGCAACGGCGCCTGAGCAGAGGCTTACTGCCGCCGCGGCGAGGAGTTTTCGCTGAATGCCGGGTCTTTTCATGCGATGGGCCAACTTATCGATCACTGGCTGCAACTACGTCTCGGGACGGCGCGGAGCCTACACGCCTACGGTACGGCGCTGCGCTGGCATTGTCCCGCTGAGCCTGTACCATTGCGCATTCCGCTCTCGGCATCGCCAAAATGAAGCAGCTGCGCATTCCCATTGTTGCAATCCTACTCAGCCTGGTACTCGCAGGCTGTGACGAAACGCGAAAAACTCAACCAAACGTGGCTGTCGCCTTCGTCAACGCGGCGCCTAGCTTCAGTTCCGTCTCGGTACTTCGCGAAGAAACGACCGCCACCGATCTGGACTACCGCCAATCCGCCGGCGGCAGTTTCGGTGCGGATACCTACGACTTTCATCTGGAGGTCGGCCCGCCCGGCGACAACCGAGAACGGCCGGTTTCCTTCACGCTCGAACTCGTGCCCGGCACGGAATATACGATCGTGGCGACAGAGCTCAATGGCGAGTTGCAGCAGCGCATTTTTGAGACATCCAATGACACGGGTGGTGTAGGCATTATTCATCTCGCGCCATTGCTGGCGGCGGTCGATGTCTATGTCTTGACTCCCGGCACGGCCCCCGCGGCGGCCAATCCACTCGGTACGGTTTCTTTCGGTCAGCAGCGCGAGCCCGCTTCTATCATCGACGGCGATGTGGAAATCGTTCTGACTGAAGCATCGAATCCTTCGGCCGAGCTGCTGAGGAGCCCGACGATTTCTTTGCCGGGTGGCGCAAGCATCGTTCTCACGATTGTCGACGATGCCGGTCTGGGATTTGCCGATGTCGCCGTCATCGTGTCCGGCGCGGCAAACTTCTCGGTCGTCGATCAGGACCTGCAATCGAGTATCCGCGTCATCAATGCGGTATCCGACGGGAGCCCGCGCGACTTCGGCCTCAATGGCAACCTTGAACCGCCACTTCTGCCGGGCGTCGCTTTCCAAACCGCCTCGGACTACACGTTGATCACCGCGGGCATGCCGAATCTCACCGTAACGCCGGCAGGAAATCCGGGCGTCGTTGAACTCGATCTGCCTTTCAGCGCGGACCCCGGACGCCTCGAGACGATCTTCATCGCGGGGAATGCGGGAGATTTGGGCGGGGCCATTTCCTTCGACGATCTTCGACCAATCGTCAACGAAGCAAAGATAAATTTTTTCAATGGAGCCGATCTGTTTCAGTTTGTCGATTTCTTCGTCGTACTGCCCGGCACAAACATCGATGAGGCACAACCAACCACCACCCTGCAGTCGCGTAACCTGGTTTCCAACATCGCCATCGTACCCGGCGACTATGAACTTACGATAAGAGATCC
>JAHEKF010000131.1 GCA_024638465.1 Rhodospirillaceae bacterium | reverse complement strand
TATCCGATTACACCGTCGACGCAGATGGGTGAATACTGGGCCGAGGCGACCGCGGCCGGGCATATCAATATTTCCGGTCGGCCGCTGATATTTATCGAGCCGGAGGGCGAACATTCGGCTGCGGCGATTACCGCCGGCTTGTCCATGACGGGGCTCCGGGCGACGAACTTCTCGTCCGGCCAGGGTATCGCGTACATGCACGAGTCGCTGTATGCGGCCGCCGGCAAGCGATTGACCTACGTCCTGAACATGGGCTGCCGCGCGATGACAAAGGCAACGCTCAACGTGCATGCCGGCCACGATGACTATCACTGCGTCGACGATACCGGTTTTTTCCAGGTCTTCGCCAAGAATGCTCAGCACGTTGCAGACCTGAATATCATTGCGCATCGAATTGCCGAACTCGCGCTGACGCCGGGCATCGTCGGACAGGACGGCTTCCTGACAACACACCTTATCGAGTCGCTGATGCTGCCCGAGCGCGAATTGATCGCCGAGTACCTGGGCTCACCGGACGACATCATTGATACACCCACCCCGGCGCAGGAGATTATCTACGGCAAGCAGCGGCGGCGTATTCCGGAACTGTGGACTGTCGACGACCCCGTCATGGCGGGCGTCGTGCAGAATCAGGACTCCTACATGCAAAGCGTGGCGGCGCAGCGACCCTACTTCTTCGATCATATCCAGTCCCTCGCTGAGCGAGCTTTTGACGAGTTCGAAGCGCTGACGGGTCGCCGTTACGAGCGCGTCATGACCTATCGCTGCGAGGACGCCGATTATCTGATCGTCGGCCAGGGCAGCCTGATTCCGACGGCCGAAGCTGTAGCCGACTACCTGCGCCAGACTCGCAAGATCAAGGTCGGCGTCGTTAATCTGCTGATGTTCAGGCCGTTTCCCGGCGATCGGATCAGCGAGATATTGCAAGGCAAGAAAGGCGTCGCGGTGCTCGAGCGCGTCGACCAGCCGCTCGCCGCCGACCTTCCGTTGATCCGTGAAATTCGGGCGGTACTGAACAAGAGCCTCGAGAACGGCCGCAGCAAGAACAACCGCGCGTATCCGGACCTGGCTAGCTATAACTCGGTGCAGGACATGCCGGCACTTTATTCCGGTTCGTTCGGTCTCGGCAGCCGCGATCTTCAGCCGGAGGGTGTCATCGGCGCGATCGAGAACATGCTGCCCGATGGGGCACAACGCCGGCTATTTTATTTGTCCATAGATTTCGTGCGCAAGTCGATGATGACGCCGAAGCAGGAGATCTACCAGCAGTCGGTGCTTGATGCTTACCCGCACGTAGCCGATCTCGCCATCAAGGGCAGCGAAAATCCGAACCTGATGCCCGAAGACAGCATTACGATACGCATGCACTCTGTCGGTGGCTGGGGCGCGATCACGACGGGCAAGAATCTCGCAATGACCCTGTTCGGCCTGCTTGGCTATCACGTCAAGGCGAATCCGAAATACGGCTCCGAGAAGAAAGGCCAGCCAACCAGTTACTACCTGTCGGCTGCATCGGAGCCGATACGGATCAACTGCGAATATTTCTACGTCGACGTCGTACTATCGCCCGACCCGAACGTGTTCAGCCATACCAACGCGCTTGCCGGGCTCAACAAGGGCGGCGTCCTTGTCATGCAGAGCGATGCCAGATCCGCCGAGGATTTCTGGTACTCAATCCCGCAGAAGTACCAGAAGACAATCGTTGACAATGATATCCGTGTCTTCTATGTCGACGCGTTCAAGATCGCTCGCGAAGAAGCCACAGATCCGGAATTGCAGCTGCGCATGCAGGGTATCGCGTTCCAGGGCGCTTTCTTTGCAACGTCCGCGCTGCTCGAAAAACACGGCCTGAGCGAAACGGCATTACTGGACGCGATCCGCAAGCAACTCACTGAAAAATTCGGCTCCAAGGGCGCGCGCGTCGTTGAAGACAATATGCGCGTCGTGAGACGCGGCTTCGAGGAGATCGTCGAGGTTACCGACAAAGTCATCAGTGACAAGAAAAGCACGGGCAACGGCCAGCTGCCGATCCCCGTCATGGTCAAGCGCGAGCCGCAGTCCGCGTCGGCCGCGTCCGACATCCATCGCTTCTGGACCGAGACCGGCAGCATGTATGCGCAGGGGAAGGGCACGGACGTGCCGGCCGATCCGTTCATGAGTATGAGCCTGATGCCGGCCGTATCCTCACACTTCCGTGATATGACGTCGATCCGCTTCGAACACCCGCAGTTCATCGCGGAGAATTGCACCGGCTGCGGTGACTGCTACACGGTTTGTCCCGACACGGCGATTCCCGGACTCGTGAACGAAGTCGGCCAGGTACTCGACACGGTCGTCAATCGCATGAAAAAGCATGGTCGTTCGACCGAGTATTTGCCGCGCGCGGTAAGGCAGATGGAGCCGAGGCTGCACAAGCTGCTGGCCGGGGCGGCCGAATCCGATTCGGTCAACGGCATGATCGACGATGCGATCGACGAGACGATCGCCGCGAGCAACGGCTCTTCTGAAGACAAAAAGCTGTTAAAGGCCGAGTTTGACGATTTTCGCGAAGAGCTGAACGGCTTTCAGTTCGCTCTTTGCCGCCCGTATTTCACACTGCCGGAAAAGCAACAGGCGGGAAGTGGCGGCCTGCTGAGCATTACGGTCGATCCGTACACCTGTAAAGGCTGCATGGAATGCGTCGAGGTCTGTAATGATGACGCGCTGCGCCCGATGACGCAGACAAAAGAATCGATCGAGGAGCTGCAGAGAAACTGGGATTTCTGGCTCGACCTGCCGAATACGCCGCAGAAGTACATTCGCGTCGACGATCTCGAGGAAGGGATCGGCGCGCTGGAAACGATTCTGCTGAACAAGGACGCGTACTTGCCGTTCGCGAGCGGCGACGGCGCATGCCTGGGTTGCTCGGAAAAAACCGTGATTCACCTGTTCGTCGCGACCGTCGAATCGCTGATGCAGCCGCGTGTTGCCAGGCATGTCGCACGTATCGACGAATTGATTTCGAAATTAAAGAAACACGTGCAGCTCAAGCTGGTCGGCGAGATCGACGTCGGCGACAGCAAGGAAATGGCGGCCGTGCTGGACGACACCGGTGAGGGCGACCTGACGCTGGCCAAGATCGCGGGCAGCATCGAGAAAGCGCATGACGCGGAGCCAATCGACGGACAGTGGCTGCGAGCGGTCACCGATCTGATCGCGAAACTCACGGACCTCAAATGGCGCTACGAGGACGGCACGAGCGGCAGGGGTCGGTCGAGCATGGGCATGCTGAATGCAACCGGATGCACTTCGGTTTGGGGCAGCACGTTTCCGTTCAACCCGTACCCGTTCCCGTGGGCCAACCACCTGTTCCAGGACAGCGTGTCGGTAGCAATGGGTGTCTTCGAAGGTCACATGGCGAAGATGGCCGAGGGGTTCAGGACGATACGGATTGCCGAGCGCATGCTCGAGGATCGTTACGATCCGGAACGCGATGCAGAAGACTATCGATACTTCGACTGGCACGACTTCAGCGACGACGAATTTCACCTTTGCCCACCGGTCGTTGCGGTTGGCGGCGATGGCGCCATGTACGACATTGGCTTCCAGAATCTGTCGCGCGCAATGATGGCAGGCAAGCCGATCAAGGTCGTCATCGTCGATACCCAGGTTTATTCAAATACTGGCGGCCAGGCCTGCACATCCGGATTCTTCGGTCAGGTTTCGGACATGGCGCAATTCGGCAAGGCGCAGAAGGGCAAGCAGGAGGCGCGCA
>JAHEKF010000068.1 GCA_024638465.1 Rhodospirillaceae bacterium | reverse complement strand
CTGAACGCGAAATCGCATTCCGACCATGTCGCCTTCCGCGGCCATCTCGAGGATCGTGTCGTGGCGATCGGGTATAGCAGCGCCCATCGGTTGCGCCATCTCAGCAAGCTCCGAGCCCCTTACATTGGTGCCGAGGTTCTCGAAGCCGGCGCGAAGACGCCGATAGTCAGGCGACTGCGTTTCTCGCAAGACCTGCTCGTAGTCAGGTGTACGCTGCGCCTCCTTGAAGCGCCGAACGATGGCCTTGTTGCGCGCTGCCTGCTCACTCGAGCCCTGAGCGTGCGCGAAGCGGAAGCCCGGGACGCCGAGCGCGAGAGCGGCTCCGGCGCCCATGCCGGACTTCAAAAACTTACGTCGTGTCGCCATGATCTTCCCCTTCTCCGATAGACTTCCTACAACGGTGTGCAGTTGTAGGGTTGAACCGTATTTTCCGGTATCCACAGCCAGAACCTGTCGAGTTCCA
Source organism: Rhodospirillaceae bacterium (assembly GCA_024638465.1). Classification (GTDB taxonomy): domain Bacteria; phylum Pseudomonadota; class Gammaproteobacteria; order Steroidobacterales; family Rariloculaceae; genus SMWC01. Next base: position 14,865 of record JAHEKF010000068.1, on the reverse strand, counting down.
GAGGCTCGGAAAGATATTGCGGATCGGTAACCGTAAGTTCCAGGTAAAGGCGTCTCCCGTCGGGCGAAACCGTATAGCGCTCCTGGAGTCGCGCTTCCTCGCTCAACGGAAGCCCTCGATTGTCCAGGTAGGGCCAGCTGATGTGCGTCGTGTCGATGACGAGCGTGTCGCCATCCCATGAACCTGTCGAGTGTCCCAATATGCTCGGGTCGGGGTCGTTCGCTGCGCCGCTCGCAGTCATGTGGATCGTCCTGACGGTATCGAATTCCTCCTGGCGGATCAGGATGACATCGCCTTCATCGATGAACTCCATGGGGTAGGGCGGATCGATTATTCCCGGCATGCCCTTGGGTTCGCAGTTGATGGCCGGATTGTCGCGGACAGGATCCCAGGCCGCCCGGGCCGCGATCGCACGCTCTGTCAGCGGGTAGTCCGCATCCCAAAGCCGATCCTGGTCGCGGTCTCCGGTGAGCGTACTCCAGACGCGGTACAGGCCGAGACCGTCCGCATCCGGAAGGTCGCGGGATTCGACGTCGGCGACGCTTAGTCGCTCGTAATCCGCATCGGTGAAATGGTAGGCGGTCGAGCCCCAGAGCACGATCTCACGATCGCCCGGAAACAGAATGTTGTTGCCGGACATCCGATACGCTTCACTTCGCGACAGCCAACCCGCGACCGTGACAATCTCACCGGGTGTCAGCTGATCTTCCGCGATCCCGAGTTGGCGGAGACTGCTCACCGAATTGCTCTCGACAAGCCATTCAACTTCGGTACCGCCCTCGCGGGACAAAAGCGTGAAGGCGATATGCGGGTTATGCCAGCGGACATCCGTGAGCACTCCGCGCACTTCGATGATGGTGCTGTTATCGTAGTAGACCGCCGCAGCGTGATGAGCAGATGCTCGTTCGTACAGCGACAATAAGAAGGCGGCAGCGATAAACGCCACGACCGGCTTGAAGACGCGGCTGATTTTTTTCGGCGAAACGATCCCTTTAGTCTGTCGGTGCGTATCGGCAACCATATCGTCGCATGTCCTCCACCCGTAATTTGCTCCAGTCTATCAGACGGATCTCCGGTATCGTTCTGGCGGTGACGCCGATCCCGATTTGTTTTATCGTGTTCTCATGATGAAATCAGAGTGCTTGAAGCTGGCCGTCTGCGCCGTCGTCGCTACCTTCGCGATGCCGCTGTTCGCGCATCACAACCCAAACGTGCACTACGACAGAAACCAGGAAGTCGAGATCTATGGTGTGCTGTCTGAGGTCAAATGGCGCAGTCCGCACGTCCAATTGAAGGTTCTCGTCCAGGAAAACGATGGCAGCGTCGTCGAATGGACGCTGGATGAGGACGCGCATATCGCACTGCTGCGACGCGGCGTTACGCAAGAGCAGTATCGCATCGGGGAACCGATACGCGTTGCGGGTTTTCGCGGCAGGCGCAATCCCCACTCCCTGTTCGTAACGAATACGTTGCTGGCGGATGGGCGCGAGCTGGTTGCGGGCCAATCCCACGGGCCGCGATGGAACACTGAGCTCGTGATGTCCGAGGAGGCGTACCAGACCGGATTGCTGGAGCGTGCGGCGACGAATCCGACTGGATTGTTCCGGATCTGGAGTCACGACCTCACGGGCGATCTTCCGGACGGCGTCCAGCGAGGGCTCTGGAACGATGACTATCCATTGACGGACTATGCCCGCGAGGTTCGGGATAACTGGGATCCGATCGCAGACAACCCGTACATGTACTGCCAGAACTCCGTTCCGGCGATCATGGACAGCCCGAACCCTGTCGAATTCGTCATGGACGGCGACGATATCCTGTTGCGGCATGAGGAACTCAATGTCGTTCGCCGCTTCTACATGGGCGAAGCGCCCGAAGGCGCAGCGCCGAATCCCTACGGGATAGCAGTCGGTCGCTGGGACGGCGATACGCTGGTCGTAACGACGACGGACATCGATTTTCCGTGGTTCGATCAGGAAGGAATTCCGCAATCGGAGGAGCTCGAACTCGTCGAACGGTTCACGGTTAGCGAAGACAACCGCTACCTGGCCTATTCCGTGACGGCGACGGATCCGGCAGTTTTCACCGAACCCGTCGTGCTGGAGAAAGGTTATGTATCCGTGCCGGGAGAGCAGGTCCAGATCTATGAATGCGGCTGGGAGGCCGATCACCTGCAGCCTTGATATTCGATAATGGGGGAATCATGAGCGTCAGACTCAGCGTCGCGACCTTCGTCGCATACGGCGTGCTCGCAACTACCGCGCTCGCCCATCCTTACGTATCGGTGGTCCTCCGGCGAAGCAGATCGGCCGGACAGAGGAGGTATGAGGCAGGCCGGCCGGGCGACTAGATCGTCAGCAGGTACTCGCGCATCTTCTCGCGACCGGCCTGATCAGGAATTCGGCCGTATCCGGCGCGCATGTTGTCGATCACGTGCCGCACCTGGCGTGTCTCCGTCACGATACCGTTGACGGCCGGGTTCGACAGGATGAACTTCAGGGAAAACTGCGCCCAGGACTCGATGTCGTAGTCAGGCGCCCATTCCGGCAGCTCTTTCCCGGAAACCACACTGAAGATTCCGCCGTCATCGGTCGCCTTGAAGGCTTCGACGATCAGAACACCGATACCCAGATCCGCTGCCAGCGGCAGGCAGGTCTCCTCCGCGAGCGGGTGATGAATCGAATAACCGGTCATGATGAAGTCCGGCCTTTCGGAACGCATGAAGCGCTCGAAATCGACGTAATCCGCGTTGCGCGTAAGACTGACGCCGATGTAGCGTGTTCTGCCGGCGTCCTTCCATGCTCTTAGCGTCTCCCAGTGCTCCGGAACGTTACGCATGTTGTGGATCAGCAGCAGATCCATCGGGCGTTCGGGCGTTCCCGCGCCGAGATTTGAAACCAGGCGCTCGAGATGCTCGACGCCGGCGTCTTTATCGTTGACCGTGATTTTGCCGGTCATGAATAGCTCGTCTCGCAAGCCCATCTCCTGGACGATCGGGCCGATGATCGGCGGGTCCGGGCGGAAGAAGGACGGCGAGTCGAAGAGGCGGCCGCCCTGATCGACCATCGCCTGAAGAACGGACATCGGCAGTTCTTTACCTTCCGGCGGCATGTCGATAAAAATTTCGGGCGCACCGAGGCCGATAACGGGCAAGGTTTCGCCAGTCCCGGGGATTTCGCGCGCCAGCATCGTCTCCTGCGCCAGCGTGCTCAGCGGCAGGGAAGCAGCGGTCGCCAGCGCGGCGCTGCCGGTCAGGAATTCTCGTCGATCAAGGGAATTGAATCTGGACACAGGGACCTCTCTTCGTTCAGGAATGGCAAAAGGCTAGCACACTCGTTTGTGATTGCGAGCGCGCCCCGCGGCGCGAATTCTTCAGAATTGTATAGAGAAAGATTCTGGGAAACCGTCACAAGCTACTAATAATAAACAGCTAATACCTATTGCGCGGGGCCCATCCCCATCCCGACGAGCGCCGGTCCACCAGATACCCGAAAGCCCGATCGGGTGATTCCGAGTAATCGCGCGCAGCCCCGGAAGCGTGGCGGCAACGATTGCTGCAGTCGTGACCACGCGAGGGCGGCGTCCCGGACGGTTCACTGTTCTGGACCCGCTACTGTGTTGCTCTGCCGACCATCGGCCGTATCAGCTTTGCCGGATCCGCATCCGGTAGCGGTCTGAACATCTGCGAGCGGTCATTGGCGACCTCGGTAACGTAGAGGTTGCCTTCCTGATCGACGTCGATCTGGTGGACGCCGTCGAACTGGCCGGGCAGCGCGCCGTGCTCCCCGATATCGAGGATGTAGCGTCCATCGAGCGTGTACTTTACGAGCCGGTCCGTCGTCCAGTCCGCAACCCAGACAAAGTCATCGACGGTGACCGTGTGAGCCAGAATCTGCGAGTTGTGCCCGGTCGGCCACATCTCGAGGAAATTGCCGTTCTCATCGAATACCTGCATGCGGCTGTGTTCCCGATCGACGACGAACAGCCGGCGGTCGTTGCTGACGCCGATGCTGTGTACCGACCACATCTCGTAGGGCCCGGGATTGGCCGGATCGACCGGAGGTTGGCCCCAATCCATCAGGAAGTTGCCGTCGGGATCGAATTTGGCCACGCGCGTGCCGGCATAACCGTCGGAAACGAAGAACGTTCCATCCGGCAGCCAGGCGATATCCGTCGGGCGATTGAAGTTGTTCGGTCCGCGTCCGGGAACACCGCGCTCGCCCATCGTTCGCACGAGTTCGCCGGCGTTTGTGAAGATGCTGATGTCGTGCTTGTCGTCGTCGACGACCCAGATATGTTTCTCGGGGTCATAGGGGTTTTGCAGTATCTTGTGCGGGCCGCGGCCTACTTCTCCGAGTCCGGAGCCGCGCGGCGGTGTGAAGTAGTCGTCGTGCTGCAGCCATTCCTCGATGGTGTAACCGTTACGGTCGACTGCGAAGACGATGTGGTGCCGCCGCATCTCGTAGTCGTATGAGTTGCCGGAATAGGCGCGGCGTCCCGTGTTCGTTCGGCGCGGATCGAGAAGGCAGGCGCAGATCCACGGCTCGGCACCGGGTGGAAGTTTGATCTCGCCGCGCTGTGCGACCCAGACCTTGTCGGGACTCTCCGCAAAGACGCCGGCGCCTGAACCCCAGGTCCAGCCGTCGTGCGAGAGATCGTCGTCCGGTAAGGGCTTCGGCCAGTCGAGAACGACCTCGTAATCGCCCATTCGCATTCCCTGTGCCGATGCGTTTTCTATCGCTACGGCCGCCAGCAATAGTGCCGGCGACAGCGTAAATACGGTTTTCACTGACAGTCTGCTCAGACGCATGGTCTGTCCCCCGAATGCGAGATACTGGAACTTCTTGACAGGTCGAATGATCCGTTATTCACTATCCCTCATGCAACCTGATGATCGCATTCGGAATCCGGAGCGCAGGGGGAAAACCGGGCTTGTGCGCTCGCTGGCGATCGCTGCGATCGCCGGACTCTCGCTTGCTGCGGTGTCGGTATCCAGCCAGGAACCCGAGCTCCAGGCTCGTGTATTCACCAGTCTCGCCAATGTTCACGACGGGCCGAGTACGAACAATGTCCCGCTCGTGCTGGTACCGGAAGGAACTGTGCTGCCGGTTCTGAGCAGGCGCGGGGAATGGATAGAAGTCGGCCTGTCTCCGGAGCTTCGTGAAACCGGTATGGTCATGCGCTGGTATGAAGGCAGGCACGAGATCATCAGGCGCGGCGTGATGATCACCGTCGGAGACGAGCAGAGCGGCTGGATGCACGACTCGACGGTCGAAATCTCAGAAGTCGAATAATCACTCACCACTCGTTCAGGGGGGGTTGAAGATGCCACGGGACGCTCACGCTGTTGCTCGCGCCAGCCTGGCGCTAATCGCTTGCCTCGGTTTCAACGCGTCGCTGCTCGCGCAGCACGCCGAGTTCACCGTAACCGACCTCGGGCGCTTCGAGCAGCCCTGGGCGCTCGAGTTTCTGCCGGATGGGCGACTGCTGCTCAGCGAGATGGTCGGATCGATCAAGCTGCTCGACGGGGATGGCAATGTACTTGGCGACGTGACCGGAGTTCCCGAGGTCGATCACGGCGGCCAGGGTGGCTTCGGCGACATCGTGCTGCACCCCGATTTCACGCGCAACAATCAGATCTACGTCAGCTACGTCGAGGCGGGTCGAGGCAATACACGCGGTGCCGTCGTCGCCAGGGCGGATCTCGCGCTCACGGATAGCGGAGGCGAATTGCGGGATCTCGAAGTCATCTGGCGGCAAGTTCCGAAGGTGACCGGGCAGGGGCATTACGGGCACCGCATCGTGTTCGGGCCGAACGGCTATCTCTGGATCAGCTCGGGAGAACGGCAAAAGTTCGATCCGGCGCAGGACATGGCAGCGAATCTGGGCAAAGTCATACGTCTCAACGTCGACGGATCCGTTCCGGATAACAATCCATTTATGGATGACGGTGGTGTGCGAGCCGAAATCTGGTCGCTCGGGCACCGTAATCCGCTCGGGCTGGCTTTCGATGCCGATGGCCGCCTCTGGGATGTCGAGATGGGGCCGATGGGTGGCGACGAACTCAACCTGGTCCGGCGAGGATCGAACTATGGTTATCCGGTCGTCTCGAACGGCGATCATTACAGTGGTGAGGATATTCCCGATCACTACACCCACCCGGAATTTTCACCGCCGGCCGTCGTCTGGAGTCCGGTGATTTCACCGTCGAGCCTGTTGTTTTACAGCGGCGATGAGTTCCCCGATTGGCAAGGTGACGCGTTCATCGGCGGGCTGTCGTCGGAGGCGTTGATCCGGGTGGAGTTCGACGGCGATCTGGCGCGCGAAGCACAGCGCTTCGACATGGGGCGCCGAATCCGCGCGGTCGAGCAGGGGCCGGACGGCGCGCTGTGGTTGCTCGAAGACGGGCGGTCCGGGCGCGGCGGAAACGGTACATTAATGAAATTGACCGCTCCTTAGGACTTTCACGCATCGATCGATACGTCAGGATATTTAGCGGTTCTCGAAGTCGTATACTGGAGCCTGACATTGTTGCGCGGCGAAGCGAGCTGCAAGGATGAGAGTTTAGTCATGTACGAGAAAGCAATAATGATCCTCGCGGTATTGACTGCGCTGATTGCGGGTAATCTTGCGGTCGCGCACCATGGCAGAGCGTCCTATTCGGAAGAAATTGTCACGCTCGAGGCCACAGTGACGGAGTTCCGTTTTGTTAATCCGCATGTGCAGATCTATTTCGACGTCACCAACGAAGCCGGCGAAGTCGAACAGTGGCAGGGCGAACTCACCGCTCCGAACCGGCTGGCAAGAGCCGGATGGACGAAGAGCACTTTCGTTGCAGGAGACAAGCTGCAGATTTCAGGCTTTGCAGCCCGCAACGACGGCCACTCTGTCGCGATCAGAGAGATCGTCATGGACGGTCAGGTGCTGCCGTTGAGAGAGTCTGTGCCTTGATCGCGAAGGGACAGTAGCTTCTTGCCGAAAAAAAATTCATCGGTCGACTCTACCCGGCGCAGTCTACTCGCGACCGGAGCGGTGGCAGCGGCGGCGTCTACTGTGCGCCGGGCTTTCGGTCAGCCAGCATCCGCGCAGGAGCAGACCGGCATGTCGTTCTTCGACCGGGGCGATACCCGGATCTATTACGAAGACACCGGTACCGGCTATCCCTTGCTGCTTATCGCCGGCGGCGGCCTGAATTCCGTTGCTTCCTACTTGTCGAGCCGGGCGCCGTTCAATCCGATAGGAGAATTCGGCGAAACGTTTCGCTGCGTCTCCATGGATTTGCGCAATGCCAACGAAGGCCATTCCTACGGCCCACTGGAAATAGACCGGCCCTGGGATTCGCATACCGACGATCAGCTGGCACTGATGGATCATCTCGGTATCGACGAGTTCATGGTTCTCGGTTTTTGTATCGGCGGCCCGTTTATCTGGAACCTGCTCGAGCGCGCACCCGACCGGGTTCGCGCCGCGGTACTCGCGCAGCCGAGCGGTTTTGACCCGTCGATTCCCGACTACTTCTTTGAAGGCAACATGAACGGCTGGGGCCCGGACTTTGCGGCGCGACGCTCGGATATCTCGATGGAGATGGTCGAGGCTTTTCTGAACAACATGTACCGCGAGAACGCGGACTTCGTCTTTACCGTGAGCCGCGACTTTGCGCGCAACTGCGAAACGCCGATTCTCGTTTTGCCCGACGACATTCCGGCGCATCCTTACGAAGTTGCGATGGAAGCCGCCATGCTCGCACCGAACGCACAGATCAGCCTTTTCCCGTGGAAAACGCCGCCGGAACGAATTCCCCTGGCCGTCCGACACATCCGTTCGTTCATGCGTGCGAATTTGCCGGACGCCATCGCTTAGGACATAGCGTATGAAATCAGCACTCCGGTCAGTCATTGTCCTTGGCCTGGCGCAATTCATCGTGCTCGGATCGGCGGTGGCGCAGTCGGACCGTTACCCCGCCGAAGGCGGTGACGTCATCATCACGCCAATCCTGCACGCCAGTGCGCAGGTCGAGCATGCCGGCAGAGTGATCTATATCGATCCGTGGAGCGTCGCTGACTTGTCTGCTGCCAAACCCGCCGATTTGATTCTCGTGACTGACGATCCGTCGCATCACTTTGATCCGGATGCCATCAACGCGCTACGCAAGCCGGGGGCGCCGGTCGTATTGAATCCGAAATCGCAGACACGATTCCCTGGCGGTATCGCGCTGGAGAATGGCGACAGCCGCGAGTTCGCAGACATCCGGGTCGAAGCCGTGGCGGCTTACGACATGACGCCGGGCGAGCCCTATCACCCCAAAGGCGAAGCGAACAGCTATCTGATTACGGTCGGTGGCCTGCGTCTGTTTTTCTCGGCGGTTGGGCAGTGTGTTCCGGAAGTAAGGGCGCTCGAAGACATCGACGTCGCTGTCATGCCGATGAACCTGCCTGTAGACCGAATGCGCCCGATTCCACTGGCGGAATGCCTCAGAACTTTCAGCCCGAAGGTCGTCTACATCAACCACTATGATCGACCGCATGCGAACTGGCTTGCAGATCCCAGCGGCGACGACCAGCCTTACGATCAGGATACCGCGGCGACCATTCGCGCACTGGAAGAGGCGCTCGAAGGCCTCGGCATCGAATTCAGGGATGCGGGCTGGTATCCGTCCAGGCCATAGGCGAGTCCGGCGCCAGCGGGCGGCTGGATTAGCCGGCGACAGTCAGTTCAGGCGAGGCTAATCTGCTTCGCATTCGTAGGGCACGATTTCCTCGCCTAGAGCCAGCCAATAGCCCGCAATCGTCGCAGGCTCGGTGAAGGTCTGCGGGTCGATCGTCGTGATGTGATAGTCGAGCCGGCTCTGGTCGTCGCTTAGCGTATAGCGCTCCGTGGTCTCGGCGGCGTCACTCTGCGGTGTTCCTACCGTGTCGTAGTAGTTCCAGTTCAATCGGCTGGTTTCGATGACCAGGGTGTTGTCGTCTTCCCAATGCCCGACCGAATAGCCCATTCGCGATGGCGTAACGTCTGCTGGCGGCGCAGCGCCTTCCATGTGGATCGTTCTCGTCAGATCGTACATCTCGAGCTTGAGCTGAATCTCATCGCCTGCATCGACGAATTCGTAGGGGTGCGGGTACCACATCAACCGCGGCATGCCGGAAGGCTCGCAGCGTATCGAGAAGTTGTCGAACGGGTCGAATTTGGCTTTTTCCTGGATCGCCCACTCGGTCAGTGGTGTGTGCATTTCGCGCTGATTGTCTTGCGGGATGCTCCAGACGCGGAAGATGCCTCTATTCTCCGCAACCGTATCCTGAATTTGATCTTCGAACTGGCTGGTGACTCCGCCTCTGATCAGGAAAACGCGTTCGCCGTCGGCCAACTCCATTTCCGCGGCCAGGAATTCGCCCCCCTCGCGAATAGATTCGTAACCGCCGATCAGTACCCGGTCGCCAACCTGGATCCTGTCCCGCGTGATGCCAGCACGCTCCAGGTAGTAGATCGAGTTAGTTTCGATGTTAACGAGTTCATCCTGCCCGTTTTCGTTCTCGGTGCTCAGCGTGAACTTGATGTGCGGGTTTCTCCAGACGACATCGGTCAGTTCCCCTTCCATCTGCGAGAACTGGTCCGAGAAATGCGCCTGGGAATGATGTCCGGGCGCGCTCAATGGCAAGAGGATGGCGACTGCAAATAATGTCGAGACCTTCGCGTGTGTCGCCAGGGAGAACAGTTTTCCTTGTGTATTCAAACGTTTCACCAATCGAGTCGAAAGCTCGCTGAAAACGGGTGCTTCGAGAGCCAGAGAGCGTAATTATAGGGTTAGATCTGCTCACCAGGAACACGGCGAAGCGTCTGCTTCGGCGCCGGCGCACGGCTTATGAGTATCGAATGGTCTATCTCGCATCCATCGTGGTCGTTTTTTCGCCTTCCTGGTCGGCGGAACGCAGGTGGGCGCGGAGCGAGTTCGGCCGAAAATCTTTGCCAAGATCACCGAATGGTCAATTCGGTACTTCTCGCGTTTCGCTGACCCAGAGTTCCTCGCCCGTTTCGATAACCGTGACGACGGATGCGTTTGCCGATGTGCTGCCGTCGCGCGCGCCGAATCCCTTCACGTCGATGGCATCTCCGGGGCTCAGGATCCCGGGAGTCCAACCCTGTTTGAGCAGCGTGTTGATGCCCAGCAGTTCGACCGACCAGCTTTCTATGGTGCCGTCGGCGCCTTCGACCGCGACATGAATCCAGGCATGAGGATTCGTCCATTCGAGTCGCGTCACCGTGCCGGTAAACTCGACTGGTCGATTGATATCGAAAACCGCGGCGAACGAGTGGTGGGCGGAGCCTGTCGATGCCGCCAACAGCCAGGCTGTGCCGACGAAAACTGTAAAAAGCGCTCTCACGACTATTTAACTCCCGTGCATCAGGCAAGGCGGCGTTTTTCGTATAATCGCGAGAGTAGATGCCGGCCGGGAATCAGTCAATTCGGGGTGTGGCCCCGGGGAATAACATGAAAAGAGAATTCGCGATAATGCTCTTGCTGGCATCTGCCACGCCCGCGGCAGCGCAGTGGCTGACGCTGCCGACGCCGAATGTTCCGCGACTGGAAGACGGCACTCTTGATCAGTCGGCGCCGGTTCCGCGGGCCGCGACAGGGCGTCCCGATCTGTCTGGTCTTTGGCGCCCCTCTCGAGTACAGGGCGATCTCAACGAGCGGAGTAAATTTCAGGCTTGGGTGAGCGCATTGATTGACGAACGCGAAGCCCGCTACTTCGCGGACGATCCGCGTTTCTCGTGCCTGCCGAGCGGGCCCTCGAATATTACGATTGCATCGAACTCGTACGGGCTCAGACGCATCCTGCAGCATCCGAGCATGATCGCGATGCTGTACAACGACATGACCTACCGTCAGATTTTCATGGACGGGCGAGAGCTCGAGCGTGACCCCCTACCGACCTGGATGGGTTATTCGGTTGGTCGCTGGGACGGCGACACACTGGTGGTGGAGAGCAACGGCTACAACGGCAAGACCTGGCTGAACCGCGGACTTTCTCATACCGATCAACTGCGCATAACCGAGCGCTACCGTCGCGTAGACTTCGGTCACATCGAAGTAAACGTTACCTACGAGGATCCCGGCGCGTTCGAATCGGAGCTGCACGCTGTCATCGACATGGAATTTGTCGCCGACGATGAAATGCTCGAGACTGTTTGTAACGAGGCTTATAGCGGTGAACGCAGCGGCTGGACCAGCGAGGTTTCGCAGGTCGGGGAAGCAGCCGTAGCGCTATCGCCCGACGAGTTCGCCAACTACGTTGGTACGTATAAGGGTGTCTATCTGGGCAACGCTGTGACAGTTGAAGTGACGATCGAGGACGGCGAACTCTATATGCAAAGGAACAATGCGCCGAGAGCGCCGCTGATACCGCAGTCGGAGACGGCGTTCATACATAGCGGTCTCGGGTTCGTGTTTTCCTTCGGTGACGACGGGGTAGCGACAGAAGTATCGGAGGTTCATGTTTCAGGCGCGTGGACTTTCAGTCGCGAGCCTTGATTCGGGTGGTCGCGCGGACCTGGCTGACATAATCCGAATCCGCGGCTTGAGTTAATCGGCTCAATCTGTGACCCGGAGTCTGGTCTCGCATTCCAGGATTGGCAACAATTCCATCCATCAACGGCGAAACCTTGAAACACGGAATGTTGGCAGGATCGAGCCTCGGACGCGCTCGCGTACTTCGATGGCGGTTATGCGTGGCGCTTGCGCTGTCGGGGGTGGCGATCCCGGTGTCGGCCGTGTCCCCGCCGGCCGGGGTTCAGTCGCAGTTTACGGTCCCTCACGTCAGCGCTCAGCTTCTCGTCAAGACAGCGCCCGGCGTCTTGCAGAGCGCGATCACGGAGGTATTGGCGCCATTCGGCGGCGTAGTCGCGGAGTACTCGGCTACGGCCGATCTCTATGCCGTGGACATCGATGACGATACCGACCTGGGTGCCGCTGTCGGTGCATTGGAAGCAGATCCACGGTTTGATTTTGCGCAACCGAATTACATTCTTGACGAGCTGGCGACTCCGAACGATCTGGATTTCTCGCAGCAGTGGTCGAAGGAAAATCTGGGCTTCAATGCGCCAGGGGGGCTTGGCACTCCGGGCGCAGATATGAACCTGGTAACTGCCTGGGACACGCGCAGTGTGGCTCCCGGTATCGTTATGGCGATCATCGACGATTCGCTGGAGACCACCCATGTCGATCTGGCCGGTAACGTACTCGGCAGCGGTCGTTGCTTTGACTCGCCTGGAAGCCAGCGTCCCTGCACGAACGGATCCAACGACCCGAATCCGGCAGACGCGGATGATTTCCACGGCACCCTGGTCGCCGGAGCCGCGGCAGCTCGCGGCAACAACGCGATCGGAATCGCCGGCGCCGTCTGGGAAACGGATCTCCTGCCGCTCAAGGTGGATCTCACAAGCTTCGCGATCGTCAACGCGATCGATGAAGCGATATTGCAAGGGTCCGACATTATTAATATGAGCTTCGGCGGGCCTGTCCAGGGCAGCGCGGAGCGGGAGGCATTGGATCGTGCCTTGGCCGCCGGAGTCCTTGTGGTTGCCGCTGCGGGAAATGCCGACGCCAACAATGACAGGGCATCGCACTTCCCCTCCGATTCCGACCATCCCAACCTGCTATCTGTCGCGGCGACGAACAGCCAGGACAAGATTGCGAATTTCAGCCAGTGGGCGCCCTTCAGCGTCGACATCGCTGCCCCGGGCGAGCTAGTACGCTCGACCGCTATCAATGACAGTTATGCGGTCGCAAGCGGTACGTCGTTCGCCGCGCCGCATATCGCCGGTATCGCGGCGATGGTTAAAGCCGAGACAGGCGCTGCGGATTACGCTCGTGTGAGAGCGCATCTGATTTACGGCGGCGTAGAGGGTGTGAATACGCTGGGACCGGTTGTCCCCGGCGCGAGCAAGACGGATGTCCCCGGCCGCGTTTCGTCGGGCCGGGTCGACGCCGCCAGAGCTTTGGCTGGACCGCCCGGGGGCGTCCTCGTAATACGGGATGTATCGGTCGATGATTCGGTGACAGGTAACGCCAATGGCGCGCTCGATCCCGGTGAAACAGCGCTGTTAAACGTGGTAGTCGAGAATCTCTGGTCCGCAGAAACTGCCGTGACCGGTGCTCTGTCAACGCCGGACGCGGGCCTGATGAGCGTAAATGACACGGGTCCGGTGTTGTTTGGTTCGATCAGCCAGGACGGTACCGCGCAGGCCGGGTTCAGTGTCACGCTATCGAGCACGGTTGCAGGGAATGAGCAGATTTTTTTACAGCTGGATATGAGTTCAGCGACGAACCCGACGCTACCGTCCCGGTATTTCTATCTCGAAGTCGGCACGCTGACGAATGGTGATACCGTCTCTCAGCAAATTCAGCGCTGGAACTGGGATGAATTCCATGAGTACACGTTGAACGTTCCCGCTGGCTCCGCGAATCTCAATATAGAGACGGCGGCTTCCGGTGATCTCGATCTCCTGGTGAGGCACCAGGAACCGCCCGAGTACCTGATCAGCCTGGGTGGCGGGAGCTTCTACTATGTCGATAGCGGGACGATAGTCAGTAGCGGGCCGGATGCGAATGAAACGGTCTCGATCGCTGCCCCGTTGCCAGGCCTTTACCACATTGTTGTCGTCAACTTCGATCAGACCGCGAAGACCTACGATCTGTTGGCGACGTACGCAGCTCCCGGCTCAGGCAACATCAGCTTCTCTGCTGACACGTATTCGGTAAACGAGAACGGCGGGAGCGTGCTCGTTACGGTATCGCGCTCGGGAGGCGTGGGTGCAGCCAGCGTGAATTTTGCTACTGCCGCGGTCTCTGCTACGGAGGGTGACGACTATTCGGACGTGAGCGGGACACTCAACTGGTCGGCCGGGGATACTTCGGACAAGAGTTTTTCTGTTCCGGTCGTCGACGATATGGTGCAGGAAGCGACTGAAACGATCGCGCTAGCGTTATCGAACCCGACAGGCGCTACGCTCGGGCCACGTGCTTCCGCGTCGGTCGAGATTCTCGACGACGATAACGTCGGTGGCATGCTGTCATTTGTGCAGGACCAGTTTGCGTCCGGAGAGTCGGCGGGCAGCGCGCTGATCAGTGTAGAGCGAAGCGGCGACAGTACCGGCACGGCCAGCGTGTCGGTAAGCACACAGGCCATTACCGCCAGTCCGGGAGCCGACTACCAGGAACATGCGGAGACGCTCACGTGGAATGATTCCGAGCTAGGCGTGAAATCCGTCAGCATCGTCATTCTCGACGACCTCGTCAGTGAGGCCGATGAATCTTTCTCCGTCGATCTGAGCAACGCCAGCGGCGCTGTTCTCGGTTCGCCGAACTCGGCGACGGTCGTTATCTCGGACAACGACCGGTCGCCAACGGCATCCGGCGGCGGTGGCGGTGGTGGCGCCATCAGCATTCCGGTTGCACTGCTCCTCTTACTCAGCTCAGTCATTCGCGCAATGCAGACGCGCTCGGGCCCGAGTCCGTCGGGAGCATCGCGCTTCGCGTTCAGCATAATCTGACCGAATCCCGCTAACATCGAACAACCGCGTTCGCCGAATTGCTACAATTCGGCCTTAGCTACAGTGTCGTCGAGCGGCAAAGGCCTTCGCAGGAATACCGAGTTGAAACTATTTCGAGTGTCTCAAGCTTCGTCTGCTCTGCTGTCCCGGAAGCAGGAAAAACTAATCAACCGGATCTGCGGGAGGATGCTGACAGGCTTTGTCGGGGCATCGATATTGTGTGGTCAAGCTGTCGCGCACCATGCGCTGAACGCGTTTTTCGACCTCGAAGCTCCGCTCGAGATAAATGGAACGCTGACGTCCGTTCGATGGACGAAT
>JAHEKF010000019.1 GCA_024638465.1 Rhodospirillaceae bacterium | reverse complement strand
GGCGAAGTCTCTGGTTGATCCGTCGGGCAGTGTAATTACGGGCATGAATCCGGGCCTGGCGCGTTCGGCTTCGCATTGTACGAGCGAATCCCGGCTCCGGGTAGCTCCGCCGTTTTCAGACCGCGCTTCGCGGGGTGCCAGGGAGCCGGTCGGCGTATTGGTTTGTGGTCGGGCCCGGAGAGTTTTTCTCGAGGCCAGCTCGAACCGCGCCCTGTCACGGTTAATCCGGTCGAGCCCGACGGCACGTCGGCCCCTCTCGGAGAGAGGGACCGATGCCCTCTTTCACGGAGTCGCAAGGGGCCGGTCGCGACAGTCCATCCTCCCCTCGGCCGTACCCACCACGCTCGAATGACGACCAGTGCCAGAGGCTCCGGGTCGGATGAACTATCACACCCGCCCGCGCTCGGTCACCGCGGCGTTACGCATGGCGGTGACAGACACGGGAGCCCGACCTCGCCGCCACCGCGACATTGACCACTGCGGTGACCGGCAAAGGAGGGCCCGGAGTGTGCGTCGAGCGTCGTAGACGAGGAGCGTGCCATGGACGGCAGTTGAGCGACGAGGACACGATTCGAGCCGAGACACGGACGTCGAGGCGAGATTAAGTGAGACGGACTCTCCGGGGCCGACCATCAACCAATACGCCGACCGGCCCCTTGGGACTCCGCGAACCGCAACGGGTTCGCGACGGAGCTGGCCGTATCGCTCCGGCTCCACGCGTCGTGAGGTGTTGCGGTGGTTAGACGGAGCCTGATTCGGAGCGACGCTTCTGCGAGCGTCCGTAGCGTGCGCGGCCCTGCATCATGAGTCCGGCGCCATTCTCGTGAACGTGAGCGACGACGGCTTTGCGACGGTGCAGGCGCACCGTGTCGTCGAGCGTGACCGCAAAGACGAGATTGACGACCGAGCCGGCGGGCAGGCCGAGAGAGTCCAGTTCGAGGAAGACGCCCATGGCAGACAGGTTACGGGCGCGGCAACGCCTGAATTTTCCGCCCGGGACGGAGAGATAGACGGTAGTAGATACCTTGTTTCGTTCGAGTAGTCGGCGTTCCAACGGTCCTTGCCTCCCTGGGTATTCGGCGACAGGCTACGGGCGAAAGGATGCGCTTTACGACGCCGAAAAGGAAACCGCGGGATTATGTATGGCGAGGGCTTTTCGGCCCTGGTCGCCGCCCCGAAACGCGTGCCGGCTCGTAGCCCTTTGGCGGCGCGGTCTCCCGCCGCGAACCGCGGCCCTGCTGGGTTCGCGGCGTCCTGAGCACGGCATCGGGCGGAACTGGATACGTCAATTATGTAGCTATTGCCGCGCTGGGAATCGACGCTTTCCCGGGTTTTGGCCGGGATCGGTCATGGAGCCCGGCGAAGCGTCCCGCGACGGCGACCGAATCGCTCTGCAAGCCGCACTGTTGACACCTCAAAGCCGACGTCCGACAATGCTCGGCTTGTGTTCGCGGAGGGGTACCCAAGCGGTCAACGGGGGCAGACTGTAAATCTGCTGGCTATGCCTTCGTAGGTTCGAATCCTACCCCCTCCACCAGACAAAGTGGTGGGGGTAATCGGTGCGGAAGGCGGGTGTAGTTCAAGGGTAGAACCTCAGCCTTCCAAGCTGATGATGGCGGTTCGAGTCCGCTCACCCGCTCCATCGAACACTGGCAGGCACAAGTTGGCGTACGCGAGAGAAAATTCACGGGGCTCGGCAGGAGCCTCGATCAGGGCAGGAATCAAAGGCGGGCTCGAACGTTTCCCGCCCACATAGCTCAGTGGTAGAGCACTTCCTTGGTAAGGAAGAGGTCACCGGTTCAAATCCGGTTGTGGGCTCCAAGACTGTGCGAATCGGTTCACTCGACACACATATATATATAAGCCGCGTCGTGAACGGCACCTTGCCGGCCGAAGACACGACGAGATTAATTAGAGAGGTTTAGGAGTACTCCTATGTCCAAAGAAAAATTTGAGCGGACGAAGCCGCACGTAAACGTGGGGACGATAGGCCACGTGGATCATGGGAAGACGACGCTGACGGCGGCGCTGACGAAGTGCATGTCGGAGAAGCATGGCGGGGATACGATCGCGTTTGACCAGATCGACAATGCACCGGAAGAGAAGGCTCGCGGGATAACGATAGCGACGGCGCACGTGGAGTACGAGAGTGACGACCGGCATTACGCGCACGTGGATTGTCCGGGTCATGCGGACTATGTGAAGAACATGATCACGGGTGCGGCGCAGATGGACGGAGCGATACTGGTGGTATCGGCTGCGGACGGGCCGATGCCGCAGACGCGGGAGCATATTTTGCTGTCACGGCAGGTAGGTGTGCCGTTTATCGTGGTGTATCTGAACAAGGCGGACATGGTTGACGACGAGGAGCTTCTGGAGCTGGTGGAGCTTGAGGTTCGGGACTTGTTGTCGATGTACGAGTTTCCTGGAGACGACACGCCGATCATTACGGGCAGTGCGTTGAAGGCGTTGGAAGGCGATACATCGGAGATTGGCGTACCGAGCGTTGAGAAGCTGGTGGATGCGCTGGATGACTATATACCGCTGCCGGACCGACCGGTGGACGGTGCGTTTTTGATGCCGATCGAGGATGTATTTTCGATTTCGGGACGCGGCACGGTGGTGACGGGTCGAATCGAGCGCGGCATTGTGAAGGTGGGCGACGAGATAGAGATTGTCGGCATCAAGGACACGACGAAGACGACGTGCACGGGCGTGGAGATGTTCCGCAAGCTGCTTGACGAGGGTCAGGCGGGCGACAATGTGGGCGTATTGCTGCGCGGCACGAAGCGAGAAGAGGTGGAGCGTGGACAGGTACTGGCGAAGCCGGGGTCGATCACGCCGCACACGAAGTTTGAGGCCGAGGTTTACATCCTGACGAAGGAAGAAGGCGGTCGGCACACGCCGTTTTTCAAGGGATACCGGCCGCAGTTTTACTTTCGCACGACGGATGTGACGGGCGCGGTGGAGTTACCGGAGGCGACGGAGATGGTGATGCCGGGTGACAACATACAGATGAAGGTAGATCTGATCGCGCCGATCGCGATGGAGGATGGGTTGAGGTTTGCGATCCGGGAAGGCGGCCGCACGGTCGGCGCCGGCGTGGTCGCCAAAATCTTAGAGTAGGCGCGGCAGCAACCTTGTCGCGATGCGTCGCGGCCAGGAGGCGGGTCCCTCGAGATAGACGAGCAGCGGTGAAGTAGACGGAGTCAGGAAGAGGCCAGTAGCTCAATTGGCAGAGCAGCGGTCTCCAAAACCGCAGGTTGGGGGTTCGAGTCCCTCCTGGCCTGCCACCTCGATGAACGGGCGTTGTGTCTCACGCCCTGACCCCGCGACCGCGCAACCGCAACTCGACGGACGAAAGCTGATGCCTCTCCGAAGGAACTGATGGATACGGATACTGGAAATTCTTCGCTCGATACGCTGAAGCTAGTGGCTGCGGGCGCGATACTGCTTGGCGGCATTGTCGGCTATTACTACTACGCTGACGTGTCCGTGCTTGTTCGCGTGATCGGCGTGATGCTCGCGCTAGCCGCGTCGGTGTTCGTGGCGCTGCAGTCCAGCCGTGGCCAGGAGTTCTGGAAATTTGTACAGGGCTCGCGAATCGAGCTGCGTAAAGTTGTCTGGCCGACTCGGGAAGAGACGATTCAGACAACTATCACTGTCCTGATATTCGCGATGTTGATGGGCGTGTTTTTCTGGCTTCTCGATATGTTCCTGCTCTACGTCACGCGACTGCTGACGGGCCAGGGAGGCTGACCGGATGTCATTGCAGTGGTATGTCGTGCACGCCTACTCGAATTACGAGCACAAGGTCAGAACGTCATTGATCGAGCGAGTGAAGCGCTTTGGTCTCGAAGATAAATTCGGCGAAATTCTCGTTCCGACTGAGGAGGTCGTCGAGATGCGCGAGGGTCAGAAGCGCCGGAGCGAGCGCAAGTTCTTTCCGGGCTACGTTCTCGTGCAAATGGAGATGGATGACGATACCTGGCACCTCGTGAAGGAAGTTCCGAAGGTGCTTGGGTTTATCGGCGGTACAACGGACAAGCCTGCGCCGATCACCGACAAGGAAGCCGATGCGATTCTGAACCGGGTTCAGGAGGGCGTCGACAAGCCGCGACCGAAAGTTCTGTTCGAGCCCGGCGAAGTCGTGCGTGTCAACGATGGGCCGTTCAACGACTTCAATGGCGTCGTCGAGCATGTGAATTACGAGAAGAGCAAGGTCCGGGTAGCGGTTCAGATTCTTGGGCGATCGACGCCGGTCGAGCTCGATTTCGGTCAGGTGGAGAAGGCTTAAGCCCTAAAGATTACGATGGCTAGAAAAATAGAAACCTATATTAAGCTGCAGATTCCCGCCGGGCAGGCGAACCCGAGCCCACCAGTCGGTCCTGCGCTCGGTCAGCATGGCGTGAACATCATGGAGTTCTGCAAGGCTTTTAATGCGGAGACGCAGCAGGCCGAGCAGGGCATGCCGATTCCGGTCGTGATTTCCGTGTATACCGACAAGAGCTTTACGTTCATTACAAAGACGCCGCCCGCAGCGGTTCTTCTGAAGAAGGCCGCGGGCATCAAGAAGGGAAGCGGGACGCCGAATACCGACAAGGTTGGCAAGGTCACCCGCTCACAATTGGAAGAAATCGTAAAGATCAAAGAGCCCGATCTGAACGCTGCTGACATGGATGCAGCTGTGAAGATCATCGCGGGCAGCGCCCGCAGCATGGGTCTCGACGTGGAGGGGCTGTAACCATGCCTAAAAACAGCAAGGCGCAGAAGGCCGCAGCCGAGAAGCTCGAGCACGGAAAGGTCTATCCCGTCGATGAGGCACTCGGGCTGGTCAAGGAGCTCTCGCACGCGAAATTCTCCGAATCGATTGACGCTGCGGTCAACCTTGGGGTTGATCCGAAGAAATCCGATCAGGTCGTTCGTGGCTCGACGGTATTGCCGAACGGCACGGGGAAGACCGTCCGTGTCGCGGTATTTGCACAGGGTGAAAATGCCGAAGCGGCGACAAGTGCTGGTGCGGACGTCGTCGGAATGGACGACCTTGCGGAACGCGTACAGGGCGGCGAACTCGACTTCGACGTTGTCATCGCGAGTCCCGATGCCATGCGTGTTGTCGGAAAGCTCGGGCAAATTCTCGGGCCGCGCGGGCTCATGCCGAATCCGAAAGTCGGGACCGTGACCCCCGACGTTGCTGCCGCCGTCAAGAATGCCAAGGCCGGCCAGGTGCGCTACCGCACCGACAAGGCGGGCATCATCCATTGCGCGATCGGTACCGTCGAATTCGATACCGACGCATTGAAACAGAATCTTGCGGCGTTGCTGGCTGATCTCGATAAGGCGAAGCCGGCATCGGCGAAAGGTGTGTACTTAAAGCGTGTAAGTGTCTCGTCGACGATGGGCCCCGGTGTCATTGTCGATCCGGCGACGCTTGCCGCGAGTTCGTGAGGCGTCGAAGCGGCGCACGATATTTTTTTGGCCTGCCCATGGATGGGTGGGAGTGAGCCGGCAGTTGCTGGCTATCATCGAAGACCGTAGGTCCCTCCGGGGGTAATGGCGAAAGCCGCCTGCGCAGGTGGTGTTACCAAGATCAGCTTTGCCTGGTGGAGGACGCACCGTCGACCGTTGCGGACAGGAATTGGAATGAATGATCGCAGCACAGAGATGGCGGTAGCCCGGCGCGTTCGGGCTGCGTTTGACTCTACCAGGAGAAATGTATGGCGCTAGATCGCAAAGCTAAGGAAGCGCTGGTTCGCGAGGTTAACTCGGTGGCGGCGTCTGCCCATTCGGCAGTTGCAGCGGAATATCGTGGCCTGACGGTTGGTGAGATGACGGAGCTTCGCTCCGAGGCCCGTAATTCCGGTGTTTATCTCAAAGTCGTCAAGAATACGCTGGCACGTCTTGCCATCGATGGCACGGATTTCCAGTGTATGAAGGAGTCCCTCCACGGGCCGCTGTTGCTGGCGTTCTCGCAGGAAGATCCGGGTGCCGCCGCGCGCGTCATTAAGGGCTTCTCTAGCGAGCACGAGAAACTCGTTACGGTTTCGGTGTCGATTGGCGGTGAACTTTATGAAGCCTCGGACCTGCACCGATTGGCCGCCCTTCCGACCCTGGATGAAGCTCGAGCGATGCTGCTGAGAACCTTCAGCGCACCGTTGACGAAGCTGGTCCGGACGATGGCGGAGCCGCCAGCGATGGTTGCGCGAACGCTCAAGGCTCGCAGCGAGCAGACAGCTTAGCCGACAGCCCATACGACTGTTTTTAATGAATTGAGT
This sequence comes from Rhodospirillaceae bacterium, assembly GCA_024638465.1. Lineage (GTDB taxonomy): Bacteria > Pseudomonadota > Gammaproteobacteria > Steroidobacterales > Rariloculaceae > SMWC01. Next base: position 44,361 of record JAHEKF010000019.1, on the reverse strand, counting down.
TGAGGAGATTGAGAAATGGCTTTATCCAACGAAGAGCTCATTGAAGAGCTGAGCAACAAGCCGATCATGGAGATCGTCGAGCTTGTAAACGCGCTCGAGGAAAAATGGGGCGTTTCGGCTGCCGCGCCGGTTGCGGTTGCCGCCGCTGCCGCTGGTGGCGCCGATGCGGGCCCCGCGGAAGAGCAAACCGAGTTCGACGTTTTCATGAAGAGCTTTGGCGCCAACAAGGTTTCCGTTATCAAGGTCGTGAGAGCCGCCACGGGTCTCGGCCTCAAGGAAGCAAAAGACCTTGTCGAGGGCGCGCCCAACACCGTCAAGGAGGGCGCATCCAAGGATGATGCAGAAGAATTGAAGAAGCAGCTCGAGGAAGCAGGCGCTGAAGTCGAGATCAAGTGATCCGGCCTGAAGTTATTGCTCGCCGGCACGATGGCTTCGGGCCCTCGTGCAATCATGGCGCGTGCGCGGAATCCCGGCCGAGAGTGGGAGGCCGGGTTCTGTCTGTTTACAACCGCAACGTGCAATCGCACGTCGTTCATTAGCGTAGTCGAGGAAATCCGCGATGGCGTATTCGTTTACTGAAAAAAAGCGTATTCGGAAGAACTTCGGGAAGCTTCCAGGAATTCTGGATGTTCCCTATCTGCTTTCGATTCAGCTCGCGTCCTATCACAAGTTCCTGCAGCAGGAATCCGACCCTGCAGAACGCGCGGACAAGGGGCTGCACTCCGCTTTTCAAAGCGTGTTTCCGATTGTCAGCTACTCGGGTAACGCGGCACTGGAATACGTCAGCTACCGCCTCGGTGAGCCGGTTTTTGACGTCAAGGAATGCCAGTTGCGCGGATTGACCTACGCTGCGCCATTGCGCGTACTCGTCAGACTCGTCATCTACGACAAGGAAGCGTCGGGCAGCAAGAAGAAGGTCAAGGATATCCGCGAGCAGGAGGTCTACCTCGGCGAGATGCCATTGATGACAGCCAACGGCACGTTCGTCATCAACGGGACCGAGCGCGTCGTGGTGTCTCAACTGCATCGCTCCCCGGGCGTGTTCTTCGATCACGACAAGGGCAAGACCCACTCGTCTGGAAAGCTCCTGTTCTCGGCACGCGTCATTCCTTACCGTGGCTCGTGGCTCGATTTCGAGTTCGATCCGAAAGACAGTGTCTTCGTACGTATAGACAGGCGCCGCAAACTACCGGTGACGATCATCCTGCGCGCGCTCGATTTTACGAACGAAGAAATACTCGACATGTTCTTCGAGAAGAACGAATTCTCGCTCAACTCCAAGGGTATTCAGCTCAAGCTGGTTGCTGAAAGGCTTAAGGGCGAGACGGCTCATTTCGACATCAAGGTCGGGCGCAAGACGATCGTCGAGAAGGATCGTCGTATCACGATGCGACACATCCGTGACCTCGAGAAAGCAAAGGTCAAGCAGCTGGAAGTCCCGCCGGAGTATCTCGAGGGGCGTATCCTCGCGCACGATATCGTCGATCAGGAAACCGGCGAAATTATCGCGAGTGCCAACGATGAGTTGACGGCGGAATCGATCGAGACGCTGCTCGAAAGTGGCATCAAGAAAATTGAAACGCTCTACGTCAATGACCTCGACCGCGGCGCGTTCATCTCCAATACGCTGCGGATCGATTCCACCAAATCCCGGCTCGAAGCGCTGGTTGAGGTATATCGCGTCATGCGACCGGGTGAGCCGCCAACCAAGGACGCCGCGGAAAATCTGTTCCAGAATCTGTTCTTCAATCCGGAACGCTATGACCTGTCGGCGGTCGGCCGTATGAAATTCAATCGCCGCGTGGGCCGCGCCGATTCCGAAGGCGAAGGCACGCTTAGCAAGGAAGACATCATCGCGGTGCTGCAGACGCTGGTCGATATTCGCAACGGTAACGGCTCTGTTGACGATATCGACCATCTCGGTAATCGCCGAATCCGCAGCGTCGGTGAGATGGCGGAGAATGCTTTCCGCATTGGCCTCGTTCGAGTCGAGCGCGCTGTGAAAGAGCGTCTGACGCTGGCCGAGTCCGAAGGTCTCATGCCGCAGGAGATGATCAATGCCAAGCCGGTAGCTGCTGCCGTTAAGGAATTCTTCGGTTCCAGTCAGCTGTCGCAGTTCATGGATCAAAACAATCCGTTGTCGGAAGTGACGCATAAACGCCGCGTTTCTGCGCTTGGGCCTGGTGGCCTCACGCGGGAGCGCGCGGGTTTCGAAGTGCGCGACGTGCATCCGACACACTACGGCCGTGTTTGTCCTATCGAAACGCCGGAAGGACCGAACATCGGCCTCATTAACTCCCTCGCCGTGTACGCGCGCACCAACGATTATGGCTTCCTCGAGACGCCGTACCGGAAGGTCACGAACGGCAAGGTCACGAAGAAGATCGAATATCTTTCCGCTATCGAGGAAGGTCAGTTTGTTATCGCACAAGCGAATGCAACTCTGACGCCGAAGGGCGAGTTCGTCGACGATCTCGTTTCGTCCCGGTATCAGAACGAGTTTTCGATGCTGCCGGCGGACCAGATCGAGTATATGGACGTTTCGCCGAAGCAGATCGTGTCGGTTGCAGCGTCGCTGATACCGTTCCTGGAGCACGATGACGCTAACCGTGCTCTGATGGGCTCGAATATGCAGCGGCAGGCCGTGCCGACCCTCAGGACGGAAACGCCACTTGTCGGCACCGGGATGGAGCGTGCTGTTGCGGTCGACTCGGGTGTAACCGTGATTGCCAAACGCGGCGGCATCGTGGATTCAGTAGACGCGTCCCGCATCGTCGTACGCGTTAACGATGACGAGACGGACGCCGGAAAGTCGGGCGTCGACATCTACAACCTTATCAAGTACACACGCTCGAATCAGAATACCTGCATCAATCAGCGACCGTTAGCGAAAGCCGGCGACGTGATCAAAGCAGGTGACGTTCTCGCGGACGGACCTTCGACGTCACTGGGCGAGCTGGCGCTCGGCCAGAATCTTCTCGTCGCATTCATGCCGTGGCACGGCTACAACTTCGAGGATTCGATCCTGATCTCGGAGCGCGTCGTCCAGGAAGACCGCTTCACTACGATCCACATCGAGGAGCTGACCTGCGTCGCTCGCGATACGAAGCTCGGGCCGGAGGAAGTCACATCTGATATTCCCAATGTCGGCGATACTGCGCTGACGAAGCTCGACGAGTCGGGAATCGCATTTATCGGCGCGGAGGTACGCGCGGGCGACATTCTTGTCGGTAAGGTAACGCCCAAGGGCGAAACCCAGCTGACCCCCGAAGAAAAACTGCTGCGTGCGATATTCGGCGAAAAAGCTTCTGACGTTAAGGACACCTCACTGCGAGTGCCGCCAGGCATGGACGGTGCGGTTATTGACGTTCGCGTCTTCACGCGTGACGGAATCGAGAAGGACAATCGCGCGCTTGCGATCGAGCGCCAGGAGCTCGATGCGGTTCGAAAGGACCTCGACGATCAGCAACGCATTCTCGAAGACGATATCTATCAGCGTGTAGAAACCTTACTGGTGGGTAAAATTGCCGCCGGTGGACCGCAGGGTCTCAAGGCCGGGGGCAAGATTTCGAAGGTCTATCTGGACGGAATCCCGCGTGACAAATGGTTTGAGGTAAGGCTCAAGAACGATGCTGCGAACTCCCAGCTCGAACAGGCCGCTGAACGACTGCGCGCGCAGGTAGAAGAATTCGAGCGTCGTTTCGAGGAGAAGAAACACAAGATCACGGCGGGCGACGATCTGGCGCCGGGTGTTCTGAAGATGGTCAAGGTCTATCTCGCGGTCAAACGCCGAATTCAGCCGGGCGACAAGATGGCTGGCCGGCATGGCAACAAGGGCGTGATCTCGACGATCGTTCCCGTGGAAGACATGCCGTACATGGATGACGGTACCCCCGTCGATATCGTGCTGAATCCGCTCGGTGTCCCATCACGAATGAACGTCGGCCAGGTGCTCGAAACACATCTCGGCTGGGCTGCGAAGGGAGTCGGTCTGAAGATAGGCGCAATGCTCAGGGCCGAGGAATCCGCGGCGTCGGTCCGCGGCTTCCTGACCGAGGTTTACAACACCACGGGTGGCCAGGAGGAGAATCTCAAGAGTCTTAATGACCGGGAGATCTACGAACTCGCAGAAAATCTGAGTGGCGGCGTGCCGATGGCGACGCCGGTGTTCGATGGCGCCAGCGAGACTGAGATCAAGAAGCTGCTGAAAATTGCGGATTTACCCGAATCTGGTCAGGCGACGCTGTACAACGGGCGCACGGGAGAAGCTTTCGACCGTCCCGTCACAGTCGGCTACATGTACATGCTGAAACTCAACCATCTCGTTGACGACAAGATGCATGCTCGCTCGACCGGGCCGTACAGCCTCGTTACCCAGCAGCCGCTGGGTGGCAAGGCGCAGTTCGGTGGACAACGCTTTGGCGAGATGGAGGTCTGGGCGCTCGAAGCTTACGGCGCGTCTTACACCCTCCAGGAAATGCTGACAGTGAAATCCGATGACGTGCAGGGCCGCACGAAGATGTACAAGAACATCGTCGACGGCACGCACGAGATGCAGGCGGGGATGCCGGAATCCTTCAACGTGCTCGTGAAGGAGATCCGCTCGCTCGGCATCAACATCGATCTGGAACAGACCGATTAAGTTCGCGGCTCAGGCAACGACAAAAACGAATACACAACAGGTGATTCTCATATGAAGGATTTACTGAAGCTCTTTAAACAGCAGACCCCGGTAGAGGATTTCGACGCTATCCGGATCGGCTTGGCTTCTCCTGACATGATCAGGTCCTGGTCTTACGGTGAAGTAAAGAAACCGGAGACGATCAACTATCGCACCTTCAAGCCTGAAAGGGACGGGCTTTTCTGCGCGAAAATTTTTGGCCCGATCAAGGATTACGAGTGCTTGTGCGGAAAATACAAGCGCTTGAAACACCGCGGTGTCGTTTGCGAGAAGTGCGGCGTCGAAGTGACTCAGACCAAAGTCAGGCGCGAGAGAATGGGGCATGTGGAGCTCGCGAGTCCGGTCGCGCATATCTGGTTCCTCAAATCGCTGCCGTCGCGAATCGGGCTGATGCTCGACATGACGCTGCGCGAGATCGAAAGAATCCTCTACTTCGAGGCGTTCGTTGTTGTCGAACCCGGAATGACGCCTCTCGAGCGCGGTCAGCTGCTGACGGATGAGACCTATCTCGAAGCCATTGAGCAATACGGCGACGAGTTCGATGCGCGAATGGGTGCTGAGGCCGTACGCGATTTGCTGACGAGTCTCGATCTGGCTGGCGAGGTTGCTCAGGTACGCGAGGACATCGCTGCGACGAATTCGGAAACCAAGATCAAACGACTGTCGAAGCGACTCAAGCTGCTCGAATCGTTCCTCGACTCCAAAAACCAGCCGGGCTGGATGGTCATGACCGTGTTGCCGGTTCTGCCGCCCGATCTGCGCCCTCTGGTTCCGCTGGATGGCGGTCGCTTCGCGACGTCCGATCTAAACGATCTTTATCGCCGCGTCATCAATCGCAACAATCGTCTGCGCAGGCTCCTCGAGCTCAACGCGCCGGATATTATCGTGCGCAACGAGAAGCGCATGCTGCAGGAATCCGTCGACGCGCTTCTCGACAACGGTCGTCGCGGCCGGGCGATTACGGGAACCAACAAGCGTCCGCTGAAATCGCTGGCGGACATGATCAAGGGCAAGCAGGGTCGCTTTCGACAGAATCTGCTCGGCAAGCGGGTCGACTACTCCGGCCGTTCCGTCATCGTCGTTGGTCCGACACTCAAGCTGCATCAGTGCGGTCTGCCGAAAAAACTTGCGCTGGAACTGTTCAAGCCGTTCATTTTTTCCAAGCTGCAGCTGCGCGGCGAAGCGACGACGATCAAGGCCGCGAAGCGGCTCGTCGAGCGCGAGGGGCCCGAGGTCTGGGACATTCTCGAGCAGGTCATTCGCGAGCATCCGGTGATGCTCAATCGTGCGCCGACACTGCATCGTCTCGGCATCCAGGCGTTCGAGCCGGTACTGATCGAAGGCAAGGCAATTCAGCTGCATCCGCTCGTCTGTACCGCGTTCAATGCCGACTTCGATGGCGATCAGATGGCGGTTCACGTACCGCTGTCGCTAGAAGCGCAACTGGAAGCGCGGGCGCTCATGATGTCGTCCAACAACATCCTCTCGCCCGCTAACGGCGAGCCGATCATCGTGCCTTCGCAAGACGTCGTTCTCGGCCTCTATTACATGAGTCGCGAGCGTATTAATGCCAAGGGCGAGGGCATGATGTTTGCCAACGTCGAAGAAGTGCATCGCGCATACGAGAACCGCGACGTCGAACTTCACGCTGGAATTAAAGTGCGCGTCAAAGCGATGCCGGAGGAAGGCGAATCCGTAGCCACGAAGTCGCGCCTCGTCGATACGACGGTAGGTCGCGCACTGCTGTCCGAGATCATGCCGGATGGCCTGGATTTCGATCTCATCAATCAACCGATGAACAAGCGCGCGATCTCGCGTGTTATCAATGCTTGCTACCGAAATCTCGGTATCAAGGACACCGTCGTATTCGCCGACCAGCTCATGTACACGGGCTTTAATTACGCAACGCGAGCCGGCGTGTCCTTCGGTGTCAACGATATGGTGGTGCCGAGCGAGAAGCCCGACATCCTCCATCTCGCTGAGCAGGAGGTCAAAGACATCCAGGATCAGTATGCATCGGGACTCGTGACCGATGGCGAGCGCTATAACAAAGTCGTCGATATCTGGTCGCGCACCAACGACCAGGTGGCCAAGGCCATGATGGAGAAACTCGGTGTCGAGAATGTCGTCGACGCCAAGGGCGGCAATGCGCTGCAGGAGTCATTCAACTCGATCTACATGATGGCCGATTCCGGTGCGCGAGGTTCGGCTGCCCAGATTCGCCAGCTTGCCGGCATGCGCGGCCTCATGGCGAAGCCCGACGGGTCCATCATCGAGACGCCGATCACGGCGAACTTCCGCGAAGGTCTCGACGTGTTGCAGTACTTTATCTCCACCCACGGCGCCCGAAAGGGTCTTGCCGATACGGCGCTGAAGACCGCTAACTCGGGATATCTGACGCGCCGACTCGTCGATGTCGCGCAGGATCTCGTCGTCACCGGTCCCGACTGCGGCACCGAAACGGGCCTCCTGATGACGCCACTCGTTGAGGGCGGCGATATCGTCGAACCGCTGCGTGAGCGAGTTCTTGGTCGCGTCGCAGCCGTCGATGTGATCGCTCCGGGATCCAAAGAAGTCGTGCTCAAGGCAGGCGAGCTGCTGGACGAAGCCGCGGTCGAGGTGCTCGAGGCGTCTTCGGTCGACCAGTTGCTGGTGCGCTCGCCAATTACCTGCGGAATGCGCTATGGCGTCTGCGGCCAGTGTTACGGTCGTGATCTTGGCCGCGGTCACGCTGTCGACAAGGGCGAGTCCGTTGGCGTTATTGCCGCGCAGTCCATCGGCGAGCCTGGCACGCAGCTCACGATGCGCACCTTCCACATCGGTGGCGCAGCGTCGAGATCCGCGGCAGTCAACAGTGTCGAGGTCAAGAGTGCCGGCACGATCCGAATGCATAACCTCAAGTCGGTCAAGCATGCGGAGAAAGGCCATCTCATCGCGACTTCGCGATCCTGCGAGCTTGCCGTCATCGATCAGTTCGGTCGCGAGCGCGAGCGCTACAAAGTGCCTTATGGAGCCGTGCTCAACGTAGACGACGGTGAGGCCGTCGAGCCAGGCCGGCTCGTCGCGACCTGGGATCCGCATACCCACCCGGTCGTGACGGAAGTCAGCGGTACGATCGAGTTCGAGGACTTCATCGACGGCGTGACCGTCACGTCGCAGGTCGACGAGATAACGGGCCTGACGAGCACTGTCGTGCTCGATCCTGCTCAGCGCAGTGCGGGCAGCGACTACCGTCCGATTGCGAAGCTCGTGGACCCCAAGGGTGAGGCGGTCTTCTTCCCGAATACCGACATTCCGGCAGTCTACGCGTTGCCTTCCGGCGCCGTGCTCAGCATGGAGAGCGGTTCCAAGGTCGTTGTAGGCGACGTTCTTGCGCGCTTGCCGCAGGAGACTACCAAGACGCGCGACATTACGGGTGGTCTGCCACGAGTCGCCGATCTGTTCGAGGCCCGCAGGCCGAAGGATCCGGCGATACTCGCGGAGCACACGGGTACCGTCAGTTTCGGTAAAGAAACCAAGGGCAAGCGCCGCCTCGTGATCACCGATGAGGAAGGCGAGGCGCATGAAGAGCTGATTCCCAAGTGGCGTCATCTCAACGTGTTCGAGGGCGAGACCGTGGTGCGTGGAGAGATGATCGCCGATGGCGAGCCGAATCCCCACGACATTCTCCGGCTCCAGGGCGTTGAGAGGCTGGCGGACTATCTCGTCAGGGAAATTCAGGACGTCTATCGGCTGCAGGGCGTGAAGATCAACGACAAGCACATCGAGGTCATCATTCGCCAGATGCTGCGCAAAGCCGAGATCAGGATGCCGGGCGAATCCCGCTTCCTGCGTGGCGAGCAGGTCGATCGTGCCCGGGTTCTCGAGACCAATGAGGAAATCGAAGCGCGTGGCGGTGAGCCGGCGACTTATGATCCCGTGCTGCTCGGTATCACGAAAGCTTCGCTGGCCACCGAGTCGTTCATATCGGCCGCTTCGTTCCAGGAAACGACGCGCGTTCTGACCGAGGCAGCGGTTCGCGGAATGCAGGACGACCTGCGTGGACTCAAGGAAAACGTGATCGTTGGCCGCCTGATTCCGGCCGGTACGGGCTTTGCCCACCACGAGGAGCGCCGGAGGACGCAGGAAGACATCCTGTCCGAGGAACTCAAGGAACTCGAAGAGTCACTCACCGAAAGCGCGGAGGCGCCGGAAGCCGCGGAAACGCTGGCCGACACGCCCGCGGAGGGTAGCGGCGAAGCTCCGGCGGATTCGGGAGAGACCGAAGCGACAAGTATTAGTTGACAGTCGCTCTGGGCGGCCCCTAGAATTTCCTGCTGCCCAAGGTCAGCGAGGCGCTGACCAGAAAAATTCGAAACTCCGTGGGCTTTCCCGCAGGGTGACAGTAATGAGGCCCGGATGCCGCGAACCGGCAACGGGCCCGTCTTTATTTGCAGGCGTTAGATGGCGACAACGAATCAGCTGGTCCGAAAACCGCGCTCAACGAAGCGCGCCAAGAGCAATGTGCCCGCGCTCGGCGCGTCTCCGCAGAAACGCGGTGTCTGCACCCGTGTCTACACCACGACACCGAAGAAGCCGAACTCCGCAATGCGCAAGGTCGCGCGAGTTCGACTCACGAACGGCTTCGAGGTCACGAGCTACATCGGTGGTGAAGGCCACAATCTGCAGGAGCACTCGGTCGTCCTGATCCGCGGCGGTCGCGTCAAGGACCTGCCGGGTGTGCGGTATCACGTGGTTCGCGGAACGCTGGATTGCGCCGGTGTCGGTGACCGACGGCGGGCACGTTCGAAATACGGCTCAAAACGACCGAAGAACTAAAAGACTCTGGAACCCTAACGAATGTCGAGACGAAGCCGAGCTCCGCGCCGCCACGTATTGCCCGATCCGAAGTTCGGAAACCAGCGGCTGGCGAAGTTCATCAATATGGTCATGCTGAGCGGCAAGAAATCGGTCGCGGAGCAGATCGTCTACGGCGCGATCGCACGTATCGCGGATCGCTCCGGTGCCGATGACGAGAAAGCGCTCGAGATTCTTGGCCAGGCGCTCGACAACATCAAACCCTCGGTGGAGGTGAAGTCCCGCCGAGTCGGCGGCGCGACTTATCAGGTTCCGATCGAAGTTCGCGCAACGAGGCGCGAGACGCTCGCGATGCGCTGGGCGATCGATGCGGCCAGGAACCGCTCAGAAAAAACGATGGCTTTGCGATTGGCGCATGAGCTTATGGATGCGGCCGAAAACCGCGGTACGGCCGTCAAGAAAAGGGAAGACACACATCGTATGGCGGAAGCTAACAAAGCATTCGCTCACTACCGGTGGTAGTCGATCTGTGAGGCAAGGACGTGGCACGGCAAACTCCCATAGAGCGTTATCGCAATATCGGCATCATGGCTCACATCGATGCTGGCAAGACGACAACGACTGAACGAATCCTCTTCTACACCGGCGTCTCTCATAAGATAGGCGAAGTTCACGACGGCGCAGCCGTTATGGACTGGATGGAGCAGGAGCAAGAGCGCGGAATCACCATTACTTCCGCCGCGACGACCTGCTTCTGGAAAGGGATGGATGCGAGTCTCCCCGAGTACCGCATCAATATTATCGATACACCGGGTCACGTGGATTTCACGATTGAAGTGGAACGCAGCCTGCGCGTGCTCGATGGCGCTGTGGCGGTGTTCTGTTCCGTTGGTGGTGTGGAGCCGCAGTCCGAGACGGTCTGGCGTCAGGCGAATCGCTACGGCGTACCGAGGCTTGCGTTCATTAACAAAATGGATCGCACGGGCGCTGACTATTTCCGTGTCGTTAATCAAATCAAGGAACGCCTGAAAGGCAATCCCGTACTGCTCCAGATTCCGATCGGTGCTGAAGAGAATTTCGAAGGCGTCGTCGACCTTGTCAAGATGAAAGCGGTTCGATGGGACGATTCGACTCAGGGAACGAGCTTTGAGGAATCTGATATCCCTGACAATCTCGCCGATCTGGCGGCGGAATGGCGCGAGAAGCTCGTCGAATCGGCGGCGGAGGGAGACGAGGCGCTGCTCGACAAGTACCTGGAGAACGGCGAGCTTTCCGAAGCCGATATCAAGAAGGGTCTGCGCAAGCAATGCCTGGCTGGCGAAATCACGCCGGTGCTGTGTGGTACGGCGTTCAAGAATAAGGGTGTGCAGGCTGTCCTCGACGCGGTCGTAGACTATCTTCCGTCACCGACCGAGAGACCCAGTATTACCGGCGTGCTCGAGGACGAATCCGAAGCAAAGCGACCGTCCTCCGACGATGCGCCGTTTGCGGCGCTTGCGTTCAAGATTGCAACGGATCCGTTCGTTGGAAATCTGACTTTCTTCCGCGTCTACTCCGGCGTTCTGAAGTCCGGCGACACGGTCTACAACTCGGTCAAGCAGAAGCGCGAGCGAATCGGGCGAATTCTGCAGATGCACTCCAACGATCGCGAAGAACTCAAGGAAGTCCGGGCCGGGGATATTGCCGCAGCCGTAGGTCTCAAGGAAGTGACGACAGGCGACAGCCTCGTCGATCCGAAAGAACCCATACTGCTCGAGCGCATGGAATTTCCCGAGCCGGTCATCTCTGTCGCGGTCGAACCCAAGACCAAGGCCGATCAGGAGAAGATGGGCATCGCTCTCAGCAAGCTGGCGAAGGAAGACCCGTCGTTTCGGGTCCACACAGATGAAGAATCCGCGCAGACCATCATTTCCGGTATGGGCGAGCTGCATCTGGAGATCATCGTCGATCGCATGAAGCGTGAGTTCAGTGTTGAGGCGAATGTCGGCAAACCGCAAGTTGCCTACCGCGAAACTATTCGGAAAACGGTTGAGCAGGAAGGAAAATTTGTCCGCCAGACGGGCGGTCGCGGCCAGTACGGCCATGTTTACCTTCGCATCGAGCCGAACGAGTCGGGCGGAGGTTACGAGTTTCTGAACGAGGTCGTGGGTGGCGTCGTTCCGCGCGAGTACATCAACGCCGTCGATAAGGGGATTCAGGAGCAGATGGGGAATGGCGTCATCGCCGGGTACCCCGTCGTTGACTGCCGCGTCGCACTGTACGACGGTTCGTCCCACGATGTAGACTCCAGCGAAGTCGCGTTCAAGATCGCGGGCTCGATGGCATTCAAGGACGGTGCCGCAAAGGCCAGTCCGGTCCTGCTCGAGCCGATCATGCAGGTTGAGGTTGTTACGCCCGAGGACTACATGGGCGATGTCAACGGAGATCTCAGTCGACGGCGCGGCGTACTCCAGGGACTAGAGGAGTCACCGGCAGGTAAGATCATTCGTGCGGAAGTGCCGTTGGCGGAGATGTTCGGCTACGCAACCGATCTGCGTTCGATGAGCCAGGGCCGTGCCACGTATACGATGGAATTCGGTCAGTACGCTCACGTGCCGGGTAATGTTGCATCCGAGATTATTAAAGCCCGGTCTTAGGCGCCGGGTTTGGGGATTGAGCCGGAAACGGCTGGAAACAGGTTTGAGAGGTTAAGGGATCGTGTCCAAAGAAAAATTTGAGCGGACGAAGCCGCACGTAAACGTGGGGACGATAGGCCACGTGGATCATGGGAAGACGACGCTGACGGCGGCGCTGACGAAGTGCATGTCGGAGAAGCATGGCGGGGATACGATCGCGTTTGACCAGATCGACAATGCACCGGAAGAGAAGGCTCGCGGGATAACGATAGCGACGGCGCACGTGGAGTACGAGAGTGACGACCGGCATTACGCGCACGTGGATTGTCCGGGTCATGCGGACTATGTGAAGAACATGATCACGGGTGCGGCGCAGATGGACGGAGCGATACTGGTGGTATCGGCTGCGGACGGGCCGATGCCGCAGACGCGGGAGCATATTTTGCTGTCACGGCAGGTAGGTGTGCCGTTTATCGTGGTGTATCTGAACAAGGCGGACATGGTTGACGACGAGGAGCTTCTGGAGCTGGTGGAGCTTGAGGTTCGGGACTTGTTGTCGATGTACGAGTTTCCTGGAGACGACACGCCGATCATTACGGGCAGTGCGTTGAAGGCGTTGGAAGGCGATACATCGGAGATTGGCGTACCGAGCGTTGAGAAGCTGGTGGATGCGCTGGATGACTATATACCGCTGCCGGACCGACCGGTGGACGGTGCGTTTTTGATGCCGATCGAGGATGTATTTTCGATTTCGGGACGCGGCACGGTGGTGACGGGTCGAATCGAGCGCGGCATTGTGAAGGTGGGCGACGAGATAGAGATTGTCGGCATCAAGGACACGACGAAGACGACGTGCACGGGCGTGGAGATGTTCCGCAAGCTGCTTGACGAGGGTCAGGCGGGCGACAATGTGGGCGTATTGCTGCGCGGCACGAAGCGAGAAGAGGTGGAGCGTGGACAGGTACTGGCGAAGCCGGGGTCGATCACGCCGCACACGAAGTTTGAGGCCGAGGTTTACATCCTGACGAAGGAAGAAGGCGGTCGGCACACGCCGTTTTTCAAGGGATACCGGCCGCAGTTTTACTTTCGCACGACGGATGTGACGGGCGCGGTGGAGTTACCGGAGGCGACGGAGATGGTGATGCCGGGTGACAACATACAGATGAAGGTAGATCTGATCGCGCCGATCGCGATGGAGGATGGGTTGAGGTTTGCGATCCGGGAAGGCGGCCGCACGGTCGGCGCCGGCGTGGTCGCCAAAATCTTAGAGTAGGCGCGGCGGTTATTCTCGAGACAAGCGGAAGACACAATGGCAGCGAATCAGAATATAAGAATCCGGCTCAAGGCTTTCGATCACCGTCTTATCGACCGTTCGGCCAGGGAAATCGTCGAAACGGCGAAACGAACCGGCGCCACCGTAAAAGGTCCGGTGCCTCTGCCGACGAAGATCGAACGCTATACGGTTTTGATCTCGCCCCATGTGAACAAGAATGCCCGGGATCAGTATGAATTGCTGACCCATAAGCGGCTCATGGATATCGTCGACCCAACCGACAAGACAGTCGATGCGCTGATGCGGCTCGAGCTGCCTGCGGGCGTCGACGTCCAGATCCGGCTTACTTGAGGAAGCGGTCTCAGCCAGCGCGATATGGCGTTGAGATTCGGCTCAGAATGCGGGCCGCGGAGCGGCAGACTGGTCGGGTACAACCCGCTTTTTCGTCGTTTCTCGCCTTGTCTTGTGATCGAGGGAAATACCGTTAGGCGCACCGCCTGAGCCCGCTTCCAGGCGTTGTATAGAGCCCGGGCGGTGCTATAATGCACGGCTACGCGCTGGCTCGGCGAGGAACTTTCCGTCGGGCCGCTTTAGTACTGTAGATTTAACTTCAGGGGGCTGCCGAACCTGGTTTCGGCAGCATCGCAACAACATAAACAAACGGGGTTTCCGAGGGGCGCCAGCCTGCCGGGAGCCATTCGGTGCCAGCGCGGGACTGCCCGTACTGGCTGAAGTGCCGCCCAGCAATACGCGGCGCGGATAATGAGGACACGACCCATGCCAATCGGTCTGGTGGGCCGAAAGTGCGGTATGACCCGCATTTTTACGGATGCCGGTGATTCAATCCCGGTTACCGTTATCGAGGCCCTGCCCAATCGCATCTCGCAGCTGAAGACTGCGGACAGTGACGGCTATCGTGCCGTCCAGGTTACCGTGGGCAGCCGCAAGGCCGGCCGTGTCGCGCGACCGCAGGCGGGACATTTCGCCAAAGCGTCCGTGGAGGCTGGCGAAGGCCTCTGGGAGTTTCGCCTCGATGAAAACGAAGGCGAGGAGCTCGAGGCGGGTAGCGATATAAAGGTCGACGTCTTTGAGGACGGCCAGCGCGTCGATGTATTCGGCACGACGAAGGGCAAAGGGTTTCAGGGCGGCGTGAAGCGCCACAATTTCAGCATGCAGGATGCGACCCACGGTAACTCGCTTGCGCATCGGGCACCCGGCTCTATCGGCCAGAACCAGACGCCCGGACGCGTCTTCAAGGGTAAGAAGATGGCGGGGCAGATGGGTAATGTGCGCCGCACGATGCCGAATCTCGAGATTGTCCGCGTAGACGCTGAGAGAAACCTGTTGTTGATCAAAGGTGGAGTGCCTGGCGCTCCGGGCGGGCGCGTTGTCGTTCGTCCGGCGGTGAAGGCGTAAGCGCGTGAAACTCAAGCTAAAAGGATCGAGCAGCACCGTCGAGCTCAACGATGCGTCTTTCGGTGTCGCTTATAACGAACCGCTGGTCCATCAGGTGGTCACCGCTTACCTTGCCGGCGCTCGTCAGGGAACGAAAGCGCAGAAAAACCGCTCGGAAAAACGCGGTGGTGGCACGAAACCATGGCGGCAGAAAGGCACGGGCCGTGCGCGTGCCGGTACGATACGCAGTCCGATCTGGACTGGCGGTGGCCGCACATTCGCGGCTCGTCCGCGGGACTACGACCAGAAGGTCAACCGCAAAATGTATCGTGGCGCGATGCGAGCCATGTTGTCCGAACTGGTCCGGCAGGATCGTCTGCTGCTCCTCGATGGCTTCGGCGTTAGCGCGCCGAAAACCAAAGAACTGAAAACGAAGCTCGAGCAACTCGAGGTCAGCAACGTTCTGATCGTGGTTGAGGGCTTCGATGAGAATCTGGCGCTTGCCGCCCGTAATCTGGTCAACGTCGATGTGCTCGAAGCCGATAGCGTCGATCCCGTCAGCCTGGTCGGGCACGACAACGTGTTGATGACCGTTGCCGCCGCCAAACAGCTCGAGCAGCGTCTCGGATGAGTTATCTAGCGAACCAGCAACGCCTGATGAAGGTGATTCTCGGGCCGCATGTCTCCGAGAAGACGTCTGCGGCGGCGGATTCGAACCGTCAAATCGTCTTCAAGGTCAGGCCGGATGCGACCAAGAAAGAGGTTAAGAAAGCTGTCGAACTGCTGTTCGAAGTCGAGGTCGACAAGGTCCGGGTGATAAACGTGCGCGGCAAGATCAAGCGTCACGGAGTAACGAGCGGACGTTTGGCTTCCTGGAAGAAAGCGTACGTCAGTCTTGCGCCCGGTAGCGATATCGACTTCATGGGCGTCGATTAGGGATCAGGGGCAAGCGCAGTGGCGGTACGAAAAGCTAAACCTACCTCGGCTGGCCGACGATTCGTCGTTCGTGCGGTCAGAGACGATCTGCACAAGGGCAAGCCTCATGCTCCCTTGCTGAGCCCGAAATCCAATACGGGTGGGCGCAACAATCATGGCCGTATTACGACGCGGCATCGCGGGGGCGGTCACAAACGCCACTACCGAATCGTCGACTTCAAGCGAGACAAGGACGGGATCGCAGGGCGCATCGAGCGTATCGAGTACGACCCCAACCGCAGCGCGCATCTTGCGCTGGTTCTTTACGCTGACGGAGAGCGACGCTACATTCTCGCACCGCGCCGCGCGAAAGCCGGAGATCCGATCCAGTCGGGGACGGATGCGCCGATCAAGCCCGGTAGCGCGCTGCCCCTGAAAAGTATCCCGGTTGGTACGCTCGTCCACTGCGTCGAAATGAAGCCCGGCAAGGGCGGTCAGCTCGCTCGCAGCGCGGGAAGCTCGGTCCAGATCGTCGCGCGCGAAGGACGTTACGCGACGCTTCGATTGCGCTCGGGTGAAATGCGCCGCATTCACGTCGATTGCAGAGCGACGATCGGTGAAGTTGGCAACTACGAGCACAATCTGAGCAAGCTGGGTAAGGCTGGCGCGAAGCGCTGGCGCGGCGTGCGGCCGACGGTTCGAGGCGTTGCGATGAATCCGGTCGATCATCCTCATGGTGGCGGCGAGGGCAGAAGTTCGGGTGGGCGTCACCCCGTTACGCCGTGGGGCGTACCGACCAAAGGCTACAAGACGCGTAGTAACAAGCGCACCGGCGCGATGATCGTTCGCCGGCGCAAAAAGAAATAGGAAGCGCGGAGCGAGAGCTAAAGCAGACAGGATTTAAGAATGCCCCGATCAATCAAAAAAGGACCGTTCGTCGACACGCACTTGATGAGCAAAGTCGAGAAGGCTGCTGCGGCAAACGATCGTCGACCGATCAAGACCTGGTCGCGCCGTTCGATGGTCATCCCGGAGATGGTGGGTCTGACCATCGCCGTGCACAACGGCAGACAGCATGTACCGGTTCTGGTATCCGAGAACATGGTTGGGCACAAGCTCGGAGAGTTCGCCGCGACCCGGACGTTCCGCGGTCATGCGGGTTCGCGAAAGACCAAGTAACTGGACTAGAGAGATGGAAACCGGAGCTACCTTACGTTACGCAAGAATTTCGCCGCAGAAATGCCGGCTGGTTGCAGACCAGATTCGCGGCCAGTCTGTTGGGAAGGCTCTCGATACGCTCCGGTTCAGTCGGAAGAAGGCGGCGCATCTGGTCCGCAAGGTTCTCGAATCGGCTATTGCCAATGCGGAGAATAATGACGGCGCAGACATCGATGAGCTCAAGGTCTCGCTCGTGATGGTTCACGACGCGCCTACCTACGCACGCTTCCGCGCTCGAGCAAAAGGGCGTGGCAACAGAATCATCAAACGAAACAGCCACATCACTGTGCGAGTCGCAGACGAGTAGACGCTTATGGGTCAAAAGGTACATCCGATCGGAATTCGCCTCGGGATCACGAAGGAGTGGTCATCGAAGTGGTATGCCGACTCGCAGACATACGCTGCCAACGTTTATCAGGATCACGAAGTGCGTGAATTCCTGAAGAGCAAGCTCAAAGATGCATCCGTTAGCCGTATTCAGATCGATCGCCCCGCCAAGAAGGCCAATATCACGATTCATACTGCGCGTCCCGGTATTGTTATCGGCAAAAAGGGCGAAGACATCGAGAAGTTGCGCGTCGAAGTCGCCAAGCTTCTCGACATGGTATTGCCGGACGTGCGATTGAACATCGCGGAGATCAGAAAGCCTGAGCTCGATGCTCAGCTGGTCGCCGAGGGCATTGCGCAGCAACTCGAGCGCCGGGTCCAGTTCCGTCGGGCGATGCGTCGAGCTGTAACGAACTCCATGCGAATTGGTGCCGGCGGCATCAAGGTCAAGGTTGGCGGGCGGTTGAACGGCGCCGAGATCGCGCGCTCGGAATGGTACCGCGAAGGCAGAGTGCCTCTGCACACCTTGCGTGCAGATATTGACTACGGCCTGGCGGAGGCACGAACGACTTACGGCGTTATCGGCGTAAAAGTCTGGATCTTCAACGGCGAGATCTTCGACTCGAGCGATCTGTCGAAAGACTCGCAGGAGCCGGCGGCACGGACGCAGGGTGAGTAACGATGCTACAGCCGAAACGAACTAAATTTCGCAAGATGCACAAGGGCCGCAATCGCGGTCTGGCGCAGCGTGGCAACGCGGTGAGCTTCGGAGAGTTCGGGCTGAAAGCGACAGCCCGGGGTCGACTGACTTCACGACAGATCGAGTCGGCACGCCGAGCCATGACACGACACGTCAAGCGCGGCGGAAAAATCTGGATTCGCGTGTTTCCGGACAAGCCGATCACGAAGAAGCCACTGGAAGTTCGCCAGGGTAAGGGTAAAGGCAACGTCGAGTACTGGGTGGCGCTGGTTCAGCCGGGCAGTGTTCTCTACGAGATCTCCGGCGTCGACGAGGACGTTGCGCGAGAGGCGTTTCGCCGCGCTGCCGCGAAGCTCCCGGTGTCTACGACGTTTGTAGCCAGGCAGGCCGCGTGATGAAGGTTCAGGAAATCAGGGCGATGTCGGACGACGAGCTGTCGGAGGAGCTTCTCAAGCTCAGCCGCGAGCAGTTCAATTTGCGCATGCAGTCGGCGACCGGCCAGAGCGCGCGGCCCGATCAGTTCGGCAAGGTTCGCAAGGATATCGCACGGATCAAGACGATCATGCGCGAGCGTGTATCGAGTGACGCAACGGGACAACAAAATGATGGCTGAAGCGACAGAAAGCAATCAGGGCAATACGGCCAGCACCTCTGAAGGCGATGCGGCGAAGCGCATCGTTGTCGGACGAGTGGTCAGTAACAAGATGAACCAGGGCGTAACCGTATCGATTGACCGTTTGATCCAACACCCGGTGTACGGCAAGTACATTCGTCGCAAGACCAAAGTGATGGCTCACGATGAAGACAACAGTTGCGGTGAAGGGGATACCGTCGAGATAGTCGAGTGCCGGCCGATCTCGAAGCGCAAGTCCTGGCGAGTAGTAAAAATTATCGAGACGAACGAAGCGTCTTGAGTTAGCCGAGAACGAGACGATGATCCAAACAGAGACAGTCTTGACGGCCGCGGATAACAGCGGTGCCCGCCGGCTGATGTGTATCAAGATACTGGGCGGTTCGCGCCGGCGTTACGCTCACATCGGCGACGTCATCAAAGTGACGATCAAGGATGCCATTCCGCGCGGCCGTGTTAAGAAGGGCGAGATCTACAACGCAGTGGTTGTTCGAACGAGTCACGGCGTACGTCGGTCGGATGGATCGGCGATACGATTCGACGGAAATGCGGCGGTGCTTCTGAACCAGCGCCTGGAGCCCATCGGGACTCGAATTTTCGGTCCGGTAACGCGCGAGCTGCGTACGAGTCGATTCATGAAAATCATCTCGCTGGCGCCGGAAGTTCTGTAGGGCAGCTTATGAACCGTATCAGACAAGGTGACGAAGTCGTCGTGATCGCCGGCAAGGACAAGGGTCGTCGCGGCAGTGTTATTCGCGTCTACGACGACGAGCGAGTCCTCGTTGAAGGCGTGAATGTCGCGCGTAAGCATCAGAAGCCGAACCCCAACGCAGGCGTTGCTGGCGGCATTATCGAAAAAGAAATGCCCATCGACGTCTCGAACGTCATGGTCTGGAACGCGTCGGCCGGCAGAGGCGACCGCATCGGCATCCGACAGCTGGCCGATGGCAAGCGGGTTCGTTACTTCAAATCGAACGACGAAGTGTTGGACGCTTGATATGAGCAGGCTACAGGAATATTTCGAGAAAGAGGCCAAGCCGCAGATCATGGAGCGGCTTTCGCTGACGAACCCGATGGCATGCCCTCGAATTAGCAAGATTACGCTGAACATGGGTGTTGGCGAAGCGCTTTCGGATCGTAAAGTGCTCGAGAATGCTGTCGCAGATCTGCGCAGAATTTCCGGCCAGCAACCGGTAATCTGTAACGCTCGCGTCAGTGTTGCTACGTTCAAGCTTCGCGCGGGCGTCCCGATAGGTTGCAAAGTCACGCTCAGACGAGAGCGGATGTATGAGTTTCTCGACCGGCTCGTCAACGTCGCGATCCCGCGCGTTCGCGACTTCCGCGGCTTGAGTGCGCGGTCTTTCGATGGCCAGGGTAACTACAGCATGGGCGTCAAGGAGCAGATTATTTTTCCCGAGATCGATTTCGATCAGGTCGATGCGATCCGCGGTCTCGATATCACGATAACGACAACGGCAAGAAACGATGAGCAGGGCCGGGCGCTACTGGATTCGTTCCGCCTGCCGATCAGAACAGGACCGAGGTAGAGATGGCTAAGAAATCAATGCTTGCCCGCGAGGTGAAACGCGCCAAGACCGTGAAGCGATTTGCTGCGAAGCGTGCAGAGTACCGGCGGATCATAAGAAGCCCGGAGTCGACGGACGATCAGCGGCAAGCTGCACAAACGAAGCTGCAAGCGTTGCCGAGAGATGCCAGCCCTTGCCGGCTGCGAAACCGCTGCTCCATTTCCGGAAGGCCGCACGGCTATTACCGAAAATTCGGCCTGGCGAGAAACAAACTGCGCGAGGCGACGATGCGCGGCGAGATTCCGGGACTGTCGAAGGCTAGCTGGTAGAGCAAAAATCATGAGTATGACCGATCCCATCTCCGATATGCTCACGCGTATTCGAAACGGCCAGAAGGCGAAAAAAGTTCGCGTGTCCATGCCGTCATCGAATCTCAAAGTCTCGATCGCAAAAGTGCTTGAGGCCGAAGGGTACCTTGACGGGGTCGAGACTCAGGACGAGCCCAACAACAAGCGGACGCTGACGTTGACTCTGCGCTATTTCGATGGCGCGCCCGTCATCGAAAAACTCGAGCGAGCCAGTCGTCCGGGCCTCCGTGTCTATTCCGGTTCCGGCGAGTTGCCTTCGGTACGGAGCGGTCTCGGTGTCGCGATCGTCTCCACATCGAGGGGCGTGATGACCGATCGCGAAGCACGCGCCAAAGGCCATGGGGGCGAAGTGATCTGCTTCGTCTCGTAATCGACGCTGAGAGTGAAAGATGTCTAGAGTCGCAAAACGTCCGGTTGCCGTCGAAAAGGGAGTCGAAGTAGCTCTCGACGGTGGTGCGCTGACCGTCAAGGGCCCGAAAGGGAGCCTTTCTCTGGTGCGCCACTCGGAAGTCGAGATCACGAACGACGAGTCTGGCTTGTCCGTCAGTCCGCGCTCCGGAAGCCGCTTCTCCCGCGCGATGGCCGGAACCACGCGTTCGTTGATCAACAACATGGTGACAGGCGTCAGCGCCGGTTTCGAGCGCAAACTGCTGCTCGTCGGGGTCGGCTACCGCGCTCGCGTCGAAGGCCAGAAAGTGCATCTTTCGCTCGGGTTCTCTCATCCGGTCGAGTATCAGGTGCCGGAAGGTGTCACGGTGGAGGCGCCCAGCCAGACGGAGATGATCGTCAAGGGTATCGACAAGCAGAAGGTCGGGCAGGTCGCCGCCGAGTTGCGAGATTTTCGACCGCCCGAGCCGTACAAGGGCAAGGGCGTGCGTTACGCCGATGAGCGTATCGTTCTGAAAGAAGCGAAGAAGAAGTAGGAAATTCGATGGAGAAGAAAGAACGACGGCAACGCCGGGCGCGAAAGACGCGAGCCAAGATCAGGCAGCTCGGCGCCAATCGCCTGTGTGTCCATCGTACGCCGCGGCACATTTACGCACAGGTAATTTCGCCGGACAGTGCCACGGTGATCGCGACCGCTTCCACGATATCGAAGGATTTAAAGAAGAGCCTCAAATCGACGGGAAACAAGGACGCTGCCGTCGCCGTAGGCAAGCTCATCGCCGAGCGGGCAAAGGCCGCCGGCGTCGAGAAGGTCGCTTTCGATCGGTCAGGATTCAACTATCACGGTCGTGTGAAAGCGCTGGCCGAAGCTGCTAGAGAAGCAGGCTTGGACTTCTAGCGCGGGACAACTAAATGGCAAAGACAGAAGAACTTCAGGAAAAACTCGTCGCGGTCAACCGCGTCGCGAAGGTCGTCAAAGGTGGCCGGCAATTCGGGTTTACCGCGCTGACGGTAGTCGGCGACGGCGAAGGCCGCGTCGGTTATGGCTACGGTAAAGCGCGCGAATTGCCACTTGCCATTCAGAAAGCAATGCAGGTAGCGCGGAAGAATCTCCGCTCGATACACCTGAAGGAAGAGACGTTGCAGTATCGACTCCGTGGTCGCCACGGGGCAACCCGTGTCTTTATGCAGCCGGCGTCGGAAGGCACGGGCATCATCGCGGGCGGCGCAATGCGTGCCGTGTTCGAATGTGCGGGCGTACGCAACGTGCTGGCCAAGAGCTACGGGTCGCGTAACCCGATCAATGTCGTTCGCGCGACGGTAGAGGCGCTGACGCATATGCGTTCTCCCGAAGAAATCGCCGCAAAGCGCGGCAAGACAGTAGAAGAGATTCTGGGTTGAGTTAGCCATGCCGCAGACAAAGAAAACCGTTAGCGTCACGCTCTTGAAGAGCAAGTTCGGCCGCGTTCCTGGTCACAAGGAATGCGTCCATGGACTCGGTCTGCGGCGCCGGCACCAAACGGTCACTGTTCTGGATACCCCCGAGAATCGCGGGATGATCAACAAAGTCTCGTACCTGCTGAAGGTCGAGGAGTCGTAGAGATGCGTCTTAATTCATTGAAGCCCGCCAAGGGTGCACGTCGTGCCGGCAAACGCGCTGGTCGCGGTATTGCCGCCGGTCAGGGGAAAACCGCCGGGCGCGGCATGAAGGGGCAGCGATCTCGCTCGGGCGGCTATCACAAGGTTGGTTTCGAAGGCGGCCAGATGCCGCTGCAGCGTCGTTTGCCGAAGATCGGGTTTCACTCGATGCGCGCGAAGTTCCGTGTCGAGGTTCGACTGCATGAGCTGGCGCGGTTCGACGGCGAGACTGTCGACCTGGCGGCGCTCAAGAAGGCGCGGCTGGTTCCGAAACGTGCGGAGAAGGCGAAGATTATTCTCTCAGGAAAACTCGAAGTCCCCGTAAAAGTGACGGGATTGCCCGTGACCCCCGGCGCGCGAAAAGCGATCGAAGCGGCCGGTGGAAGCGTGGATACGTAAGGTAAATCATGGCTAAGGCAGGCACCGCCAATCCGGCAGCGATCCTCGGTGACGCAACGCGTTTCACCGAGCTGCGTCAGCGCCTGTTTTTCCTGATTGGTGCCCTGGTTGTCTACCGGATCGGCACGTTCATTCCGGTGCCCGGAATCGATCCGCTTGCGCTCGAGCAGTTCTTCGAGCAGCAGTCCGGAACCATTCTGAGCATGTTCAACATGTTCTCGGGTGGCGCTCTGTCGCGCCTGTCGATTTTTGCGCTCGGCATCATGCCGTATATTTCGGCATCCATCATCATGCAGATGGCGACGCATGTTGTGCCGAGCCTCGGCCAGCTTCGAAAGGAAGGCGAGTCCGGTCGTCGCAAGATCACTCAGTACACGCGCTACGGCACTGTCATTCTTTGTACGTTTCAGTCGATGGCCGCTGCGACGGCGTTGCAGAACCAGGGCGTCGTCGTCAATCCGGGTTCGAGTTTCGTATTCACCGCCGCGGTGACGCTCGTGACCGGAACCATGTTCCTGATGTGGCTCGGAGAGCAGATTACGGAGCGCGGTGTAGGCAACGGAATTTCGATGATCATTCTCGCCAGTATCGTCTCCGGTCTGCCGTCGGCAATCGGCGGCGTGCTGGAGCTCGTGAATACGGGCGGAATGAATCAGGCGATGCCATTTGCGCTGGCGATAATGATGCTGGGCGCGACGTTCTTTGTCGTCTTCATGGAACGCGCTCAACGCCGCATCACGGTCAACTACGCGAAACGGCAGCAGGGTCGCCGAATGTATGCCGGGCAGACTTCGCACCTGCCGTTCAAGATCAACATGTCGGGCGTTATCCCGCCAATTTTTGCGTCGAGCCTGATTCTGTTTCCCGCGACGATAGCCAGCTGGTTCGGTACGAGCCAGGCTGTGTCCTGGCTACAGACGGTAGCCGCGAGACTGGCGCCCGGGCAGCCTCTCTACATTGCACTCTATGCCGGGCTGATCATCTTTTTCTGTTTCTTTTATACGGCGCTCGTTTTTAACTCTAAAGAGACTGCCGATAATCTGAAACGGTCCGGCGCATTTATTCCCGGTATCCGGCCCGGTCAGCAGACGGCGGAGTACATCGACAAAGTGCTGACGCGGCTGACGTTCTGGGGAGCGATCTACATTACCGGTGTCTGCCTGCTGCCCGAACTCATGATTCTGCAATTTAACGTTCCGTTCTATTTCGGCGGTACATCGTTGCTGATCATCGTCGTCGTATCTATCGATTTCATGTCACAGCTGCAGGCTCACATGATGAGCCATCAGTATGAAGGGCTGCTGAAGAAAGCAAACCTTCGCGGCGCAGGACGCACGAGTTAGCGTCGGGAGTTATTCAACGATGAAAGTCAGAGCATCAGTCAAGAAAATCTGCCGGAACTGCAAGATCGTTCGGCGAAAGCGGGTGGTTCGCGTGATCTGCACGGATCCGCGGCACAAACAGCGACAGGGTTGAGGACAGATTATGGCTCGTATAGCGGGAATCAACATACCGGCTAACAAACAGGTCGGGATCGCATTGACGCATGTGTTCGGCGTTGGCCGAAGCCGTGCCCTGATCGCCTGCGAAGTGGCGGAAGTAGATCCGACCGCGCAGGTCAAGGACTTGACCGAGCCGGAGGTCGCCAAGCTTCGCGACGTCGTCGGCAAGTTCACTGTTGAAGGTGATCTGCGACGAGAAACCGCGATGAATATCAAGCGGCTTATGGATCTCGGATCCTACCGCGGAATCCGGCACCGGCGCGGGCTGCCGACGAATGGTCAACGGACTAAAACGAATGCGCGTACGCGGAAAGGGCCGCGGCGGCCGGTAAGAAAGTAGATCGCCGCCGCGCGATTTAGGAGTTAGGAGAGAGCATGGCTCAACCGACGAAACCGAAGAAGAAGGTCAAACGGCAAGTTATCGATGCCGTTGCGCACGTTCACGCTTCGTTCAACAACACGATCATTACGATAACTGATCGTCAGGGAAACGCGCTGTCGTGGGCAACGGCTGGCGGCTGTGGATTTCGGGGTTCTCGCAAGAGTACGCCGTTCGCAGCGCAGGTCGCCGCCGAGCGTGCGGGCACCGCGGCGAAAGACTACGGCGTCAAGAATGTCGAGGTTCGTGTGAAAGGACCCGGCCCGGGCAGGGAATCAGCGGTCCGTGCTCTGAACATCGTTGGTTTCAGAGTCACGCAGATCGAAGACGTAACGCCCATACCTCACAACGGATGCCGGCCTCCCAAGCGGCGTCGCGTATAACCGGAAATAGCAATGGCGAGATATCGAGGTCCAACATGTAAGCTTGCCCGACGCGAGGGCACGGATCTGTTCCTGAAGAGCGGAGTGAAACCTTTAGAATCGAAGTGCAAGCTCGAGGTTCCACCTGGCGGTCATGGTCAACGCCGTTCCCGGCTCTCGGACTACGGCTTGCAGCTGCGAGAGAAGCAGAAGCTGCGGCGTATGTATGGCGTTCTGGAGCGCCAGTTCCGTAACTACTACAAACGTGCTGCCAGAGGCCGGGGGTCGACGGGTGAAAATCTCCTGAAGATGCTCGAGTCCAGGCTCGACAATGTCGTTTACCGTATGGGGTTCGCTTCGACGCGGGCTGAGGCGCGGCAGCTGGTGAGTCACAAAGGCATCATGGTTAATGAGCAGATCGTGAATATTCCGTCTTATCAGGCTAAGGCGGGAGACAAGATTGCCGTTCGCGAGCGTGCCAAGAAGCAGACGCGTATCACGGCTGCACTGGATATCGCGACTCAGGTTGGATTGCCCGACTGGGTCGATGTCGACGATAAGAAAATGGAAGGCGTATTGAAGACACTACCGGAGCGGGAAGAGATTCTTCCCGACATTAACGAGAACCTGGTAGTCGAGCTGTACTCCAAGTAAGCGAGGAACCCTAAATGCAGGAATCAGCTACGGAATTCTTGAGGCCCAGAGCCGTCAAGGTTCAACCTATCAACGCGAATCACGCGAAAGTGACGGTCGAACCTTTCGAGAGAGGCTTCGGGCACACTCTCGGAAACGCGCTTCGCCGCGTACTACTGTCGTCCATGCCGGGCGCAGCGATCGTGGAAGCCGAGATCGATGGTGTGCTGCACGAGTACACGAGTATCGAAGGCGTTCAGGAAGACGTCGTCGACATTCTTCTGAACCTCAAATCGATTGCGATCAAAATGCACTCCCGCGAGGAGGCTGAGTTATCGCTCTCGAAGAAAGGTCCGGGACCCGTTACGGCCGGCGATATTCTTTGCGATCATGATGTTGAGATCGTCAATAGCGATCTGGTGATCGCCAATCTGACATCTGCGGGCGAGCTTCGCGCATTCTTCAAGGTCGTTCGCGGTCGCGGTTACCAGCCTGCTGTCAAACAGTCGGCGTTCGACGAGCAAACCCGACCGATCGGCCGGCTGCAGCTAGATGCGTCGTTCAGTCCGGTTCGCCGCGTCACTTACAACGTCGAGTCGGCTCGCGTTGAGCAGCGTACGGATCTGGACAAGCTCATCATCGATATCGAGACGAACGGGACGATCGACCCGGAAGAGGCGATTCGTCGCGCCGGCGGCATTCTCAAGAATCAGCTCGACGTGTTCGTCGATCTGCAGGGCGAGGATGAAATCGGTTTCGGCCGAGCGGAGGCACAGATCGATCCCATTCTGCTGCGGCCCGTCGACGAGCTCGAGCTTACCGTCCGGTCAGCCAACTGTCTCAAGGCCGAGAACATCAATTACATCGGCGACCTGGTCCAGCGAACCGAAGTCGAGCTGCTGCGCACACCCAATCTCGGCAAGAAGTCTCTGACGGAAATCAAGGAAGTTCTCGAGATTCACGGCCTGGCGCTCGGCATGCGCCTCGAAAACTGGCCGCCGCCGGGTCTGCATGGCGAAGCTGAGCCCGTATCGGTGGCCTTCTAGGCGACGGGAGATCCAGTCATGCGTCATCGAAAATCCGGCCGCTCGCTCGGCAGGAAAACCGCGCATCGCAGAGCGATGTACCGCAACATGGCGGCGTCGCTCGTGCAGCATGAGACGATCAAGACGACATTGCCCAAGGCAAAAGAGCTGCGGCGTGTCATCGAGCCTCTCATAACCCTCGCCAAGCAGGACGGGGTGTCACGACGCCGGCTCGCATTCGCGCGACTGCGCGACGACGCTGCTGTCGGAAAACTCTTCAATGAGCTCGGGCCGAGATTCAAGGACCGGCCGGGCGGTTATCTCCGAATTCTGAAGATGGGATACCGCGCCGGCGACGCGGCGCCGATGGCGGTCGTGCAATTGCTCGACCAGCCCGACCAGGAAACGGCCGCGTCCTAGCCGCTTTCCAACGGAGATTCTCCGAGTCCCGAGCACCGGTCCGCGTATCAGGTGATCGTCGGACCCGGAGTGTCCATCGCAAGGAATATCTCCGGAGTCTCAAGGGGGCGGTCGACGTATCAGTTGATGGTCGGACCCGGAGTGTCCATCTCACTAATCTCGGCTCGACGTCCGTGTCTCGCCTCGAATCGTGTCCTCGTCGCTCAACTGCCGTCCGTGGCACGCTCCTCGTCTACGACGCTCGACGGACACTCCGGGCCCTCCCTCGTCCGTCAACGCAGTGGTCAACGCCGCGGCTGCCGATACGGCGGCCGGGTTCAACGCCACCGCAAACTCGACCGGATTGACCGTGACAGGGCGCTGTTCGAGTTGGCCTAGAGATGGGCACCCCGGGCCCTCCCAATCATTGATGATCAGCCGCGACCGGCCCCATGGGGCCAGACCAAGCCGCAGTTGCACGGGAGGACCGGTCAGCTCTGCGACGTCAATCGCGTCGAGTCACTTACCTGACGCGGTTGCGGGTGCGGAAACGTCGAAACGTCAGCTTTTGCCACAACAAGCGGATACCGCGCGCGGCTATTTCGAGCTTCATCGGTCGGTAGTATTTCGCATCGTCAGCCGGGATCTCGTCCATGCGGCCTTGATACTTGTGCTTGATCCACGCGTTGTAGTCGTACTGCTTGACCCATTCAAAGAGCGATTTCTCGAACGGTCTTCCCGATCCTGTCGCGTACGCGAGACCGAAATCGATCAGGAATGGGCGCTCGTCCGGGCCAACCAGCAAGTTGTCCTTGCGCTTCAGGTCGCCGTGCGCGACGCCGGCAGCATGCATGTCTTCGATAGTCTTTTGCAGTCGCTCGAAAAATCGCTCACGATCTTTCAGTTCGTGTTGTCGCTTGCGATACGAATCGCCGGGTATATGCTCGAGTACGAGGTGCTTGCTGTCGAGTAGACCCATGCAGCGCGGGATGCCCGGAACATTCTGAACCCGATCATAGATATCCCGTTCGCGACGCAACCCGCTCTCGCCGATACGTCTCCAGAAAAACGGTCCCCGCGCTCGCTTTATTACGAAGTCCCCGAGGGGAATACGATAGAGTTCCGCCGTCGCCTGATAGCCGGCGCCGAGCGGTAAGCCTTCGACCTCGGGATGAGTATTTAGATAGGTTTTGAGTTCTTCCAGCGGGCTGCCGTCCGGCGAATTGTTCGCCGTGCAGTCGGTCACGACAGGCGCCAGAAAAGATACGCGATCCATGCCGCGATATAGATGACGATGATCGGCTCACCATTCTGCCGCGAACTTTTTGCCAGCGACCAACTCCCGTCGAAGAGTGCGCCAAGGTTTGCGAAAGTCGGTATGAGCGCCGGCGTTTGCGCAGACCAGTTCTCCCATTCGGAACCGAAGATCCGATTCAGTTTTCGATCTTCGTACTCGATTGCAGTGGGGTAATAGAACCAGAAAAAAGCGAGCGCGATAACGGCGCTCCACCAGACCCCACTGGCAACAGAAAAACCTATAATAATCAGTATGTTGCCTGTGTATAGCGGGTGGCGGACCAGAGCGTAGGGACCATAGGTCGCGAGCTTCTCGTTCTTCAATATGAAGCCACTTGCATACAGCCGGACGAGCGTGCCGAGCACGATCAGCGGAAGCCCGAACGCCAGCGAAGTCTGCGACGGTTGCGCGACCAGCGCGAACAACGCGATGAGCACGAAGGCGAGCGCCTGTCTCGACCCTTCGTGATAACGCAGCTCCCTGATCGTATGATGCGCACCGCTAACGGGTGGTAAATCCTTGGTGCGATGTGACATGTTCGAGATCCTCTGGCCGATGCAAAATAGCCGCGATCAGTGAACCGGGTTCAAGCGGCTTCTTGAAGTGCGGGTCGGGAAAGGTTGAGCGCGCCGTTTTTCGTGACGACGATATCGTCTTCCACACGAATTCCGCCGCACATTCGCAATGCTTCGATTTTATCCCACCTGACGGTACGCCCCAAAACTGTCTCGCGAAGCTCATCGAGTAGTGAAGGAATGAAGTAGAGGCCTGGCTCGATCGTAACGACGGTCCCGGTTTCGAGTTTCCGCGTTAGTCGAAGCCTCGGATGGTTCCGCGACGGTGGGTTCGTGGAGCCGTCGATACCCGCCAGGCTTCCACCGACGTCGTGTACCTGCAGTCCGAGCAGATGGCCGAGCCCGTGGGGGAGAAACGACTTTGTGATCCCGCTCTCGTAGGCTTCTTCGGCACTGCATGACAGCAGATCCTGATCGCAAAGCACGGCTGCGAGTAATTCGTGAGCTCGGTCGTTGAGGTCCGGGAAAGAGATGCCGTCGTGAACCTCGCCGCATATCGTTTGCTGTAATCCGTCCATCGAATCGATCAGTGCCTTGAAGTCATCGTCTGCGACGGAGTAAGTACGGGTGATATCCGACGCATAGCCGTTGCATTGAGCGCCGGCATCGATGAGGAAAGATCGGACAGGCGCAGGACGTTCCCGGCGCAGATTCTGATAATGAAGAATTGCTGCGTGTTCGTTCAGAGCAACGATGTTCGGGTAGGGTAGCTCCGGTTCTGTTTGCGAGCTCGCTCGGCAGTAGGCACTGTTGAGCTCGAATTCTGAAGCGCCGTTTGTAAAAGCATCCCTGGCCGCAATGTGCCCTGGCGCCGCGATTTCATTCGCGCGCGTGATACTTGCGATCTCGTATTGCGTCTTGTAGGCGCGAAAGTAGTCGAGGACGTTTAAAACCGCTGACTCGTTGCAGAATGAAAAAGCATCGGTTTGCGACGACTGCTCGCCGATCGCCGAGAAGTTGTCGTCGGCCGTCCCGAGCTCGGCAAGTACTGCTTCGGCCGAATCCACTTCGCGGATATCGAAATGTTCGACCCAGTAGCCGCCAGGAGCCGTGGGCGGCTCATGCCAAAAACCGGGTTCGCGTAGCAGGACGAGAACAGGCCGCTGGCCGGGTGCGAGCTTCAGCGCAGATCCGGGGTGGTTCGTTAGCGGCACCCAGAGCTTGAAATACGGTTCGACCGCGAAGTGATAGCTCAGATCGTCGCGAAACTGATATCGGGTGCATCCCGCGAATATCACGAGGCCGTCGCGCTCGGCGGCGTCGAGCGCTGCGGCCAGCCGCCGCTCGAGTTCGGCAAGATGCTCGCCATAAAGCTTCGCCCAGTCTTGTTGTCGCGCGTAGTCGGTCACTGGTCAGGTATCTCGTGGTTATTAAGGCTTTGGTTAACAGCCTGATAAAACTCGTGAATAATAGAGCCCCGGATAACAGGTACCAAGCCCGAAAGGGTAAGCGCGGCCCTTCGGATTATCGATCCTGGGCCTTTCCGAAGTAACAATAACGTGGTGGATCTCAGGTTCGACTGATGGATAGGCCGTTCGAGCAGCCGTATTCAACGCGCTCCGTCGTCATGGCGACGCATGGTATCGCCGCGACGAGCCATCCGTTGGCCACGCAGATTGCGGTACAGCTACTGCGCGACGGCGGATCGGCCGTGGATGCAGCGATAGGCGCCAACGCCGCTCTCGGGCTCATGGAGCCGACGGGCGCCGGTGTCGGCGGCGATCTGTTCGCGATCGTGTGGGACGCCGGAAAACGGCAGTTGAAGGGGCTCAACGCCAGCGGGCGCTCGCCACGGAGCTTGTCTCTGGAGCGGCTGCTCGAGCTCGGGTTCAAGCAGATTCCCGCGGACGGGCCACTGTCGGTGAGCGTTCCGGGAGCCGTGGACGGCTGGCACGAGCTGCATTCGGCATTCGGGCGACTCGATTTCGCAGATCTCCTGGCGCCCGCGATCGACTACGCCGAGAACGGTTTTCCCCTGACGGAAGTCATCGCGGCTGAATGGGCCAGGAATGCGGAAGCCCTGGGACGGCACCCGGGTTTTGCGGACGTGTTCATGCCCGGCGGCAGCGCGCCTGAAGCCGGCGACGTTTTCAGAAATCTGCGACTGGCGGCGACGTATCGTGCGATCGCCGAAGGTGGTCGCGACGCCTTCTACAAAGGCGCGATAGCGGAACGGATCGAGCTGTATATCAGCGCGAATGGCGGTTATCTGAGCGCCGCGGACTTCGCCGCGCACCGGTCCGAGTGGGTCGATCCCGTCGCGGCGAACTATCGGGGTTTCGATGTCTGGCAGCTGCCGCCGAGCACGCAGGGGATCGCTGCGCTGCAGATGCTGAATATTCTCGAAGCGTTCGATATGGCAGCTATCGACTGGGGCAGCCCGGAGCACCTGCATCTTTTTGTCGAGGCGAAGAAGCTCGCGTTCGAGGACAGGGCGCGTTTCTATGCGGATCCTGATTTCGCCGACGTGCCCGTATCGGAACTGATCTCGAAGGCGTATGCCGATGTCCGGAGAGAGCGGCTCGACCCGCGACACGCGTCGCTCGCTCCCGGCCGCGACGATCCGCGCGCGCTGGCGCGCGGAGATACCGTGTATCTGACTGTCGCTGACGAAGCCGGCAACATGGTGTCGCTGATTCAGAGTAACTTCAATGGCATGGGGTCGGGAATGACGCCGGGAGAGCTCGGCTTCGTTTTGCAGAATCGCGGCGAGCTCTTCAGCCTGGATCCGCGGCATCCGAACGCGTTCGAACCCGGCAAGCGGCCGTTTCACACCATTATGCCGGGTTTCGTGACGCGTGACGGCGAGCCCGTAATGAGCTTCGGCGTGATGGGTGCGGACATGCAGCCCCAGGGCCATGTGCAGGTGCTTCTCAATATCATCGACTTTGGAATGGATATTCAGCAAGCGGGCGACGCACCTCGGTTTCGTCACGAAGGCTCGAGTTCGCCGACCGGGTTCACGATGACGGACGGCGGAGTCGTGTTGCTCGAATCCGGCTATTCGCAGGAAACGCTGGCGACGCTCGCCGGGATGGGGCATAAACTCGGTCGGGCTGAAACCGGATACGGTGGCTATCAGGCGATTCGTCGCGACGCGCAGCACGGTGTATACCACGGCGCTTCCGAGTCGCGAAAAGACGGCCACGCGGCCGGATACTGAGCAACGGAAAAACAGCGATGGACAGAGTCTTAACGGGAATCACCACGACCGGCACGCCGCATATCGGCAACTATGTCGGTGCGATACGTCCCGCAGTTGCCGCCAGCAAGCTTTCGCAGGACGAATCCTTCTTCCTGATTGCCGATTATCACTCACTCGTCAAAGGCGATGATCCCGATGGCGTTGCCCGGTCGACGCTCGAAATCGCTGCGAGCTGGCTTGCTACCGGACTCGATACCGAGAGCATTTTTTACCGGCAGTCGGATATCCCGGAGATCACCGAGCTGACCTGGATCCTGACCTGCATGACGGCGAAAGGGTTAATGAACCGGGCGCATGCCTACAAAGCGGCCGTCGCCGAGAACGAAGCGAGTGGGAATAAAGATCCCGATAAAGGGGTCACGATGGGTTTGTTCTCCTATCCTGTTCTCATGGCCGCGGACATACTGATGTTCAAGGCGAACAAGATCCCGGTCGGAAAGGATCAGATTCAACATGTCGAGATGGCGCGCGATATTGCGGGACGCTTCAACCATCATTTCGGCGAGCTGCTGGTGCTTCCCGAAGCGGTTGTGGGAGACAGCAACGCGACCCTGCCCGGGCTCGACGGGAGAAAGATGTCCAAGAGCTACGGCAATACGATTCCGCTGTTTGCCGATGAGAAGCCGTTGCGAAAATCGATCATGCGGATCAAGACGAACTCTCTCGAGCCCGGAGAACCGAAAGATCCGGACGATAGCGCGTTGTTCGCGATCTACAGCGCTTTCGCAACTCCTGAAGAGGCCGCGGCCATGCGCGTCGAATATGCCAACGGGATCGCCTGGGGCGAGATGAAGAAAAAACTGTTCGAGTACATCAACGATCATCTGACGCCGGCTCGCGACGAATATCGTCGCCTCATGGCCGAGCCAGGTCACGTCGAAAGTGTCCTGAAGCAGGGCGCGCAACGCGCACGCGCCATCAGCAGTCCATTCCTCGCTGAGATTCGTGAAGCTGTCGGAATCAGAGCGCTGGCCTAGAAGAACCGGATCGAATCTGCATGACAAGCCTGACAACCAATCAGATCGTCCTGTTTTCGCTGCTCGTCGCGGTATTTTCGCTGCTGATATGGGGTCGCTGGCGGTACGATCTCGTCGCTTTCGGCGCGCTGGTTGCCGCAGTTGTCATGGGCGCGGTTCCAACAGCGACGGCATTCTCCGGATTCGGCCATCCCGCAACAGTGATTATCGCGCTTGTGCTGATCGTCAGCCGGGCTTTGACTAATTCCGGCGTTATCGAGCTGATCGGTCGTCATCTCATCTCGGCAACGCGTAGCGTGCGCACCCACATCGGCTTGATGGCGGGCACGGCCGCGGGCCTCTCCGCCGTGATGAACAACGTTGCTGCGCTTGCGGTTCTCATGCCCGTCGACCTGCAGGCGTCAGCGAAAGCGAAACGCAGCCCGGCGTTGACCTTGATGCCTCTGTCGTTTGCTTCGATCCTGGGCGGCATGATCACGCTCATCGGCACGCCGCCGAATATCATCGTCGCGCAGTTTCGTGCGGACGAGCTCGGCGAACCGTTCGCGATGTTCGATTTTGCGCCAGTGGGAATTGCCTGCGCATTCGTCGGCGTCGTTTTCATCGTCACTATCGGCTGGCGCCTGATACCGAAAGAGCGGACCGAGGCGACGGCACAACAGGAGCTGCATGCGCTCGGCCAATACGTCGCCGAGCTCAGCGTATCGGAAGGTTCTGCGCTCGTGGAACGGCGCGTCTCCGAACTCGATGAGACCATGGAGGAGCGCGAGGCCAACATAGTCGGACTCGTTCGCCGTGGACGGCGTCTTCCGGGCGCAGCGAGGCGGGAACAGATCCGGGTTGGCGACGTACTCATCATCGAAGTGAGTTCGGACTCGATCGATCCCCTCACTGGCGAGTTCGGTCTCGAGTACATGCGGCGTGCGACGGATAACAAGGGCGAAGACAACGACCTCACGCTGATTGAAGTAGTGGTTCCGCAAGGTGCGAACATCGAAGGAAGGTCGGCACAATCGATGCGTCTGCTCGCCAATCACGATGTTACTTTGCTCGGCGTCTCGAGAGAGGGGCGCCCGTTTCGCGAGCAGGTACGCAAACTCGAAATCAAAGCAGGTGACGTGCTGTTATTGCTCGGCCCCAGCGAACGCCTCTCCGATATCACGCAACTCATGGGTTGCTTGCCGCTGGCCGAAAGAGGGTTACAGATTGTGCAGCGTGAAAAGGCGGCGCTGGCCGTAGGCATCTTCGCAGGCGCTGTGGCGTTAGCCAGTTTCGGACTCGTGTATCTGCCGGTGGCACTTGCCGGAGCAGTTGTTCTTCTCGTACTGGCTGGCGTCGTGCCCACTCGTCAGCTTTACGAGTCGGTGGAATGGCCCGTGATTGTCCTTCTCGGATCCATGATTCCGATTGGGGTAGCGCTCGAGGACAGCGGCGGAACGCAGTTGATCGCGGAAGGGATCATCACGCTCTTCTCGGGTTCATCCGCTGTCGTGGTCCTGACCGTCCTGATGGTCGTAACGATGACACTGTCCGACGTCATGAATAACACTGCTACGGCGGTGATTGCGGCGCCGATCGCAATCGACCTGGCGGACAATCTCGGTGTCAGTGCCGATCCGTTCCTCATGTGCGTTGCCGTTGCGGCTTCCTGCGCGTTCCTGACGCCGATAGGGCATAAGAACAACACTTTAATAATGGGTCCCGGCGGATACCATTTTCGAGATTATTGGCGTATGGGGCTGCCGCTCGAGATTCTGGTGATTGCGGTAGCTGTACCCACCATTCTATGGGCCTGGCCGCTGTAGCCCTGCCCTCGAGTCATCCCGTCTGTGGCGGACGGCACGAGATCTGCGATCGAGGCATGAACGTTTGGTAATATCGGGCCACTGCCAGACTAATAGAATAATGAATACTGGTTGACCGAGGAGGGAACCAATCATGGCAAATCGCCGGGATTTCCTGAAGGCAATGGGAAGCACGAGTGCAGGCGCGTATCTGCTCGGCCATGGGGTCGGAGCGATGGCGCAGGGCGGCCGGAAACCCATCATTGTCGGCGGACAAGAGATCAAAACTGTCGATATCCACGCGCACTGCGTCTTCAGCGAAGTCGAGCCGGTCGTTGCCGGGACCGAGTTCGAGCGGACGTTTCCCGACTGGTACCTGCTCGGAGATTTTCGAATCGACGCGATGGACGAGCGCGGCATCGATGTTGCGGCGCTGACAGTCAATAACTACTGGTGGTACGCAGCCGACGAAGAACTCGCCGCTGCGATCGTCAGGACGCATGACGAAGGTCTCGCTGCGTGGTGCGATACGCATCCGGATCGATTCGTTGCGTTGTCGTCGCCCGCACTGCAGTTCCCCGAACTCGCTGCCGAGCAGCTCGAGTATGCCGTCACGGAACTGGGGCTGCGCGGCGCTTCGGTGGGCGGAACCGTGCTCGGCGAAGCGAACTCGATTCCCAAGTACGATCCTTTCTGGGCCAAGTGTGTAGAACTCGATGTGCCGGTTTTCATGCACCCGACCGATTCGATCCACCTGTTCAGGGAAGGCGGACTTCCCGCTCGAGGCAACCAGGGCAATATCCTCGGTAATCCGTTCGAGACGACCTTCTTTCTCAGCAACCTGATCTTCGACGGCACGCTCGATCGCTTCCCTGGACTCCGTGTTTGCGGCGCTCACGGCGGCGGCTACTTGCCGTCCTATCTCGGCCGCACGGAAGTGGCTTGCGCGCGCGACGGCGCCGACTGCCAGAATCAGCGACAACCGAGCGAATACCTGCGTCAGCAGATTCTCGCGGATACGATGGTGTTCTCTGCCGAAGGGCTGCGACATCTCGTTGCCGAGATGGGCGCGGATCAGATCGTCTACGGATCCGATCAACCGTTTCTCTGGCCGGACACTATGGATCTGGTGGTCAACGCCGATTTCCTTACGGACACGGAAAAAGAAGTCATACTTGGCGGTAACTTGCACCGCTTGCTCAGAATTGAACCGTAAACCCGGCACCGTCCCGACGACGGTGTCGGCGGCTGTGCTTGACACGGGTAGGACTGTGATCAACAGTCCTGCTCAAGAAAGAAATGTAGCAATGGAGGGGGATATGCGCCCACAGAAATCACTGAGTCACAAGAAATTACACGCGGTCATACTGACTGCGGGCCTCGGCGCTATTGCCGTGACCGCGACCGCGCAGGTTCCCGATATTCCGGGATACAATCCGTACGAGGAAGAAGCGCAGAACATGCGTCTCGTCGGCTATAACGATCTGCAGGGCCGCAGCGCTTATCAACCGTGGATTCACCAGCAAGGCGACCGCTGGATAGCTTACATCGGTCACCACAACGGCAGCGCACAGAATCCTCTCGCGGGTCGCGTCGAGAGCAACGGCACGTCGATCGTCGACGTGACCGATCCGGCGAATCCCGAATACCTGTTCCATATTCCCGGGACGGATGGCGACGGTGACGGCAACAGCGAAGCGCAGATGGTGCGCACCTGCGCCGGCAGCGATCTCCCCGAAGGCGAGAACGGCGCACATTATCTTCTCCGCGCGGTAGGGCCCTTCGGCCACGAGATCTGGGATGTAACCGATCCGGCCGATCCCGAGCTGGTCTCCGCGATGGAGTCGACCGGTCTTCGCGACACGCACAAGAACTGGTGGGAGTGCGATACGGGTATCGCCTATCTCGTCTCCGGTGTCGAAGGCTGGGCGCCGCGCCGAATGACGCAGGTTTACGATCTCTCGAATCCCGCCGATCCCCAGTTCATTCGCAACTTCGGCTTGCCGGGCCAGCAGCCCGGTGCTCCGGATCACGAACGTATGTCGGAATACGAGCTGCACGGCCCGATCGCCGTCGGTAACCGCATCTATTTCGGCTACGGTACGTTTCTCAATGGCGTCATCCAGATCGTCGATCGCGACCGGCTGGTTCGCGGCAACCCGGCGGTCGAGGATCCGTTCGAGCCGACCGACGAGAATCTCGAATATCCGGTCATCAAGACCATGTTCACCGGGCCGCGACTGGGCGCGCACACCGCCTTTCCGGTGCTCGGTATGGATGTCGAGGAGTTCGCCGACAACACTGAAGGCACCACGCGCGACATGTTGCTCGTCGTCGGCGAATCGCTGCGCAACGAGTGTCGCGAAAATCGCCAGATGATGTACATGGTCGACATTACCGACGAGATGTTGCCCTGGTCGGTCGGAAACTATCAGGTTCCGGAAGAGAGCGGCAGCTTCTGCGAGCGCGGTGGCCGATTCGGCACGCACTCGTCCAACGAGAACATGACGTCGATCTATTACGGCAATATCGTCTTCCTGGCGTATTTCAACGGCGGCGTACGCGCAGTCGACATTCGCAACCCATGGTCGCCGCAGGAAGTCGGCTACTACATTCCGCCCATAACGGAAGCGACGGACGTTCGCTGTGTTCAGATCGATGGCGTCGAGCAGTGCAAGACCGCTATTCAGACCAACAATCTCGAAGTCGACAATCGCGGCTATGTCTACGCTGTCGATCGTGCCAATACGGGCATGCACATCGTCGAGCTGACGGGTGCGGCAAGAGATGTCGCAAACTTCTAGTGAAATCGAGACTTCGCAGAGGTATTTCGAGCGCGCTCCTCCTTGCGGGGAGCGCGATTCCTCTCGTGAGCCTGGCTCACTGGGAGGGAGTCGAGGCCGCGGATCCGGCGACGCCGGCCGCGCTTCTCGATCTCGAGAGCGCCATTGCACGCTATATTGAAGCCGGCTCGGATCGAACGTCATGGCGCGAGCGACTCGCGAACGATTCGAGTGCCGGCGATCCGCATGCCGGTCACGCCGGTGTTGCCGAACCGACGCCGGCCACGACGGAAAGATGAAGCTGCGGGGTTCCCGCATCCTTTTGGCGGTTTTCGTCACCGCTTTGATCGCAACTGGCTGTACGACAGCGCCATTGAGCAGTTCCGGTGTATTCCAAAGCAGTACCGGAACGGTCATCTCCGAGGAGCCCCCCGAACTCACCCCTGAACAGCGGGCGATCGTGGACCGGCGTGTCCGCCGCGAGAACGAGCTTCTGTCAGGACCGCTGACCGCGGACGCTGCTGCGGAACTCGCGCTGCTCCACAATCCTGCCGTCGAGCGTGCGCTCGAAACGCTCGGGATGCCCGGCTTCGACAGACTGCTGATTGCGCATACCGTCAACCCCGAATTCAACAACGGTCAGCCGCCGCGGACCACGGATACACGGATTGAGCGTTCGCTCTCGATCAACGTCATGACCTGGCTCAGCGTGCCGGCACTGGCGCAGACCACGACGGTCGAGGAGCGTCTCGGTCGAATTCGCGCAGCGGACGAGGTCGCGGCGCTGCTGTTTGCAGCACGCCGGGAATGGGTCAATGCCGTTGCCGCTCAACAATCGGCTCGCTATCTCGAGGACGTACTGGCGGCCGCCGAAGTCAGCCGGGAAATCGTTGCAGACATGCGCCGCATCGGGAACTCATCCGAGGTTGACCTGCTGCGCGCGCAGGCGCTTTATGGCGATGCCGTTGCGCGATTGACGGCCGCGCAGGTTCTGGCGGCCGTCGAACGAGAGCGACTGGTTCAGATGATCGGTTTATGGGGCGCCGATGCAGAGCGCGTACAACTACCCGAGCGCTTTCCCGATCTGCCGCCCGGCGCGCTCGGGCCGGATGGTCTCGAGTCCCGTGCGGTATCGCAGCGCTTCGACGTCCAGGCCGGCCGCATCGAAGGCCTCTCCGGCGAGGCCGGCGTCAATGCGAGGGCTGACGTCAGGACCGCGTGGCTGTCCTATCGTGGCGCCTACGACCTTGCGCGCCATGCCCGTGATGCGCTGGTTCCTCTGGCGGACAGAATGTCCGAGGAGCAGCTGAAGCTCTACAACGGCATGTTGATCGGTGTCCTCGATCTCGTGGCCGATGCGCAGACGCGTATCAACGCCGTTAACGCAGCGCTCGAGACCGAAAGAGATTTCTGGCTGGCGGAAGTCGACCTGCAACGAGCGATGTCGGGCGTTGGAATTCCGGCAGGCGTCCTGCCCGGCGTTCCGGGCGGCTTTCAGCCGGGGGCAGCCTACCATGTGCATTGAGGTGACGGTCTGATGGTGTCGCGCCGGCAACTTCTGACCAGCGCCGCGGGCGCAATCGTCGGCGCCGGACTCGTTTCGCGCGCGAGCCAGGCACAGGTGCCGGAAGCTGCTGCTTCGCTGTCGCCGGCGACACAGCCGCCGCCGGCACCAACGACCGGCCGGCCGTTTCAACCGGTCGTTACGCTGAACGGTTGGTCGCTGCCGTGGCGAATGCAGGACGGCGTGAAGGAGTTTCATCTCACTGCCGAACCCGTAGAGCGCGAAATCGCCCCGGGAATGACTGCGAACCTCTGGGGCTATAACGGCCAGTCGCCAGGTCCGACCATCGAGTGTGTCGAAGGCGACCGCGTTCGAATTTTCGTGACCAACCGCCTGCCCGAATACACGACGATCCACTGGCATGGCGTGCGTGTTCCTCACGGCATGGACGGCGTCTCCGGCTTGACCCAGCCGCCCATACAGCCCGGTGAGACCTGGGTCTACGAGTTCGACATGCAGCACTCGGGATCCTTCATGTATCACCCGCACGCCGACGACATGCTGCAGATCGCGATGGGCATGATGGGGCTGATCATCGTGCATCCACAGGATCAGGCCGAGCGACGTGTCGATCGCGACTATGCGTTCGTAATGAACGCCTACGACATTCAACCGGGTAGCTATACGCCGCGCGTCAACACGATGCTCGACTTCAATCTTTGGACCTGGAACAGCCGTGCGTTCCCGGGTATCTCGCCGCTCGTCGCGCGACAGGACGATCGCGTCAGGATACGCATCGCGAATCTGACGATGACGAATCATCCGATTCACCTGCACGGCCATTCGTTTGTCGTAGCGGGCACGGATGGGGGCTGGGTACCCGAAGGTGCGGCCTGGCCGGAAGCGACGATCGATATCGGAGTCGGTCAGTTGCGCGCGATCGAATTCATCGCCGATGCGCCGGGGGACTGGGCGTTCCATTGCCACAAGACGCATCACACCATGAACGCGATGGGACACGATGTCCCGACGACGCTCGGTGTCGACTTCTCGGATGCCGCGGAGAAGCTGCGCGGCCTGATCCCGCAGTACATGGTCATGGGCGACCGGGGCATGGCTCACATGGCGGAGATGCACATGCAGCTTCCCGAGAATACGCTGCCGATGATGACGGGCACCGGCCCGCACGGTCCGCTGGGCATGGGCGGCATGTTCAGCATGCTGAAAGTACGGCCCGATCAATCGCCGGACGACTACAGCGATCCCGGGTGGTACGAGGCGCCCGCGGGTACGTCGGCGTATCGATCATCCAGTTGAGTGCAGCGAGCCGTCATGAGAGTCGCGTTCCTGCCGCTGCTGACTTGCCTGGTCGCGAGTTTGCTACCGGCTTCGGCCGCGCTTGCGCAAGCCGATCTCGAAGGCATCTGGCAGCCGGTAGACCCGATCAATGCGCACCCGACCGAAGACGAATTTGAGTACACGCCGGCGGGCCGGGCGGCGATGGACGAATTCAGTGCGGAAAACGACCCGTCATTTCATTGCCAGATGCCTGGCGTGCCACGCGGCGTCATCGATCCCTATCCACTGGAAATCATCCAGCAGGAGCACCAGATCGTTTTCCTGTACGAGTATTACCATCAGGTCCGACGCATCTACCTCGACGGTCGCGAAGCGCCTGAGTTCTGGCCGCCGACCCTCGGCGGGTTCTCGACCGGCAGCTGGGAGGGCGAGACTCTGGTCGTACACACGACGAAACTGTCACCCGACAATCTCATGAACGTCAACGGAAGACCGTTTTCAGGCGCCGCCGACACCTACGTGATCGAGCGTTACACGCGCAGGGGCGATACGCTCGAGCTCGAAGCCGTCGCGCACGATCCGACGAATTACGTGGGCAGGTACGAGTTCGGCATGGAGTACAAGCTCGATCCCGAAGGCCAGATCTGGGAGTATCACTGTAATCCGTCCTTCGGCGACGTCGGTTGAGCGCGGAGAGACGACGATGACAGCGAGAACCGGATTTTCGAGCGTGGCGTTCGCGGTTGCAATCATACTGGCGGCGCCTGTCGTCGCGCACCACAGCGCAACCTATTTCGATATGGGCGTCGATCTGGTTCACGAGAACGCGACGGTCGTCGAGTTCCAAGTCGCCAACCCCCACGGGATACTGGTATACACGATCGTCAATGACGACGGGGATACCGAACAGTGGGACGCGGAGCTACCGAGCGCGAATTTCTCGCGGCGCGGCGGCGTTGTCGAATCCCTGCTGAGTCCCGGCGATAGCGTGAAGATCACGGGCTGGCCGGGCTTGCCGACGCGCACCAGAGAACGATTCATGCGCCTCTCGCGCATGGATCTGGAAGACGGCAGCTACGCGACATTCACGGCGATCAGCGCGATGTACACGCGCACCGGCGAGGAATAGAGAAGCCACAGGCGGCCGTATCAGAACGTATCGAGACCTTCGCTTAGTTCGATGTAGACGCCGGACGGATCCGTCAGAAACGCGAGAGCTATCCCCAGATCTTCGATAACCCGGTAATCGACATCGAACTCGATACCGCGCGCTTTCAGCCTGTCCACGAACGCTTCCAGATTATCGATCTCGAAGCCGATATGGTCGAGCGAGCGACCCTTGGTACCGACTACGGGTTCTTCCGATGTCGCGAAACTCATGTTCATGCCAGGCACGTTGGTCGTTGTAGTGATTCTTCCGCGTGGACGAATCTCCAGATCGAACACATCGACGTACCAGTCGAGCAGGGACTCGAAGTCCGGCGTCCGGTAGTGGATGTGATAACCCCAGACCTCGACCGGCAGCATCTGATCTTCCTGCAGTTCGACCCAGACGCCGTCAGGGAATGTAACGTAAGCGTTGGGCTGGCCTTCGGAGCCGACGAATTCACGGTCCACGGTGTAACCTGCCGCACGCCACTCGTCGAGGAATTTTTGCAGGTCCCGGATCTTGAAGCCGAAGTGATTCATGACGGAGCCTTGGGTGCCTCCCGTCGGTTCCTGCTCTCTGAGTGCGAGGAGAAATCCCGGGAACTTCACCAATCTCAGATTTCCGCGCTCAACGATCTCGCCGTCGAAGTGTTCCGTCCAGAGTCTGGCATGTTCGTCCGGATCCGAGACGTTCAGATGAATGTGGCCGAAAGTGATCCCGTTGTCGTTGGGAACGGCGAGTTGTGCTGACACGGGTGCGGACAGGACTAACGCGACCAGCGCGGCGAAGAAAGTTCTCATTGTTTATCCCCCTCTTGAACTTCTGCTCAGTTTAACGGAGTCGCGCGGGACTCGTTGTCGTTTCCGCGGCCGGCTTCCAGCAGTTCGGTCAGGCAGCGCCCCGTATGCGACGTCGGATGCGCGGCAATCGACTCCGGTGAGCCCGTCGCCACGACGGTACCGCCGCCGACACCGCCCTCGGGCCCGAGATCGATGATCCAGTCGGCCGTCTTTATGACTTCGAGGTTGTGCTCGATGACAACGATTGTGTTGCCCTGGTCGCGAAGCTTGTAGAGCACTTCGAGAAGCTGCGCGATGTCGTGGAAGTGCAGTCCGGTTGTCGGCTCATCGAGAAGGTACAGCGTCGAGCCCGTACTTCGCTTCGAAAGTTCCTTTGCAAGCTTTACGCGCTGCGCTTCACCGCCGGATAGCGTCGTCGCATTCTGGCCGAGCGTGATATAGGTCAGGCCGACAGCCGCAAGCGTATCCAGTTTCCGGGCAACGACTGGTACGTTGCGGAAGAACTCGAGCGCGTCCTCTACCGTCATTTGCAGAACTTCGTGAATATTCTTGCCTTTGTAGCGGATATCGAGCGTTTCGCGGTTATAGCGTTTGCCGGCGCAGATGTCGCAAGGCACGTAGACGTCGGGCAGGAAATGCATCTCGACCTTGATGACACCGTCACCCTGGCAGGACTCGCAGCGGCCGCCTTTCACATTGAAACTGAATCGACCGGGCTGGTAGCCGCGCGAGCGGGACTCCTGGGTGGCGGCGAATAATTCGCGGATAGGCGTAAATAAACCGGTGTACGTTGCCGGGTTCGATCGCGGCGTTCGCCCGATCGGGCTTTGG
Source organism: Rhodospirillaceae bacterium (assembly GCA_024638465.1). Lineage (GTDB taxonomy): Bacteria > Pseudomonadota > Gammaproteobacteria > Steroidobacterales > Rariloculaceae > SMWC01. The sequence goes on along the minus strand of JAHEKF010000019.1, from coordinate 986 downwards.
CTGATGTCGATGACCCGGTCGATGTGCTCCAGTCCCTCGACGCTGTCGAACGGCGCAGGATCGTAGGACGTCTTGTTGATCTTCTCGGCAACCAGCCGGTACAGGGTGTCGTTGATCAACGTGCTCTTGCCGGAACCCGATACACCCGTGACGCAGGTGATGAGTCCGAGCGGGACGTCGATGTCCACCTGCTTTAGATTATTGCCGGAGGCCCCGCGCACGCTGAGTACTGTCTGCGGGTCGAATTCGCGGCGTGTTGCCGGCAGCGGAATCTTGCGGTGGCCCGCCAGATACTGGCCGGTCAGCGACGCAGGATCTGCCTTGATCTCGTCCGGCGAGCCCTGTGCGACGATCTTGCCGCCGTGAACACCGGCGCCCGGGCCGAGATCGACGACGTGGTCGGAGGCCAGTATCGCCTCGGCATCGTGTTCGACCACCAGTACCGTGTTGCCGAGATCGCGAAGTTGCAAAAGCGTGTCGAGAAGCCGGCGGTGATCGCGCTGATGCAGGCCGATGGAGGGTTCATCGAGGATGTACATGACGCCGACGAGTCCGGAGCCGATCTGGCTTGCCAGGCGAATGCGCTGGGCCTCGCCGCCGGACAGCGTTTCGGCGCTGCGGTCGAGTGTCAGGTAGTCGAGTCCGACGTCGGCCAGGAAGCGAACACGATTGCCAATTTCCCTGACGATCTTGTCCGCGACTTCACCGCGCCAGCCCTCGAGCTTGAGGTTATCGAAGAAGCGCAGCGCGTCGCCGACACTGAGCGCCGTGACCTCCGGCAGTGAGCTGTCCATGATGCGAACACTGCGCGCGGCTTCGTTCAGGCGCGTACCGCCGCAGGTTTTGCACGCGCGGATACTCTGGAACTTGCCAAGCTCGTCGCGAACGGCGTTCGATTCCGTTTCCTGATAGCGCCGCTGCATATTCGGGATGATTCCTTCGAACGCATGACGCCAGCGGTTCTCGCTACCTTTGGCGTTGATGTA
>JAHEKF010000018.1 GCA_024638465.1 Rhodospirillaceae bacterium | reverse complement strand
TCGCGACCGGCCCCTTGGGACTCCGCTAACCGGCCTTCGCGCCGACGGACTCTCCGGGCCCTCCGTTCCCTGATGACCGGCCCGTTGGGACTCCCTCCGCGAACCTTCAGAGGATTTCGCAGACCTCGTCGAAGTCGAAGCGCGGCAGGCGCTCGAAGATGCTGTCGGGGTCGCCCTGGCCGAGGCCGCAGATAAAGTTGGAGCGGAATCGGCCGTCGGCGAAAAATTCCGCGTCGACGCCGGCGTTGTCGAACCCGGACATCGGTCCGCAGTCCAGACCGATCGCACGCGCGGCGATCATGAAGTAAGCGCCCTGCAACGAGCCGTTTCTGAACGCGACGATGTGCGCGCGCTCCTCATCGTCCACGAAATGATCCCGGTTCTCGGGCCGGAAGGGCGTGAGCTTGTCGAAATGCTCGAAGAACCTGATGTCGTGGCCGATGATGGTGAGGACCGGTGCGGTCATCGTCTTGTTGACGTTATTCGGGCGCAGGTGCGGCTTTATTCGCTCTTTGGCGGCGCGCGAGCGCAGGAAGACGAATCGACCCGGGCAGCAGTTGAACGCGGTTGGACCCATTTTCAGGATGTCGTAAAGCCTGCGCAGCTGATCGTCCGTGACTTCGCTTTCGCGCCAGCCGTTGTAGCTGCGTGCGTCGAAAAACAGCTGGTCGAGCGCGGCCTGGTCTACGATTCCCTTCATTTGCGGTCCCTATCGTTGTCTGCCTTCCGGCTGCGACGACCGGTTCGTCGCGGATCGCGAAAGTTTAGACCAAAGCTCCGTCAGGAGCGCCATTCAGCCGCCACTGTGGACGGGATTTCAGTTGTTCGGGCGGGTCTTTTCTCTTACGATCTGTACTCGTCCAGTCCATTCGAAATCCTCAGGGGGGATACCCGATGGCCGAAGAAAAGACCGCCGTTACGGCAGGTGCCGGACCGTACCCGGAGCCTCAGATCGACGCTGGCGGCGTGGTCGCCGAGATCGGTCGCAGCAAGGCTTCGCGGCGGAAGTTCATTAAAGGCGTCATCGCATCGGGTGCGGCCGTATCGTCCGCGGGTTACGTGTTCGGCGGCCTGAGCGGCTGTACCCCGGCGGAGCAGGCCGCAGCGCCGGGTGGCGTGGAGCGCTTATTGAGCCTCGACGTCAACGGCCAGACGCGGCGCGTAGATATCCTGCCGAACGAGACGCTGGCGATGACGTTGCGATACAAGCTCGGACTTACGGGAACCAAACTCGGCTGCGATCGCGGTGAATGCGGCGCATGTACCGTCCTTATCGATGGCGTACCGAATTATTCATGCTCGACCCTGACGCATATGGTTCGCAACCGCGCCATTCGGACGGTGGAAGGGCTAGAGGGACCGAACGGCGAGTTGCATCCGGTGCAGCAGGCAATGATCGACGAACTCGGGCCGCAGTGCGGATTTTGCACACCCGGTCAGATCATGTCCGCGGTCGCTCTGCTCGAGACCAATCCGAATCCGACCCGGGACGAAGCCCGGCTCGCAATGTCGGGAAACCTCTGCCGCTGCGGTGCCTACGATCATTATCTGAACTCGGTCATGCGAGCCGCGCAGAACGCCTGATATGGCCTGGGACCTCATCGGTAAGGACTTCGTTCCGCCCGACATTCGCGGCAAGGTCACGGGAAGGGCGAAATATGCCGAGGACTATCGTGCCGAAGGAATGGTATTCGGCCGCGTCCTCACGAGTCCGGTGCCGCACGCGAATATCGTCAACATCGACGCCAGCGAAGCACTCGCGATGGACGGCGTGCTGGGAATTCTTACTGCCGACGACGAGGGTCTGGACGGGCTACTGACGAACGAGCCGAAGTTCGTCGGCGATTTCATACTCGCAATCGCGGCCACCGACGAGACGACCGCGCAGGACGCGATCGATCGCGTCAATCTCGAGTTCGAGCCGCTACCGTACACGGTCGATCCGCTGGAGAGCCTCTATCCCGGCGGGCCCGATGCTCGCGCGGACGGCAACAATGTCGGTGGTGGTCGAACCGGACTCGAGCTGCGTCGGGTCAAGTGGACCGCGGCTGACTTCGCATCGGTTGCAGAAGATCAGCTGCCCATGGGCGATGCCGTCATCGAGTGGGCTTTCGGCGATCTCGATGCGGGTTTCGAGGATGCCGTTTACCTCATCGACGAATCCTTCGTGACGCAGGGTAACTCGCATCACTCGATGGAGCCACGCACGGCAATGGCGTACTGGGAAAACGGCAAATGCTATGTGCATTCCGGTTCGCAGAGTCTGACGGCGTCGCTGCCGTCCATCGCTGCGCAGTTAGGCGTCGGCCTCGACGATTTCGTCTACATCAATGAATATTGCGGCGGTGGCTTCGGTTCGAAGGGAACGCCCGGGCAGACTGTCGGCATCGCCGGTCACTTGTCACGCAAGATCTCGCGTCCGGTCATGCTCCGGGTAAGCCGCCACGAGGAGTACTACATTGGCTCGGCGCGCGGGAGCCTGCAGGGCCGTGTTCGGATGGGTTTCGCCGCGGACGGGACGGTTACTGCGATCGACTTTTCAGTCGTGCAGGACGGTGGCGCCAACGGCGGTTTTCAGGATGCCGGTGATGCGGCCGCGGCACTGTCGATTATTTACCAGCCGGGCGCGATGCGCTTCCGGGGTATCCCGGTCGTCACGAACACAACCCCGCGCGGCCCGCAGCGTGGACCCGGACAGAACCAGATCGCGGCCGCAGTCGAACCGCTGATCGACCGTGCCGCGCGCGAGCTAGGTCTTGACCGCCTGGCGATACGCAGGGCCAATGCGCCGGATAACTCGGGTACCGTCGGCGGTCGCCAGCTGCTCGTCAGCAGTGCCTATATGCCCGAAGCGCTCGACAAGGGCGCGGCGGCGTTCGACTGGGAGGCGCGGTCACAGACCAGTGGTCAGCGCAATGGCTCGAAAGTGCGCGGTGTCGGGATCGGTCAGGCCTACCATGACGTCGGCCGGACCGGCTACGATGGCCTCGTCGTGCTGACGCCCGACGGCAAGCTTCAGCTTCACAGCGGCGTCGGCAATCTCGGAACCTATTCTTACGCGAGTACGGTTCGCGCCGCGGCAGAGATTCTGAAGTGCGACTGGGAGAATTGCGTCATTCACCAGGGCACGAATGCCAGGTTCCTTCCGTGGGCTTCGACGCAGACAGGCAGCAACACGTCCTGGACGATGAGCCGGACCAATTACGTTGCGGCGGTCGACGCGGTCGACAAGCTCAAGGAGATCGCGGCGATGGATCTTGGTGGCGAGCCCGGCGATTACGATATCGGTGAGCATCGCGTATTCGCGACGGAGGATCCCGAGCGTTTCCTGACTTATGCCCAGGCTGCTCAGCGCGCAATCGAGATCGGTGGCCGGTTCTCTGGCGAGACCCCGCCCGACGACATTCACGAGGTGACCCGACTCGCTGTCGCGGGTATCGCGGGTACCGGGCTGGTCGGGGTTGCCAAAGACAAGCTCCGCATGGAAGGCGACATTCCCGCGCTGGCCTGCGGCTTCGCGGCCGTGGACGTCGACATCGAGACCGGCAAGATCGACATTCTCGACTATGTGGGCGTCGCCGACTGCGGCACCGTGTTCCACCCGCAAGGTCTGTCGCAGCAACTCAGGGGCGGCGGTGTCTGGGGCGTCGGCCTCGCGTTGTTCGAACGGCAAATTTACGACCCGCAAAACGGCCTGCCGGGTAATACCGGATTCGAGCAGTGCAAACCGCCGACTTATCTCGACCTGCCGTCGGAGATGCGTTGGGCTGCCGTCGATATCGCCGATCCACAAAACCCCGTCGGCGCGCGCGGAATCGGCGAACCGCCGATGGGCGCATGCGCGGCCGCGATCCTCTGCGCCATTTCGGACGCGCTGGGCGGACACGTATTCAATCGCACGCCGGTAGTACCGGATATGATCGTTAACTATGTAGCAGGGAGGGATCAGTCGTCCCGTCCGCTGCAATTACACACAGCTTAAAGGAGCGAGGCCATGTCCAGAGACATGATGGCGAGTTTCGAGCTCTACCAACCCGATAGTGTGGAGAACGCTGTCGATCTGCTGAGCCGTTTCGGAGAAGATGGCTGGGCGGTTGCCGGCGGTCACGACACGCTGGACTGGTTCAAGGACCGTGCGAAGTACGCGTCCAACGTCGTCGACCTGACCGGCATCGCCGAGTTGCGCGGAATTCGGGAAACCGCCGACGGTGTCGAGATCGGCGCATTGACTACGCTGACGGAGATCGAGCAGAGCAACCTTATTCAGGAGCGCTACGGCGTTCTGGCCGATGCGGCGCGCCGCGTTGCGAGCCCGCAAATTCGTAACACCGGGACGATAGGCGGCAACGTCAACCAGGACGCACGTTGCTGGTATTACCGCTACGGTGTCGATTGTTATCGCGCCGGTGGTACGACCTGCTACGCCGACACGCCGGAAGGCCAGAATCGCGAGCATTGTCTCTGGGGAGCCGATCGCTGCGTCGCGGTATCGCCGTCCGACACCGCACCCGCGCTGGTTGCGCTCGATGCGCGCATGGTCGTGCGCAGCAGCGACGGAGAACGCGAAGTTGCGGCTGAGGATTATTTCATCGGACCGGATGTCGATATAGAGCGCATGACGATTCTCGAGCCCGGTGAATTGTTGACTGCGGTTCGCTTGCCTGGCGACTGGGCCGGCGCGACGTTCTATTTCGAGAAAGTCGCGGACCGAAATACCTGGGACTTCGCACTGGTAAATATCGCAGCCGCGATGGTGGTCGAAGGCGGTACGATATCGCGAATTCGCATGGCGGCTGGTGCCGTCGAATGCGTGCCGAGACGACTCACCGTCGTAGAGCAGGTTGTCACCGGTAGCGAGAAGAATGAAGAGACGGCTGCGCTTGCCGGTCAGGCAGCCGTTCGTGGCGCGACTCCGCTGAATTACAACCACTTCAAGATTCCGCTGCTCGAGAACCTGGTCAAGCGCGCGATTCGCGACGCGTAATCGGTGGAGGTCCTGCGAGTCAGTCGCGACGTTTGGGGTCAGGAAGTCGTCCAGGGCCTGTCTTGGGACCTTCTGCCTGCATTCTTTTTCGCTGCAGTCGCGTTGATCGCGCTGCACGCGCTTTATCGCTGGTTTCTCGCGCCGAAGCGTTAGCCAGGATGGTTTACTGGTATTCGGTCGAAGCCGGCCGAGAATAAGTTGTGGATAGACTCGTCAGGCACGCGTTGATCGACCGCTTGTTGCATTGGCTCACCGCCGCTTGCGTGCTTATTCTGCTTGCCACGGCGTTTCTTCCAATTGTCGGTCTCGACTTCGCCTGGGTAACCATTCACTGGGTGACGGGGTTGGTGCTTGCCGTCAGTGTGGCTGCGCATATCCTTCGCGCACTCTTGGTTAAACCGCTGGGTTCCATGTGGATTGGCGGACGCGATCTTCGCGATGCCGTCCACGTTGCCAAGTGGTCGCTTCGACGTGACGAACGACCGCCACCGCTGCCGGGGAAATTTTCACTCGCTCAGAAGGCGATTCACTTCCTATTCAGCGTCGTAGTTCTAACGACGATCGTGACTGGATTTCTTATGCTGGTGAAGGTCGACACGCCCTGGTGGGAGCGTGATCCTTATTGGCTCGGTGAGGATACCTGGGGCGTTATCTACGTGCTGCACGATCTCGCTGCGCTGCTTCTGGTGACGATGGTGATGTTGCATGTCTATTTCGCTCTGCGACCGGAAAAGCTCTTTTTCACCCGCTCGATGATCGTTGGCTGGATCACGCGAGCGGAGCATACTGCGCATCACGACGCGGAGCGCTGGCGGCCAGAACCGGAGCCGTAGTATCTTCTCCCCATGAGTGAACAGTCTGAGAACGAGCTGGATAAAAGAATCGACGCTATCGAATCGGCGTACGAGTTTATGCTGGCGTATGCCGCACAGGGGCGAGACAGCGATGCGGGTACCGGTGCCGGAGCCTCGGAGTTGCGCAGTTATCTCGACGCGATGAACTCGGCGCTTGACGGCCTCGGAGGTGCAATCAGTACTATCGCGAGCGAGAGGAATTCGACGGCAGCGCGGGATGCGGCCGAGTTTCTCCAGGCCATAGACGAGGACGCGAGACGCGCGCGCGGGATCGTACGGCTGGTACTGGCTCAGGATGGGATCAGCTCGCAGTTGATCGACAACGTCAATGGGTCGATTCACCTTCGAGCGCTGCTAACGGATCTTTTCGTGATCGACGAAGCGTTAAAGAATTAGAACGCGAAGCAGAGCCGACATCTGCCCGCGACTCAAAAGAATAATTAACTGAACTAACGTGGCTGAAGCCGCGTATTGAACTTCCAGGGAGCATCACAATGGAACGTCTCATACTTGCGACTCTTTCGGTTGCGCTCGCATCGGCGCCGGCGTGGGCACAGAACTTCGATGATGTCGAGATTCAGACTGTTCAAGCATCAGATAACGTCTACATGCTCGTTGGTGCAGGCGGCAACATCGGCTTGTCCGTCGGCGATGACGGAGCATTTGTCATTGACGATCAATATGCGCCGCTCAGCGAAAAGATCATGGCGGCGATCTCGGACGTTACGGATTCAGACGTAAAATTTCTCGTCAACACGCATTATCACGGCGACCATACGGGCGGAAACGAAGCGTTCGGAGAAGCCGGGGCATTGATTATTGCGCACGATAACGTACGTGCGCGCATGAACAGCACCCAGTTTCGAGGCATCTTCGATCAGGAAATTCCGCCTTCGCCGGCAGGGGCGCTTCCGCTTGTGACATTCTCCGATGAAATGAGCATCTACTGGAACGGTGACAACATTCGCGCGATTTACCAACCGCCAGCCCACACGGACGGCGACTCGATTCTGTACTTCGAGAACGCAAACGTTATTCACACTGGCGACACTTTTGTCGTCGGTTGTTACCCATTCATCGATGTCGACAGCGGCGGCGACATCGATGGCCTGATCGCGGGAGGCTATCGGACATTATCGATGGCTGATGACGATACCGTGATTATCCCGGGGCATGGTCCGCTATCGGGTGCCGACGACCTGGCCGAGTGGCTCGACATGCTCAAGGCGACGCGCGCGAGCATGCAGTCAGTCGTCGATCGCGGGATGTCGGAGGACGAAGCATGGGCCGCGAGACCAACGGCCGGGTTCGACGACATGTACACGTCGGGATGCTTTATGAACTCCGAGAACTACAACAGGCTTCTGTACCAGAGCCTGACGCGAAACTAACCGAGGGCGTGCTTCGCTATGGCTAAGAAACTGATCTGGGATCTACCGACGAGAATTTTTCACTGGCTGCTTGCCATTTTGATCGGCGCCGCCTGGTACACGGTGAGTATATCGGGCGACATGGACGCGCATATGCTCATCGGTCAATCGATACTCGCCCTGTTGCTGTTCCGGATAATCTGGGGATTCGTCGGCACTCGCTATGCGAAATTCCGGAACTTCGTCTATCGGCCAAGCGAGATCCTGGAATACGCGAAGTCGTTTTTCAGATCCCGGGGCGGAGAGTACGCCGGACACAATCCACTCGGTTCCCTCGCCGTGTTTGCGATGCTCGCGCTGGTTGGGGTTCAGGTAACGACCGGGCTTTTCGCCACGGATTTCGACGGATTTTACCGAGGACCATTAAACGGTCTGGTCTCGTCGGCAACCGCAGCGTCTATTACGGACATTCACTACACCAACATCAACATTCTGTTGGTGTTGATCGCCGTGCACATCGTTGCCGTTCTGTTCTACCTGTTCTTCAAGCGCGACAATTTGATCACGCCGATGATCTCGGGGGAGAAGCAGGACGAGGGCGACAGCTTCCGCGCCATCGGTGGTTCGAAGCTGAGCCTGGCGATAGGTGTGCTCGTAGCAGCAGTCGCGATCGTACTGCTGCTACGAAGCCTGGGGTGATTTCCGGCACCAGGCCGGAGAACGGCTAACGTTGCCGGTATGGACGGTGGCACCCGCCGCAGTTCGCGCCGAGATTGCCCGCCGCTTCCTGCGCGGCAGCGAATCCGCCTTGCGCTGCAAGGGCCGCAACTTCGGACGCGGCATCCTCGAGTGCGGCTGCTTTCTCGAGGAAGTCGTCCCAGTTGTCCCAGATATCCGGCAGGCCGCCGCTAATCGAGATATCCGATGTGCCGGTGCCCGGAATGAATCCTTCTTCGATCATCCCGGCTGCCGCCGCGAGATCCTCTGCATAGTCGAGGAACATTGCTTCGTTGACGGGAGCGCTGCCGTCGGCCATGTTGCGCACCGGCCCTGACTTGAACGCCATCACCTGCATGAGTCCCTGTCGATACTTGACGGCGAGATACTCGGGCGACTCGACGTCGTCTGCCGCTCCAGCGCCTGCGTTGCCGCCTGCCGACTCGGGGGCCTGGCTGCAGCCGGCGACGAGCAACGCGCTGGCAGCCGTCAATGTCAAAAAACTAGTGATATGTCGCATGAAACACCTTGAGCATAAAGAATGAGGGCGTCCCCAGAATAGCCAAGCCTGTGCCCGCAGCGCAAGCACTACTTATTCCAGTAACATTACCCGGATGAACAAGCGATATACGCCGCCGCAAGCGGATCAGTTTACGGATGCTCAGACTCTGGTTGCCGACGAGATCACGAGCGGGTTGCGCGGAGAGATTCCCGGCCCGCTCAATATGTGGCTTCGACGGCCCAAACTAGCCCACCGCGCGCAGAAACTGGGCGAATATTGTCGATACGAGACTTCGATGCCGGGCGATCTTGTAGAGATCGCCATTCTCTGTGTAGCCCGTTTCTGGAATTCCGAGTTCGAGTGGCATGCGCACAAGCGCATCGCGCTCGAGAAAGGTGTTTCGCCCGGGTTGATCGAGAGCATTCGAGGCCGCGAGAAACCGCACTGGGAAACGCGCGAGCAGGCGCTCGTCTTCGAGTTCTCGAATTCGCTACTCAGCGATCGAAATGTAGCCGATGAACTCTACGAGGAGACCGTTGCCGCATTCGGTATCGACAGCATTGTCGACCTCGTGGGTATCCTGGGCTATTACTCGTTTATCTCCATGACGATCAATGTGTTCGACGTTCCTCTACCGGACGGAGCCATGCCGGAACTCGCTTGACCAGCCGCCTTGAAGCTAGAAGCGAAACGTGTAGCTGAACTTGATACTGATGTCCGCTAGCGTCGAATGGAAACTATCGTTTCGGTCGAGATCGCGTAAATTGTGGTTGAGAACAATGAAGGCTTCGCGACCTGCTTCCGGAATCCAGTGCAGGCGACTGTTGATGCCGATTACTTCCGAGTCGTTATCGTATTGCAGAAGATTCACCCAGGATAGCCTGTTGGAAAATACGTAGTCGATGCCGACTCGGGATAGGCGGAGATCGAAATCGCCCTCCGGTAGCTGAATGTCGTTGTGCGCGTAGCTGAGGAAAAAGCGCCAATTGATACTCGGAGTCCAGGTGAGATCGGTCTCAAACGTGTCTTTCGTGCCCGTATAAAAATCGCCGGTGCGATAGCGAACGGTACCCGACACTTTTCTTGCGTCCTCACTGTTGAACTCCACGCCGACGTCATCGAATGAGTAATCGCCGACTGGAATGGTTACGGGGAGATCGCCTGATATCGGGTCTGGGTCCCAGATCCCGAACGGCTCGTCAAGCACTTCGCGCGTGTCGGTATAAAGCAGCCGGATCTGATCGCCGGCTTGGGTGTTGAAGCTGATTACGCGCGCATCGAGTCTTTCGCTCTGAAGTTTTCCAGTCGCGAGCGATTCGACGCGTTGCAATCCGAAAAGCGTAAAGATGGTTCTGAAGAGACTGTCGTTTCCGTAGCGCCATACGTAGCCCAGTTCCCCCGCCGTGTCGCGAATACCTGCACGATTCACGAAACCTTGCGCGGGGTTGAAGTTTGCCTCTATTTCCTTGATGGCGGCGTTGTAGCGGATTCCTTGCGTACTTGGAAAGATAATTCGTACTCCCCAGGCTGTATCGTCACCAGTCAAGCCTTCGGTATCCGATTGCTGGTACCAGGCGGAACCGCGAATTGCGCGTCCGTTCGGTAGTGTCGTATTGAGATAATTGAAGTCGACGCCGACGACCCTGTTGCCGAGATTGGATTGCGGGTCACCGTCGGTCATGATCACACCGACATTTGACTCGTCGAGCACATTTAGTGTTGCGCGACCCGTAAAGAGGTTCGTTTCGTCGACATTCCCGAACGCATCCTGCGTAATCGCTATCGCTCCGAGATTCCACGGTCCTACGCGACCGCTGAGTTTTCCGCCGTACTTCAGATCAACGGGTTGCCCGCGATTCAGTCCGATGCGGCGCGAGAAGAAGGGCCGCGAGTTCTGTTCCAGTGTGCGAGAGAGCTGCGTGAAATTGCCAATGGCACCTGTGCCACCGAATTCGAAGATATCGGCATCGCGCAGGAAGAAGTCGCGCTTTTCGGGAAAGAACAAGCTGAATCGCGTGAGGTTGACTTGCCTGTCGTCAACTTCCGTCGCGGAGAAATCCGTGTTGAATGTCAGCGAGCCGCTTAGAGAAGGAGTCAATCGATAGAAGATGTCCAGCGACGGGTCGAGTTCCGAGTCGTTGCTCGACATCGAGAAATCTTTCATCTCGCTGACAGAAACGCTCGGCACGATGTCGAGACCGGTTCCCTGGTCTAGCCGATCGATACCGATCGCCTGTCCCGAGACGGCGGGGTTCTGCGAGCGATTACGGGAAACCCACGCCATGCGTTCGTTTCGACTCTGCGCCCGGCGGCCGAAGTTTATCCCCCATGAATCCGTCGCAGGATCGAACGAAAGTGTCTTGAACGGAATTTCGACTTCTGCGATCCAGCCCTGGTCATCGCGTGTAGCAGATGCGCGCCAGATGCCTTCCCAATTTTGCTGCAGCTGTGTCGAACCGACATAAATACCCTCGGATCGAACACCGTTCGGATTGACGAGAAACTGATAGCCGTCGCGGCCGTTGTTGTAGGGGTCGATTATCAGTATTAGTTGATCGTCGTTACCGATGGACGCGCCTTGCCTTAATACATTCGCGGTAATGCGATCCGGCTCGGTGTCCCACATTCTCGCGCCAACATATAGCGCATCCTGGTCATAGAGAACGAAGATCTCCGTCTCCTGGGTTGCGATGTTGTATTCGATCGGATCCATCTGATGGAGATCTCGAACAACTGCTGCGGTCGACCAGACGTCGTCGTCGAGCTGACCGTCGATTACGGGAGGAGTATCGGTTCTGACGATCTGAAAAGATTTGGCTTCCCAGCCATCGAATTGCGCGAAGGATTGGGAAGTTGCTCCTGCGAGAATGAGCGCGGCGAGAATCTGCCCGAAAAATGATCTGCCTTGCATGACGGCGAGACGACCTTGGTGAAGCAGCGGATCACAAGCGCACTGGAAGAATTCCAGGCGCTGCCGCGGCGCGCGATGGTATCAGCCGTCGCAATATTGCGGAATGGCTAAGGAGATGTCACCTGACGATTTGTTAATGTGGTGCAGTTATTGAACCGTTCCGCGCCGTAAAAAAGCGGATCGCTCTGACGACTTCACTACGAGTTCGAGTCGTTTCGAGTTCCTGAGAACAGTCAGCGGTACGTCAACGCCCGCTGACCCGAGACTCCAGATCGAACGAAATAAGTTCGCGAGATTTCTGACGGGCTGGTCGTCGACCCCGACGATGATGTCCCCGGGTCTCAATCCGGCGGTATCCGCCGGACAGTTGCGATAGACGCCGACAACGGTCATGTCGCCGTCTTCTTCATGAACGAGGAAACCGAGCCAGGGCCGGGGAGGTGTAAGGCGTCGACCATGAGTGCAGATCTCATCGATTACCGGGATCAACAGATCGATGGGAACGAACATGTTGACGGTGCGAAGCGAGCCGTTGACTTCGAAACCCTGAATGACGAGAGAGCCGATACCGACCAGCCGTCCTTCAATATCGAGCAGCGCCGAGCCCGACCAGTTCTGATGCGCCGGAGCTGTGAAGATCGCGTCGTCGAGAACGTACTCCCAGCGCCCGGCGAATTCCTGCCGCGAGACGACTTGGGCTTCGACACACTGTGGATCGATACCGGCACTTCCGCAGGCAGTTACCGCGTCACCGACTTTAGCGTTCTCAGCGGAGCCGATATCGATCGTTGGACCAGGTAGCGGAGTAGTCGGCCGGATCAGGGCCAGGCCGCTCTGGAAATCGTTGGCGATGACGACGCCAGGAGCTACGGAATCGTCGACCGATCGAATCCAGATCTCCTCGGCCTCGCTGACGACGTAACCGATAGTCACGATCAATCCATCGTCGCGAATGCGTACGCCGTGGCCGGATCTCTCGGTACCGAGCAGGCTGGCGCTCATCGCGTCTTCAGGAATATGCGCATCGAGACCCACCAGCGACGCCAGCGTCTCTTCGGACAGTAGCTCGCTCGACCCGGTAATGTCAGTCATGCACCATTCTCGTGATTGCTAGAAGCTGATACTCGGTACCCAAAGTTCAAAATCATGGTAGTCGTGAATGTCGAAAGTTCTCAACAGGCTGTATCCGGCCGCGCGCAATTCTTCTCCACGCAAACCTTCCGGTAGTTTTGCTTCGACCGGCGGCCCCGCCGCAAGTTCGCCTGACTTGTATTCGATGACCGCGAGGCGGCCCCCGGGCTTTAGCACCGATCTGAGTTGGCGAAAATACGCCGTTCTGTTCTCGATGTGATGGAACGTATCCACGATCAAAACGAGATCGAGGTGTGCGGGCGGCAGATGTGGCGTCGAAAATGAAGCCAGCACCGGTACTACGTTGTCCAGATCGGCCTCGAGAAGGCGCTGGCGCAGCGCATCGAGCTGTTGCGGTTCAACGTCTACAGCATAGACAACGCCGCGATTCAGTTGCTGTGCGAGCGGCACGGTGAACACGCCGGGGCCCGACCCCAGATCTGCGACGATTGCATCCTCGGGGAGCATCAGCGCTGTAATCACCCGCTCCGGTCGAAGCTCGGCGACACGCTCGTCACTCAAAAGACTCTGGATCAGACGCTGTACGTCCGTGGGACCGTACGGATCGCGATTGGGTGGTTCCTGTGACAGAGCAGGGCCGAGGATCAGCGTCGGTGCCAGCCACATCACCAGAAAGCACGCGATTCTTGGCAAACGTCGGTAAATCATCGCGTTAACGAAGCGGAGTAATTTTCAAGCTGGCTGAGCGTTCTGCGAGCGTTGCGCAATACATTCGCCGTCCGGTCGGGGTCGCCATCGAGATCACTTCGCTGCAAATGCTCGACTAGTGCGTTCACGTTTCTCAGATTGACGGAAAGTTCCGCGTTACTCATTGTGGCGCCTCGGGACCGGAGTATCGCCATATCGTTGTCTACGTAGGAGAGGACGTAGCGGGCGGATTCGACTGCGACATCGCCGTCGTTCAGAGCAATAGCCGCAAGAAGACGCAAAAGAAACAAGTCGCGACTCGGGCTGATAACGACTGCGCGATCGATGAGTCGGAGCGCATCGAACGCGAATCGCTCGCGGTCGCTGGAGACGCTTGTGCGCCATTCGGCACGCAGACGAACTGTGTCCGCATACCAAATGTCGGTGATTCGGGTTCTATTCAACACGGGATCCAGTTGCGCCATCGCGGGATAATTCTGCGATGCCCCGTAGCCCCATCCCTCGACGACAGCGGTGGCGGTCTCGGGCAATTGCGATGCGATGAGCCGCGACTCTTCGCTTGCGGAATCCGTATTCAGCAGCGCGAGCTGATCGCGGATGAGTAGATAACGTGCCTGATCGTTGCTGGGATCGGCCGTCAGCGCGGCTTCAAACGCATTCCTCGCCCGCTCGACCTGCCCGGAGTTCACGTATACGAGACCATAAATAAGCAGCTGGTTCGTCGTGCGTGGATTGATTTCGCCCAGTTTCGCAGTCCGCGACTGCTGGCCGAATCTCAGCATGCGTTGTGCGATGTAGCCAAAGTTCACATCGTCGACAAGCCGCGTGTAGACCCAGCTGCCGCGTCGCGTAACCGGGTCGTAAGGCGCGAAGATTTCCGTGAGGTCGTTCAGATTCAGGCCATCCGCCCGGCTGCGGCTCTGAGTTGCCATCAGGTTGTTATTGTCCGTGCTGATCGGGGCTCCCGCAGCGAATTCCTCGATACCCTCCTGATCCATCATCAGCGCCGCGAGCAGATCCTCTACGCTGTTCATGCCCATGCGGCTGTAATGCATGATGTCTGACGTGAACGGCTGACCACTGCGGGCGGCCTGCAGCTCTACGTCCAGCGGCGACTCCGATGACAGGAACATCAGAACCTGCGCGGCGGGTTGATACAGCCGAACGTTCGGGAACTCTGCAAGCAGCGTCGCGGCCAGGGTTCGAAGCAGCGGTTCGTCGACGAATTCCGAGTTCATCCACTGCACGAACACCCCGCCCTCATTCAGATGGCTCTTCACGTCCGCGACGAACTCGCGCGTAAAAAGATGCGATGCGCCAGCCGTCCACGGGTGGGACGGTTGTGACACGACGATGTCGTAGGTCTTGTTCGAGAGGCGTAAGGCGTTGCGCGCATCGTTGATTACCAGATTGATGCGCGGGTCTTCGAGTGGATCGATGTTCCGCTTACCGTTCAGAACCCTGTTCGCCGCGATCACCTCCGGTTCGAGCTCCACCGCATCGACGCGTTCAATTGATGGCGGTACGCCCTCGAGCGCGACCCCGCCGCCGAAGCCGATCACGAGCATGTCTTCCGCGTCGGGTCGTGCAGCCACCGGTAGCGCCGTCAGCCACTTCTCCGGATCCTGAGCCGGTGGCGTGCCGCGCGACATGATCGACGCTTCAGGCAAGCCATTCGTACGAATGTAGTAGTAGCCCTGGTCTCCGAGCAGCATGACGGTCGAGGTTCGGCCGACGCTGTAGAAAAGCTCGGTTGGCTCGTCGAGATAGCCCAACGCGAATCCCGTACTCGAGATGACCGCCTGGGGTCGCGCCGGATGATAAGCAAGCAGTGTCACGATCAGCCCGGCAGCGACGGCTCCGGAATAAGCGCGATTCGGCGGCGCGACGAACGCGATGGTCCAGAGTGCAAGCGCGAGATTCACGGCGACAGCCAGACGAATAGATCCTTCGAAGCCGAGTAGTGGGATCAGCAAGAATCCGGCGAGAACGGCGCCGAGGATCGCTCCGATCGTGTTCCACGTATACACACGCGCCGTGCCGGAGCTTGCCTCGTGCTCGTCGCTCGCGAGAACCCGAACCGCAAGCGGAAAGGTCGCGCCGATGAAAATCGTCGCGGGCAGCAGCACGCTGATAGCGTAGATAACGAGACGCTGCGACGTAATGTCTTCCGGTATCAGCGCCTGCATCCAGGCGTACACGCCGATCGACAGCAACGCGACGGCGATTTGCGTGATCGAGAAAGCGTAGGCGGCTCGTTCCCGAGTCGCGGCGAACTTGCCGGCGAAACCGCCGCCGATCGCGATACCTGTCAGAAACGCGGCCAGCATGGTCGCGAAGGCGTAGATGCTGCCGCCCAGAACGTGGGTCAGCATTCGCGTCCACAGCACTTCGTAGAAAAACGCATTGGCGCCGGATACGAGCATCAGCGGCAGGATCCAGCCGCGCTGGGCATTGAATACTTCTTTGAGCCTGTCGCTGACGCTTGCGCCGCTACGGAGGAGCGGCTTTACGCAGGCGTCAACGAAACCTTTGACCGGCCGCGTCGATGGGGTCGTGCCGTCGCCGGTGCTCAGCGCGGGAGCCCGTGTCGCCAGCAACGCCGCGATCCCGAACACGATGGCATTGATCGCTACGCCGACCCAGACGGTCCCGTTGAGTCCGAGGAGCGGCAACAGAAGGAATCCGGCGACAACCGTGCCGAATACCGCACCAGCCGTGTTGGTCGCGTACAGCAGAGCGACACGCGGGCCGATCTGCTCGTTCGTCGTGATTGCGTGGCGTGTCAGCAGGGGCAGCGTTGCGCCCATGAAGCCGGTTGGAAGTGCGAGGACGATGAACGCGACAATCAGATAGAAGATCGGCTGGCCGATCGTCGCCGCGTCGGGCGGTACTGCCTGGTCACCGAGCGCCAGGACGTACAGCGCGCGAGAACCCGCGAGAAACAGCGGCACGGCGAGCGCCGAAACGGCGATCCCCGCTTCGAGCACGCCGTAGACGAGAATCGGTCGCCGCACGCGGCTGATGTAGCGGCCGGCGACCGCGGCGCCTGCCGCGAGACCGCCCATGTAAGCGGCGAGTACGGCCGCGACGGCCAGCTCGCTGGTACCGAAGACGAGAGAGAATTGCCGCAGCCAGGCCGTCTGATAGAGCAGGGCCGCGAAGCCGGAAAGGAAGAAACACGCAATGACGGCGGCGAGCACGACCGTGGCTGAAGCCTCACCCGGCGAGTCTGCGCCTGCGACGCCGGATGGCTGGCCGTTTCGGGATCCTCTCGTCATCGTGTTTTGCCTTTCCCCGTTTCCAGATGCAGTTTCGATTCGATATTGGCCAATGCCAGCGGCATTGTAATGACCGCGCTGGGGTCTCGTCACTTGTCCAGACACGCCTTCTGCCGCGAGCAATGCTCGAATGAGCGCAGTCGCGACGCGTGTAGTAGAAAGTGGTTAAGGGCCCGCCCGAGAAACTCTCGGGGCGCCAGTATAGCGTCGCGTCGAGACTACCCGGGTGCTGTGCGATAATGGCGCGACTGTCAGGGGCGATCGTGCAAGAAACAACTATATGAAAAATATAGGAATTTTGGCAATTTGCCTGATCGCCGTCTGCAGCGCCGTCGTATGGCAAGGTGGCGCGGGTGTATTCGCTCCGGTGCCCGTATCGGTACCGCCCGGCGACCGTGATCAGGCTATCGATGAGCACAGGGTCCCGGATGCCGCATTGGTCAGCACGGAGCCAGCTCGAATGGCTCGGGTATTCGATGCGGTCGAGGTATTCGGAACCGCGCGAGCCAACGAATCGATCGTGCTGACCGTGCCGGTCGCCCAGACCATTCGCGGCGTACGGTTCGACGACGGCGATGTTGTCGACGCCGGCACGGTACTGGTCGAACTGACGAATGAGCGAGACGATGCAGTGCTTGCCGCGGTTCGCGCGAATCTCGTGGCGGCCGAAAATCAGGAACGGCGCATTACGGAGCTGGTGAACCTGGGATTGTCCGCCGAGTCCGCCCTCGAATTCGCTCGCTCGCGGACTGCGGCGGCGAAGGCTCGCCTGGATACCGTGTTGACCCGTCTCGACGATCGCCTCGTACGCGCGCCGTTCAGAGGCCTGCTACGCGACCGTGGCGTAAGCCCGGGGTCGCGCGTTACGCCCACGTCGGCAATAGCGACACTTCACGACATATCCGCAGTCACCGCGGACTTCATGGTTCCGGAGAATCTGCTGCCGATCGTCGAATCTGGCACGATCGTTTTCGCGCGTACTGAGAGCGCCGGAGATCGCGAGCTCGCGGGCGTCGTCGATACCGTAAATGCGCGAGTCGATCCCGTGATGCGCGCGTTCGCTGTACGTGCCCGGATCAAAAATAGCGATGACATTTTATTCCCGGGAGCGGAATTGACGATTCGCGTCGTGACTAAGGAGCGTCGAGGGCTCGTTGTGTCCGAGAACGCGGTGTTGCAGTCCGGCGGACGCTACTACGTCTACCTGGTCGATGCGGACGGGATAGCGCGGCAACGTGACATCGAGATCGTGTCGCGTCAGTTCAGAGTCGTCGAAGTCGGGACCGGACTGGTCCCCGGCGACAGAGTCGTAATCGAAGGCATGACGCGGCTGCGGGACGGCACTCCGGTTCGGTCCGGCGTGGACGCTGGGGACGGAATCACGGGTTAGCGCCGCAGTATCGCCCACCAGCGCGCGATATTCAGCAGACTCGTCAGCGCGCCTGATACGTAAGTCAGTGCCGCCGCCGTCAGCAGCTTGCGTGCCCGCGGAGCATCGCCATTGCGGAGAATTCCGCGCTCCGCGAGCAGCGGCAGGGCGCGCCCGAAGCTCGCGTCGAACTCGGTAGGCAACGTCAGGAAATGCACGGCTGCGCCCGAGCCCAATGTCAGAAAGCCGCCCAGCAGCGTCAGTAGCCCAATCGAGGGTGCGCGCGTGACCGCGACGGTGAACGGCGCGATCATGAGCAGCCCGGCGCCGATTTTCTCGATTGGCCCGACCCATCGAACAAGCCGGGTCCTCCAGTGCAGTGGCCGAAACCCGGTCGCGTCCTGGAGCGCATGGCCTACTTCGTGCGCGGCGACCGTTACTGCCGTTAACGATCGACCCGAAAAATTCTCTGGCGAGAGTCTCACGGCTTTCTGCAGCGGGTCGTAGTGATCACCCGATGGGGTTTCTTCCGTTTTGACGTCGTGTAGGCCGAGATGATTCAGGAGTTCCCGAGCCGTCTCGCCCCCGCTCTTGCTGTAGCGATCAGTCGGGCGGCTGTAACGCGCCATCACGGATTTGACCCATAGCCCGGGCCCGAGAACAAGGCCGAGAAATATTAGTGTGAACAGGACAAAGTGCATCGCGCTGTTCTGCCGCTACGGATCCTTTGGCGGGACGAGCTGATGAAACAGGCTCGACTCGCGCTTAAAGAAGCCCTCCGTATGAAAGGAATCAGCAAGCCCGAGCATTTCATAATCGAGATGATGACAGAGTTCGTGCAGCAGCGTTCGCAAAAACGTACGAAATGCGACGACCTTCTTGTGACGTGCCGTGCGCATCCAGACAGTAATGCGCGCGCGTCTTCGGCCCTCCGCAAGTTCATACAATCCGTGCAGTTCGCCCCGAGAATCGCTCGGACGCGCGGCGAGAACTTTGACCACGACGGGCGCAGCGTTCAGGTTCTTCAGAAAACGTTTGACGAAGTCGCGCACCAGCTTTTCTATTGCGTCGCGATCTTCACGGTCGAGCGCCGTCTCGAGTCGTTTTGCCAGGACCTGTAGCGAACGCGAACCCGGCAGCTGCAGATTCTCGATTCTGTCGCTTTGGCGGTAAATCGCCTTATCGCGTGGTTTCAGTTTGGCGTAGTAGGCGTACGGCAAGACCGTATACCGCGTCTCCTAGTCCGGAGCTACGGTCTCGAATTCAGCAGGCGTAGATACCATGAGTTCACTTTGCGGAGCATTGAGTTCCGTCCAAAGGCGCAATGGTTCTGATGCAAAGATCTGGCCGGCCGCGGCAGGGACGACGCGCCAGTTGCCCGACTCTATTTCTCGTTCCAGCTGGCCGCCTTCCCATGCCGTGTGACCGGCGATGAGTCGCAGCCTCTGGTCAGTTTCTGCGGCGTCTACCAGTTCGATAAGGAACTCGGGATCCGCGGTGACGTAGACGTCATCGACGACCGGCTGCAGATCGAGATCGTCTGTCGGCTCGAGCCGAAGCAAGGCCACGAGATTCGAACGTGCAACCGGGCCGCCATAGAAGACGTTGACGCTATAGTTCTCGAGGTACGTGGCATCGGGAAAGGTCTCCCGCGCATCGACCCATGTTGGCCGATTGACGGCTACGCCGAGGGCGCCGTCAGACGCATAGTGCAGAACGAGGATGACGGTTTCCGTAAAGCTCGGGTCGCGCAGTGAGTCGGTAGCGACGAGAAAACTTCCGGCACTCGGCTCTTGCGCGAGAGCATTTCCGAATCCGCAGCAGATAAGCAAAATGGGGATTATTCGCTTCATTGCGTCATGATACCCGCAAGGCTGCGGTTGCGCTTCCGTCCGTCGATTTCTCAGTCGAGCACGTGGGTCAGCAAGCCATCGGCCAGTTTGGGCTCGAACCAGGTCGACTTCGGCGGCATGAGCTGCTCCGCGTCAGCAACGGCCATGAGCTGCTCCATACTCGTAGGATAGAGTGAGAACGCGATGGCAGCCTGCCCGGACTCGACGCGCCGCTCGAGTTCCCCGAGGCCCCTGATTCCTCCGACGAACGCGATACGAGGGTCGAGGCGCGGGTCTCCTACTTTCAGGATCGGTCCGAGTATATGGTCCTGCAGCAGGCTCACATCGAGACGGCCGACGGGATCGGACTCCGGAACGTATTCGTCGCGAATTCTCAACTCGTGCCAGCTGCCAGCGAGATACATACCGAAGGAGCGTTGCTGTTCCGGTTTCACGGCCGAATCCGTGGGGCGGACGATGAATCGGTTGCCGATTTGTTCGAGAACAGCTTCGGGTGAAAGTCCATTCAGATCTGCAATCGTCCGGTTGTAGTCGAGGATGTTCATCTCGTCGTGCGGAAATACGACCGTTAGAAAGTACTCGGCGCTTGCAGACCGCTCCCCGCGATTGGCGCGTTCTGCCGCGACGCGCGCTGCTGCAGCGGACCGGTGGTGTCCGTCCGCGATGTATATGGCGTTCATTGCTTCGAAAGCTTCCGTTAGCGCCGCTATCGTTGCTTCGTTATCGATACGCCAGAGCGAATGGGTCACATCGTGCTGGCCGACAACGTCGACGATGGGAGGCGTCGTTTTCGTTGCCTCAAGTATCGCTTTGACCTTTGCGTCAGCTCGGTAGACGCTGAGCACGGGGCCCGTTTGCGCGTTCAGCGCATCCATATTTTTTACGCGGTCGGTCTCTTTGTCCGGTCGCGTCAGCTCGTGTTTTCGTACCCGGTTCCTTTCGTAAGCCGCCACTGATGCCGTGACGGCGATACCGGTCTGCTCATGTGAGCCCATTCGCATCCGATAGACGTAGTAGCCGGGCGAGGAGTCACGTATCAGCAGACCGAGTGCGTGAAGGCGATCGAGATTTTCAGCGCCGGTTCTGTAAACGATTTCAGAATACGGATCCGTATCGGCCGGCAGATCGATCTCGGGGCGCGAAATATGCAGGAAGCTGTTCGGCCTGCCAGCGGCCAGTTCGCGCGCCTCGTCCGCGCTGACGACGTCATAGGGGGGCGCGACGACCGCTGCCGCATGCTCGGCTTCCGGTCGCAAAGCGGCGAATGGTCTTATGAGTGTGGTCATAGCGGGATTATAGGACGAGTACGCTCGCGTCAGTCGATCGGGTGCGCCCAGAGATCGTATGGACCGGCACGGTCTACCTTGACCGTCAGCATGTCGCCGACTTCTACATCGGCGTCGCTTACCAGGACCCTGCCGTCGATCTCCGGGGCATCGCCTTCCGAACGCGCGATCGCCTCGCCCGCGCCGGCCTCGTCGACGATGACGCTGATCGTCGTTCCGACCTTCGATTGCAGGCGCG
Source organism: Rhodospirillaceae bacterium (assembly GCA_024638465.1). Taxonomy (GTDB): domain Bacteria; phylum Pseudomonadota; class Gammaproteobacteria; order Steroidobacterales; family Rariloculaceae; genus SMWC01. The sequence continues at coordinate 29,509 of JAHEKF010000018.1, read as the reverse complement.
CTGCGCTGATTTCCTGCTGTCTGGCCATAAGCCGGTGCCAGCGCTCCGCCTTGACCTGATCAGGGACCGCGTCCGGAAGAGCGTTGGCCGGCGCACCCGCGACCGGCTCGAACTCGAAGCAGCCGACGCGGTCGAGTTGGGCTTCGTCCAGCCACTCGAGCAGTTCCTCGAAGTCGGCGTCGGTTTCACCCGGGAAGCCGACAATGAACGTGGAGCGGATCGCGATGTTCGGTACGAGTTCGCGCCAGGTCGCGATTCGCTCGAGGGTCCTGACGCTCGCGGCAGGTCGCTTCATGGCTTTTAGAATGCGCTCGCTCGCGTGCTGAAACGGCACGTCGAGATAGGGCAGAACCTGGCCGGACTGCATGAGCGGCATGATTTCATCCACGTGCGGGTAGGGGTATACGTAGTGCAGGCGTATCCAGGTATCGAGTTCGCTCAGCGCTTCGCAGAGTTCGAACATGCGCGCCGCAACCTCACGGTCGCGCCATATCGAGTTGGCGTAACGAAGATCGACACCGTAGGCGCTCGTGTCCTGTGAGATGACGAGCAGTTCGCGCACGCCTGCTGCCGCGAGGGCTTCCGCTTCGACGAGTACGTCAGCCGCCGGTCGGCTAGCGAGATCGCCGCGAAGCTGCGGGATGATGCAGAAACTACAGCGGTGGTTGCAGCCCTCGGATATCTTGAGATAAGCGTAGTGCCGCGGCGTTAACCGGATACCCTGCGGCGGGACGAGATCCAGAAAGGGAGAATGCGGTCGCGGCAGGACTGCGTGGACTGCATTCATGACCGCTTCGTATTGATGCGGGCCGGTTATCGACAGTACGTCGGGGTGTGCTTCGCGAATGAGATTCGAGTCAGCGCCCAGGCAACCGGTGACGACCACTTTGCCGTTCTCGGCGAGCGCTTCGCCTATCGCATCGAGCGATTCTTCGCGCGCACTATCCAGGAATCCACAGGTATTGACGACTACGAGGTCCGCACCGCCATAGTCAGCGGCGGTTTCGTAGCCTTCGGCCTTGAGGCGGCTGAGTATTCGCTCGGAATCGACGAGGGCTTTCGGGCAGCCGAGACTGATAAAACCGATTCGCGGAGGAGAAGGCACTGGCCGGATCAAGACCGATCGATCGATCGCGGCGAAGGACTCGGCCGCGCCGCGACGTCTCCCGGATTCTCAAGTATGCTAGCGATCTTCTGGGCCATAGGTATCTGCGTCGGTTGAGAGCTTCTCTCGGGCGATTGCGCCACGTGGGCACCCAAAAGGCAACCGGCGTCGAATGATCGGGGTGTCCGCCCTCACGGGATCGTGCGCTTCGCGGAGAACAGTATGTCGAAGACTAGGACGAAGGAACAGCTTCTCGAGTTCGTTGGAGAGGAGCTGGGGACTTCGAAGTGGTTTCTGGTGGACCAGAAGCGTATCGATCAGTTCGCTGATGTGACCGAAGATCATCAGTACATTCATGTAGATCCGGAACGGGCCAGGGAGGCGGGCTTCGGCGGAACGATCGCTCACGGAATGCTTACATTGTCGTTAATCGTCGGATTCTGCCGTGACTTCGCGCCGGCGCTGGAGGGATCGACGATGGTTATCAATTATGGCTTCGACAAGGTCCGGTTCGCGGCGCCGGTAAAGGTCAACGACCGCATTCGAGCTGTTGCGGTGCTGGCCGAGGCGCGAGAACGCGGCGGCCATCTTTTGGTCAAGGCGAAAGTTACGATTGAGATAGAGGGCGAGACGAAACCCGCACTCGTGGCCGAATGGCTGACGATGCATATCTTCGCTTGATCGAGCTTCCCGGAGGGCGCCGAGCCTGCGTCCGAACTCCGGCCTGAAGCCGCGCGCCGTCAGCGCGCAGCTCACTCAAAACTTGAACCAGTCGACCGCGTCTGCGACGGCGCGAGCGTAGACTGCCAGGGATGAACGTCCGCTCTAACTGTCGATGAGCAGTCTGGAGAAGATTGCCCGCTCGGTGCCCGCCGGCGCGTCGGTTTTTTTTCGCGAGCGACCGTACGCAGCGGTCGAAAAGCAGGCGCTCGTCCGCGACGTGGTCGGGCTTGCGAACGCGCTCGTCGATGGATCCCGTTATCTGATTCTGGGAGTGCGAGACCAGGGGCCGGATCAGCGCGAATTCGTCGGCATTTCCGATGACGAAATCTCCGAAGCCCGAAAGATTTACCAGTCCCTGATTTTGGCGTACGTCGAGCCGGACCTGGCGTTAGACCTGGACATTGTCGAACTCGATGGAAATGCTGTTGCGATTTTCAGCCTCAATCGTTGTGATTCGCCACCGTATCTGCTCAAGCAAAACCTTTCGAACTCGATGCGCGAAGGCAGCGGCTGGATTCTGCACGAGGAGTTGCCGACGCGATTGCGTCGACCCGATATGCAGACTCTGTTCCAGAAGACGCTGTCTGGTTCGGCACACCAACCGAAAATCGAGGTCGGCTTCGTGGGGAAAGACCTCGCCGACGAGCTGGTTCTCGATGCACTCGATCTCGCGCAAATGCCATCGAAAATGGCGGGCGACAAGTTCCGCAAGCTAATGGAAGCGAAGCAAGTGGCCAGGGATGTCGGTGCACGAACGCTCACGCATATACAGCGCCTCATACATGTTCGCGAGTTCGGTGCTGCGCAGCCTTATGAAAATGCCTCCGATACGTCTTTGAAACGCCGCATGACTTCGACCGAAGAAGAGCACTACTGGGCTGACGACTACTACGAATACGAAACGAGGACTCACAAAGTCAATCTCGACCTCACGAATCACGGCGAGGTTGCGCTGCGTGACGGCCAGCTGACGCTGGAGTTCCCGCGCTTCGACGGATTCGGGGTCTCCGAATATCTACGTACCTCGCCGAACGACGAAGAAGGAATACCTACCGAATATCCATCGGTCAGCGCCGGGGAGAAGAAGATCCGGATTCACACGAATGTGTGCGCTGTTCCCGGCGGCGTTACCGTACCCGCATTCACGGAGCCGCTTCGAATCTGGGCGCGGGAGCCGGCGAAGGGACGAACTCTGCCCGTCGATTTCCGCTTGATCGGAAGCGGTTTGAGCGAACCCGTCACGGGAACGCTCAGGATCCGTATACGCTAAATGTTCCTGCGCGGTGAACTCCTGCCCTGTCAACGCACTCTAAGTAATGGCGTTGTAGCGGGTATGAAGGAGAATCCCATGATATTGAGATCGGTAGCACTCGGCTGTGTCATCGCGGCGCTGCTCAGTGGTTGTGCGACTTCGAGTTCGTCGGGAAACGTCTACCCGCGTCAGGATACTCGCACCGCCTACAACGTCGAGTACGGCGAGGTCGTCGCCACGAGAATCGTCGAGATCGAGGGCGAGACCTCGTTTGTCGGGCTCTGGGGCGGAGCAACCGTTGGGCGAGCGGCCGGCGGCGCGCTGAGCGGCAATGGCGATACACGACGCGTTGCTCAGGCGGTAGGTGGCGTGGCAGGCGCCGTGGCCGGTGAGGCGATCGAGAAGGAAGTCACAGCGGAAGACGGGCTGGAAATAACCGTGAGACTCGACAACAGCGACACGATCGCCGTCGTGCAGGAGCGCGACCTGCTGTTCGCGGCCGGTGACCGGGTGCGTGTGCTTTTCGGACCCCGTGGCGAGGCCCGGGTAACGCCGCCGTGACCTGGAGCCCGCTATTTCCCTGATGTAGCGAGTCATCTGTGACGTCGCGTCGTGACGGCGCTCACAGTACCGGCGTGCGCAATTTGGTCCAATCGTATGCAGGAATAATTCATCCTGAGCGTTTCAACTAGATGACTGGCGATACTTCTGAAAGATCGGAACCCCGGGTCAGTCCCAGTATTCGCTTTATAGAGCGGTATCTGAAGAAGCGGGAGCCGGCTGAGATCATGAGCCTGCTGCTGGTGCAGATCGATTCCTTCAACCGCGTCGCCACGACCTTCGGTACCCAGGCATCGCGCGATGCCTGCGAGGATTACGCCGAGACGCTGCGAATGCTCTTGCCTCAGGGCAGTCATGTCATTCGCCTGTCGGAGCGCCGTTTTGCCCTGCTCATGACGCCGGACTCCGAAGCGGTCGTTACCGATTTGGCCGAAATCATTGCCGAGGCGCATCAGCCCAGGATAGAAGTGCAGGACAGCAGTTTTTCCGTCGACGTCAAGCTCGGGGCCGCGATGTGCCCGTTGCACGCAGACGACGCATTGACGCTTTTCAGACGCGCGGAACTCGCGCTGCAAACAGCACGCGACAACGACGAGAGCTTCGCTGTCTATCAGCCGAATGCAACCATGCACCAGGCGACCAAGTGGAAGCTCGAAAGCGATCTTAAGGGTGCCATTGCCAACGGCGAGATAGAGGTTCACTACCAGCCGAAGGTCGAACTTGCGACGGACTCGGTTTGCGGCGTTGAAGCACTGGTCCGGTGGCGGACGAAAGACGGCCGCGCCATCTCGCCCGATAACTTCATTTCGATCGCCGAGCGCACCGGCGATATCATCGATTTGACATGGTCGGTATTCGATTCGGTGCTCGAATCGGTTCAGTCATGGGGCACGCTCAAGCCGTCCTTCGGTCTGGCGATCAACGTTTCGCCGCAAGTCGCGAATCATTCGGAGTTCTGCGTGCGTTTGCAGGCGCTGAATGAGAAATTGCTGAAGTTCGATATCAAGCTTGCGGTAGAGCTGACTGAGGACAGCCTGCTGAAAAGCGACAGTCGCTCCATGGCGAATCTCCACAAGATACGGGAGCTAGGAGTCGATCTTTCGATCGACGACTTCGGTAAAGGCTACTCCTCGCTGACTTATCTGAAGCAGGTGCCCGCTACCGAGATCAAGATCGACAAGCGCTTTATCGAAACAATCGGAGTCGACGAGACCGACCAGCAGATCGTCAAAGCGATATTCGACCTCGCCCACGCTCTCGACATGCGGGTGGTTGCAGAAGGCGTCGACAGCGAAGAGAACCAGGACATGGTCACGGCGCTCGGGTGCGATATCGCACAGGGCTTCCTTATCGCGCGCCCGATGCATGGCGACGACTTCGTCGAATGGTTCAATAACTACGGTTCGAACCCGCTCGAGATAGAGGAACTCAACGACCGCGGTTCCGAGCAGATCTACGGTTTCTGATAACGATTCAGAGAGTCACCCACCACTCAGGCCTGGCGCAAGCAGCCCGGTCCTCGCCGAATAGCATTAGAATAGCAGCCTCCAACCAGCTCGGCAGGGGTCGAGTTTCGCTTATGGGGCTGTTGCTCAACTTGGCATATCTGACGGGCGCCATCCTTGCGTCGCCCTGGATACTTTACCGGCTCGTCATACGTGGCGACTGGCAGGGACTGTCAGCGCGCTTCGGCAGAGACCTCGGTCCAGAGCTGAAAGAGTCGATCTGGCTGCACGGCGCATCGGCCGGCGAAATCGCGCTGCTCAGCCCGCTCGTCGAGCGATTCGAGCGCGATATGCCAGCAACGCCTCTGCTGATTTCCGCCTACTCGTCGACGGGTTTGGCGGCGGCGCGGCGAGCCTTTCCCCAACATCGCGTCATTCTCTTTCCGATCGACCTGACTTTTGTCGTAGCCCGATTTCTGGAGCGATTCAATCCGCGCCTGATCGTCATCGTCGAGTCTGATTTCTGGCCGAATTTTCTCGCATCGGCTCAGCGGCTCGGGACGCCCGTCGCGGTCATCAACGGCAAGATGTCACGACGTTCTTACGAGCGTTACGCGCGCGCCACCATGATCGTGAATCTGTTGCGCAGATTCGCTTTGTTCGCTGTGCAGAATCCGGAGCAGGCTGATCGATTGCTGGAGCTCGGCGTCGATGCCGATCGAGTGGCAGTGACAGGAAACATGAAATACGATCTCGCGACTTCCGCGGGCGCTGACGAAGGCAGAAACGCGCTTCGGGAATCGTTGTCGTATCTGGCCGGTGACGTCGTCATCATCGGCGGTAGCGTGCATGATGGCGAAGACGCTGCTCTTCTGGATGCGTATCTTCAGCTTAGATCGCATGTCGAATCTGCGGCGCTTGTGCTTGTGCCGCGCTATCCGCGCGATGCCGTTCGGATTGCGCAACTCGTGAAGTCGCGTGGCGAGGCAGCCGTCCTGAAGACGGCAGTCGACCGCGGCGAAACCACGGCGCCCGGCGCCGCTGGTGTGCTCGTCGTGGACACCGTGGGCGAATTGCGGCGGCTCTATGCCGCCGCAGATATCGCGTTCGTCGGCGGCAGCCTGTTTTTCAGAGGCGCCAGCAAGGGTGGGCACAATCTCATGGAGCCCGCTATTCTGTCCCGGCCGGTCATATTCGGCCCCTACCATGCGAGTTTCGCGGACACGGTGCGCGAGCTGCTGGCCGCCGAAGCGGCGATCGAGGTTGACGACGTCGAAGGGCTGGCGCGTTCGCTGGACGAACTCGCGCAGGATCCCGAGCGGCGTGTCGCGATCGGCAGTCGCGCGCGAGCGGTCGTTTTGCAGGGGCAGGGCGCGACGCAGCGGAATTACGAACTCCTCGTGCCGCTGGTGCTGCAGAATCGTGAGAGCTTGCTAGTGCAACCCTTTGAAAGCACAATGCCGCCAGCGGTCGGTGACACGGATTCCAGATGATCAAGAAACACGTACAGATTGGCGATATCGATTGTGGCTCCGACCAGTTATTCCTGATCTGCGGCCCCTGCGTGATCGAGGAAGAATCGCTCATGATGGCGACTGCGGAGCGGCTCAGGGCGATTGCCGACGATCTTGACGTGCCACTGATCTTCAAGTCGTCATTCTCGAAAGACAATCGAAGCTCGCTCGATTACTACCAGGGACCGGGCCTCGACGAAGGGCTGAAGATCCTCGAGAAGATTAAGCGCGAGTTCGGGTTGCCCGTTCTGACCGACATCCACTATCCCACCCAGGCCGCGCCCGCGGCAGAGGTTGTTGACGTCGTTCAGATACCCGCCTATCTGTGCATGCAGAGCGAGCTCGTTGTCGCAGCCGCGAAGACCGGTACCGTGGTCAATCTCAAACACGGCCAGTTCATCGCTCCGGACAACATGTCAAAGCCGGTCAAGAAGATCGAGGCATCAGGCAATGAACGAATTCTGATAACGGAGCGTGGCTATACGTTCGGGTACAACGACCTCGTCGTCGATCCGAGAAGTTTTCTACTCCTGAATCAGATCGGCTACCCGGTCATATTCGATATTACGCACACAATTCGAAAGTACGGGATTCCGAGCAAAGATCCGAAAGGCGGGAACCGGGAGTATCTGTCCGTTCTTTCGCGTGCCGGCGTTGCCTCCGGCGTCGATGGGATCTTCGTTGAAGCGCATCCGAATCCGCCGGACGCACTCTGCGACGCCGCGAGTCAATATTACCTGGATCAGCTGGCGGACTTCGTGCGTCCGCTCCTCGATATTCACGCGCTCGTTCGGGAGCAAGCGCGTCTGACCGCCTAGGATTGCGAATGGATCTTTACCTCGACTCCGTAGATTTCAGTGAAATCGAACAGGCATTTCAGCTCGGTTTTCTAAAGGGCCTCACGACGACGCCCACATTCATGCATCGTCACGGCATTTCCGATATCGATGGCGCGACCGTGAAGCTGTCGGGCATGGTTCCGGAGCTGCAGGTCGAGGCCCTCGGCGACACGGTTGACGAGATTCTCGCGGAGGCCGATCGCATTCTCGCGCTGCCTCTCAAGCAGGAGCCCGTCTTCAAAGTGCCGATTTCGAACGCCGGCGTCACGGCTTGTCAGCGGCTGACCGAGAGGGGGCATCGTGTCAATGTCCATCTGATCTACACGCTGAACCAGGCCTACATGGCGCTGGCTGCCGGTGCCGCATTCGTCTGCCCGCTTGCCGGACGAATGCAGGATCAGGGTCACGATGCCGTCAGGCTCTTCGAGCAATGCGTCGAGGTAATAGATCGACACGGCTATAGCGGTAAGGTCATGTTCTCTTCCGTTCGCCACCCGGACCACGTCCGGCAAGCGCTACTTTCCGGAGCGCATGTCTGTACAGTCCCTTTCGGCGTCCTGAACCGGCTTTGCGAAAACTCGCTGACGACCGTTGGAACGGATCAGTTCCGCGAGCATACGAAGCTCATGACGATGAAAGTAGGTCAGTTCGTCCGATCGCAGAACCCGGTCTGCGAAGCGAGCGAGACGCTGACGTCCGCAATGGTCAAGATGACAGAGTCGCGGCTTGGCACGGTTACGCTGGTGGACGGCGCGGGCAAAGTTGCGGGAATATTTACCGACGGCGATCTTCGCCGCAGCCTGCAACAAAACGGGCGCGAAATACTGGACGAGACGCTGGAGCAGATCGGATTCTCGGAGAGCCCCGTAACGATTGGGCAGGAAGCGCTACTGGACGAGGCCGTGAAGCTCTTCAAGGATTTCGAAGTCGATAGCATCATCGTAGTCGACGGCGAGAAACCGTCGGGTATTCTGGATATTCAGGATCTCGTGAAACTGGGACTTCTTGGTCAAGAACATCTCTAAACACGATGCCCATCGGGATGAATCCGGCGCTGCAACCCGGTTTGCCGAGCTGGGCGGAATATTCCTCGCTGACGTAGGCGATCTTAGCTCGCGAATCGCTTCTGTCCGGGCGCTGGTCTTCGACTGGGACGGCGTCTTTAATCTCGGTGTAAAAACCCAGGGCGCGGGCAGCAGTTTCAGCGAAGCCGACTCCATGGGCACGAACATGCTGCGTTACGGGCTCTGGCGGCGCGACGGTCTGTTGCCGGTCGCAGCGATAATCACGGGCGCGGACAATCCGACCGCGGAGGGTTTCGCGAAGCGCGAACATTTTCAGGCGGTATTTCGCGGTATCGCGAACAAGCGTATGGCGATCGAAAAGCTCTGCAATCTCCATGGACTGGAGCAATCACAGGTCGCCTGCGTATTCGACGACATAAACGATCTCGGCATGGCTGCGGAGTGCGGCGCGCGCTTTCTCGTGCGGCGCGCGGCCAGCCCTCTTCTGCAGGATTTTGCCGCGCGTAACGACCTTTGCGACTACATCACGGCTGCGGAAGGCGATCGTTTCGCTGTACGCGAATGCACGGAGCTCATGCTTGGGCTTATGGTTGCGTTCGACGAAGTCGTGCGCTCGCGGTCGGCTTATGACGACGACTACAGGAAATATTTCTCCGCCAGGCAGGCTATCGAGACCGAGCACATCGCCGAGACGGTAGTCTAGCTCGGGAGCGATTCGATGACGCTCTGGTCAATCGCCGTTTATTGCCTCCTGCCGTTCGTGCTGCTCAACCTCGTGTGGAGAGGTATTCGTTACCCGGCCTATTGGTTCCGCTGGCCGGAGCGTTTCGGCTATGTCGCTTCGATGCGCGACCAGCACGTCATCTGGATCCATGCGGTTTCCGTCGGCGAGGTACGGTCGTCTGCTGAACTCGTGAATCGACTCGAGCAGCGATACCCGCAGCATCGCCTGCTGGTGACGACAATGACGCCGACCGGCTCCGAGCAGGTGCAGGAACTGTTCGGCGGTCGCGTCGATCACGCATATGTTCCTTACGATTTACCGGGCTCGGTACGGCGTTTCATGGACCGCGTCTCTCCCGAGTTCGCCGTCGTGGCAGAGACCGAGTTCTGGCCGAATCTGTTCAAGGCCTGTTACGACCGGCAAATTCCGCTTTTCCTCGTGAACGTGCGCCTGTCTCAGGAATCGGTGCGAGGTTATCTGAGGGTGCCGACGACCTCACGCCGAATGCTCGAGCGGGCGATGTTGATTTGTGCGCAGACCAAAAGCGACGCTCAGCGACTCAGAAGTCTGGGAATCAAACGCCCGCGCCTGGAGATCACCGGAAACCTCAAGTTCGACGCCCCACTTCCGGGTGAATTGCTTGCGGACGGGGTAGCGCTCCGCAGTGACTGGGGCGTCGATCGTCCCGTATGGATCGCTGCCAGCACCCATGCAGGGGAAGAGCGCAAGATACTTTTCGCTTTTCACGAGCTGCGAAAACGGTACCGGAATATGTTGCTGGTGCTTGTGCCGCGTCATCCGGAGCGATTCGGCGCCGTCGCACGCCTGTGCCGTCGCAGCGGGGCGACCATTGCGCTACGTAGCCAGCACCGCGGTGCACTTCCGGCAGCCATCGAAATTCTCGTCGGAGATTCGATGGGCGAGCTGCAAAAGCTTTACGCGGCGTCTGATGTCGCGTTCGTGGGTGGCAGTCTCGTTGCGGTCGGGGGGCATAATTTGCTCGAGCCCTGCGCGGTCGGAGTGCCCGTACTGTTCGGCCCGCATATGTTCCACTTCGACGAGATCAGCAGTATGGCAATCGACAGTGGCGCCGGTAACCAGGTGGCAGATTCCCGGGCTCTGATCGACAGCGTGGCGATGTACTTCGATCAACCCGCATTACGCAACGCGGCCGGCGATTCTGCCCGGGCGCTTGTCGCCGCGAATCGCGGTGCCGTTGAGCGGACGCTGGAGCTCATGGCCGATACGCTGAGCTGGAGCGAGTCGGAAGCGGATCGGGCTGATACGGTCGCCGCATTGCACGACTGAGTCGTGGTGTCGCGAGGAATTCCTCTCGTTCTGGTCGTCCTGATCGTCGCCGATGCGCGCGCATTCGGACCGGCCGGTCACATCGTTGCGGGCGAGATCGCCGAAGGCCGCCTTTGCTTGCCGGCACTTCGGGAGATCGATCGGCTCGGCGACGGCGAGAGTGTCGGAGAACTGGGGATGTGGGCGGATCGTATTCGCTCTACGGAGCGCTGGAGGGACTCCGCGCCCTGGCACTATATGAATATCGCCGACGACGCGCCGCTCGAGGCGTACCGCACACCTGCCGAGGGCGATATTTTGTGGGCAATCGATCGATTCAGCGCGCGGCTTGTCGATCGTTCGCTGAATCATGAAGATCGCGCGAATGCCCTGCGTTTTCTCGTCCATTTCGTCGTCGATCTGCACCAGCCGCTGCACGTCGGTCGAAGTGAGGATCGGGGCGGGAACGCAATCGAGATCACCGTGTCCGGCGAAACTGTCAATCTGCACAGTTATTGGGATTCCTTCGTTCTGCGAGATGAACTACCGGTCAGTGACTATTTGCGTCGCACCGCTGCGCTGATTCCGCTCCTCGAAGAGAGCCTTGCGGAGACGGCGCCGTCGGGATGGGCCGTCGAAAGCCAGGCGCTGCGTGGAGTTGTTTACAGCTTCGATGCAGACACCGGCCTGATCGGGCCGCGCTACGAGGCCACCGCGAGCGATGTGGCGCGGCTACGGCTGATACAGGCAGGACTCAGGCTCGCCGGCAGGCTCAACGCCCTGCTTTGCCCCGGGACGGGAGGGCTACTCGGTCCGTAGCGCTTCGAGCGGTTCCATTGCGGCTGCGCGGCGGGCCGGTAACACGCCGGCAACGAGCCCGATAAGCACGGCGATACCCAGAGCCAACCCGACATATTCGATTGCGATCGACGCGGGCATAGCGGGAATCGTGATGTTGACGATCGCGATGATGCCGACGCCCGCGCAGAGGCCGCCGAGTCCGCCGAGGCAGGCCAGGAGTACGGCCTCGCCAAGAAACAGCTGCAAAATTCGGCTTCGTTCCGCGCCAACCGCTCTTAACAGTCCAATCTCTCCGGTTCGCTCGCGCACCGCGATCGTCATGATCGTGAAAATTCCGACGCCGCCGACGAGCAGGGAAATACCGCCTAATGCGCCGACGCCGATCGTCAATACGTTGATGATGGAACCGAGAACGTCGAGCATCTGTTGCTGGCTGATGATCGTGAAGTCTTCGCCGCCATGGCGAGCAACGAGGATTCGTTCAATACCGGCAATCACTTCATTGACGTTCGCACCGTCGTCGTAGAGGATGTCGATCTCATGCAGACCTTCGCGGTCGAACATTGTGAGCCCGCTGGCTGCGGGGATATAAACCGTGTCATCGAGATCGATTCCGAGCATGTCGCCTTTGGATTCCATGACGCCGATCACTCGATAACGTTCGCCACCGATCCGAACGCGATCGTTGAGCGGATTCTCGTTGCCGTAGAGTTCTTCGTACACAGTTGACCCGAGCACGACCACGGCACGCGGCCGCTCCAGATCGTCGTGCGGAAGGAACGTTCCCCGCGAAACGCGAAAGCGAAACGCCTGGTCGAATTCGGGACCTACGGAAAACACGTTGACATTTCGTTCGCGACCGCGCGCTTCTACGGATGCCGAGCCCGAGACCGCAGGAACGGAGTGGAGAACGTAGGGTGCCCGCAGCAGGGCCTCGGCGTCCTGGAGGCTCAGCGGCCGTACCGAGTTGAATACGCCGGCCGAGATGCCGAGCGTATTCGCCTTCCCGGGCTGCACTGCGATCGTATTCGTGCCGAATTGCGTGAACTGCTCTACGATATAGCGGTTGATACCTTCGCCGATCGATGTCAGCAGAACAACGGCTGCGACGCCGATTCCGATGCCGAGAGAGGTCAGGATGCTCCGCATCCGGTGGGCAAGCACGGACCGGCCGGTAAATCGAAAAACATCTCGCAGCAGCATTGTCAGCGTCCGGCGAGAGCGAGAACCGGATCGAGCCTGGCCGCACGTCGTGCCGGCAGGATGCTGAATAGCAGACCGCTGATGACGGCAGTCAGTACTGCCGCGGCCATGGCCCAGAGTGGGGCCACAAATTCCAGGACCGGGAATGCAACGCCAAGAAGTCGCGAGCCGAGTTCGCCGATCAGCAAACCCAATAGCGCTCCGGCGAACGACAACATGACGGCTTCGGTAAGGAACAGAGAGATTATTTGCCGTTGTTTCGCGCCGAGCGCGCGAAGCAGGCCGATCTCCTTCGTGCGTTGGCTTACTGCGACGAGCATGACGTTCATGATCAGCACACCGGCGACGATCAGGCTGATAGCCGCGATTCCAGCGAGTCCCATCGTAATCATGTCGAAGATCGACTCGAACGTGTCGAGAACGGCGTCCTGGGTCACGACGGTAATGTCTTCTTCCCCCTGGTGTCGCGCCGCAACTATTCTGATGATTTCGCGGCGTGCCGCAGCCATGGATTCCTGGTTAACGGCTTCGACCAGAATGCGAAACACCCCAGGCGCGTTGAAGAGCTGCTGCGCGCTCGCGACCGGCATGATCACGAGTTCATCGACTTCGAACGGTCCCGCCGTGCCAGCCTGGTCCATGACGCCGATGATCCTGCAGCGCGTGTCACCGATGCGGAGCCATTGTCCGAGGGGCGCGGTGGCGCCAAAGAACTCACTCGCGACATTGTCGCCCAGCACACAGATAGGTGACGCAACGTCCATATCGATCTCGGGAAGAAAGCTGCCGCTCCGCATGCTCAAGTGCTGAATTTCAAGCATCTCGGTCGTTGTTCCCAGAACGGTGATTTCTCGCTCGCGCTGTCGCCAGGAAGCAGTTCCGCTACCGATGACGATAGGCGCCACCTGCGCGACGCGCTGAATGCGCTCGATTGCCATGGCATCTTCGAGCGTCAGGTCGCGGGCCGTTTCGCCGATCATCATGCCCGCGCCGCCACCACCACCCGTCGTCTCGGCTTTGCCGGGCAGTACGACGAGCAGATGTGTGCCGAGTGCCGCGAATTCGCCCGTTACATAGCGGCGTGCGCCTTCGCCGATCGAGGTCAGCAATACGACGGCAGCGACCCCGATTGCGACGGCCGTCAGCAGCATCGAAGTACGCATCGGGTAGCGGCGAATAGCCTGTACCGCCAGTCGAGACGTATCAATGGCCTTCACGCGGCATCTCCGTCGTCGCTGATGATTTTTCCGTCTCGCATGAATAGATGGCGCCGGGCGCGCTCACCGAGATCGGGATCGTGGGTCACGACCATCAGGCTGATCCCGTCGTCGTTCAGTTGTTCGATAATCTCCACGACTTCGGTGCTCGATCGCGAATCGAGATTACCCGTCGGTTCATCAGCGAGTAAAAGACTCGGCTTCATCACGATCGCACGCCCGATCGCGACTCGTTGGCGCTCTCCGCCCGAGAGCTGGTCCGGACGGTGGTCGAATCGCGCGCCGAGACCGACCGCCTCGAGAACTTCTTGCGCTCGCTCGCGGCGAACCGCTACCGGCGTACCGGACAGAAGCATCGGCAGCTCGACATTCTCTACCGCCGTCAGACGGGGTATCAGATGAAAGGACTGAAAGATGAAGCCGATGTTCTCCTGGCGCTGCTCGGCCAGAGCGTTGTCGTCCAGCGTCGAGACATCTGCGCCGTTGAGCGTGTAGGTCCCCGATGTTGCTCGGTCGAGAAGTCCGAGGATATTGAGCAAAGTCGATTTGCCGGAACCCGACGCGCCCATGACCGAAATGTACTCACCCGATCGAATCTCGAGGTCGACATGGTCGAGCGCATGAACGACCTGGTCTCCGACCTGGAAATCGCGGCACAGCTGTCGCAGCCGCATCATAGGCCGGCTGTCGTTCGCATGGGTTACTCGGGCCTGGCGCTGGCGCCGTCCTCGACACCTTCGCGGTCGATCGAGCTGACGATCTGCTCGCCGACGCTCAAACCTCCGGTAACGGCCGTGAACTCCCAGTTGGAGATCCCGACTTCAATCTCTCGTAACTCGATCACTCCGGTCGCGTCGTCCAGGACATAGACCTGGTTGTTGTCGACGATGACCGACGTCGGAATCCTGATTGCGTTTTCTTCGCTGGCGAGAAGGACTTCGACGTCGGCGCTGTAACCCGGCAGCAAGTCGCCGCGATCCGGGTCGTCGATCTCGGCTTCGATCTCAACCGTCCTGGCCTGCCTCTCGACATCGAGTACATAAGGCGCGACTCGCCTGACGTGACCGGAAAATGTCCTGTCGCTGAACGCATCCAGGCTGATTCGCGCGGGCAGGCCCGCTTTCACAGCTGGCGCATCGACTTCGTCGATCGGCGCACTGATGTACAGGCAGCTGGAGTCGATAAGGTCGACGGTCGGGGGGGTCGGGATTCCGACGGGAGAAGGCGTGACGAACTCGCCGATCTCTCCATTGATCTCGGCGATGACGCCGGAGAAAGGAGCGTAAAGCTGGGTGCGCGCCAATGCGGCCGTAGCGACTTCGACCTGAGCGGCGGCGACCCGGCCGCCGTCGCGCGCAGCCGTGCAGGCCGCGGCGCGAGACTCGGCATTGCCGACCGCACGATCCGTATCGTCTTCGGAAGCAAGCCCGTCTTCCAGCAGCATCGTCAGACGATTGGCTTCACGCCTCGCGAAGTCCGCAATGACACAGAATTCTTCCGCGCGTGAGTTGGCGGCGATGGCGTCGCGTTCCGCAAGCCGAACCTGGGCTCGCAGGTCTTCATTCCAGAGTTCGAGCAGCAGCTCGCCGGCTTCGACTTCGTCGCCGTCGACGATGGGGAGAACGACGATCTGGCCACCTGATGCCGGCGACAGGCCGGCCCGTCGACACGCATCGACAGTACCGGCGCGTGTGTTACTGACGGTGGCCGATACCGGGCCCCGATCGACGCTGACGATGCTTACTGCAAGCGGTTCCGGTCGACTCACAAACCAACCCACGGCCGCTATAACAACGATCGTGCCGAGAATCAGTGCCGTGCGTTTCATCGCATCACGCGGACTCGGACTCAGCCAGATAACGTTCGGCATCCAATGCCGCCATGCAACCCGAGCCTGCGGAGGTGACGGCCTGCCGGTAAATGGGATCTGCGACGTCGCCGGCGGCGAATACCCCTTCGATGCTCGTGCCCGTAGCGAACTCGTGACCGTTCTGATTAACGACGATGTAACCGCCCTCCATATCAAGCTGGCCTTCGAAAATGCCGGTGTTCGGCGTATGACCGATCGCGATAAAAACGCCCTGGACGGGAACTTCTTCCGTCCCGTCGCCGTGTGCTTCCTTTATCCGGATACTGGTTACTCCGTCGTCAGTTCCGAGTACTTCGTCCAGAACTCGGTTCCACTGGATATCGACGTTCCCGTTCTCCGCTTTGTCAATGAGGCGGTTGCTCAGAATTTTTTCCGAGCGAAACTCGTCGCGGCGGTGTACGACGGTGACCTTCGACGCGATATTTGAGAGATAGAGCGCTTCCTCGACTGCCGTGTTGCCACCGCCGATAACGGCGACCGGCTGGTCTCTGAAAAAGAACCCGTCGCAGGTGGCGCAGGCGGAAACACCCTTGCCCTTGAAGGCTTCCTCGGAGGGTAAACCGAGATACTTCGCAGATGCGCCCGTTCCGATGATCAGCGCGTCGCAGGTGTACTCGTCGCTATCTCCTTTCAACCGGAAAGGCCTTTTCTCGAGGTCAACCGCGCTGATGTGATCGTATACCAGCTTCGTGCCGAACTTTTCAGCATGCCGTCGCATGCGCTCCATGAGCTCCGGGCCCTGGACGCCTTCATCGTCGCCGGGCCAGTTATCGACGTCGGTCGTAGTCGTCATCTGGCCGCCGACCTCGATGCCCGTAATGATTACGGGTTCCAGCGCCGCGCGGGCAGCGTAGACGGCCGCCGTGTAGCCCGCAGGGCCGGAGCCGAGAATGATGAGCCGGTGGTGTTCAGTGGTCATAAAGTCTCCTTGCGCCGGTATGGTAGTGGAGCAAGGGTCCGAAGTCAGGCTCCAGTTGCGTACGACTGAGAATTTGGGCAATGTGCCCTCTTTTCAATGGGCCAACGGGCCAAGAATCACCGTTCCACGTCTATCGCCAGGAGCTACGCTACATGGCAAAAAGCTATCTATTCACCTCTGAATCCGTTTCGGAGGGTCACCCCGACAAGATGTGTGATCAAATTTCAGACGCGGTACTCGACGCGGCTCTCACCAAAGATACGGCCGCCAGGGTTGCCTGTGAAACGCTCGTAAAGACCGGGCTCATCATGGTTGCTGGCGAGATCACTACATCGGCCAAAATCGACATCGAGCAGATCGCCCGCGAGGTCGTGATCGATATCGGCTACGACAACGACGATGTCGGTTTCAACGGCGCAACCTGTCGGGTCATCGACGAGCTCGGCGAACAATCTCCGGATATTGCTCAGGGTGTGGACCGTACCGTGCCGGAGGAGCAGGGCGCCGGAGATCAGGGGCTGATGTTCGGTTACGCCTGTAACGATACGGAGAGCCTGATGCCTGCACCGATCATGTACGCGCATCGACTCGTCGAGCAACAGGCGCGGGTGCGGAAGGCCGGCGAGCTGTCCTGGCTGCGCCCCGACGCCAAAAGTCAGGTGACATTTCGTTACGAAGACGACCGTCCGATCGCGATTGATGCCGTTGTACTGTCGACGCAACACGATCCGGATGTTTCCCAGGACGACCTCAAAGAGGCCGTAATGGAGACGATCATCAAGCCGATTCTTCCGAAAAAATGGCTAAGCGCCGAAACGAAATTTCATATCAATCCGACCGGCCTGTTCGTGATCGGTGGTCCGGCCGGAGATTGCGGCCTGACCGGCCGGAAAATCATTGTCGACACCTATGGCGGCATGGCGCGCCACGGTGGCGGGGCGTTCTCCGGCAAGGATCCGTCCAAGGTAGACCGGTCCGCCGCTTATGCAGCGCGGTTCGTTGCGAAGAATATCGTGGCGGCTGGCCTGGCGGATCGCTGTGAGATTCAGGTTTCGTACGCTATCGGTGTTGCCGAGCCGACTTCGGTCACGGTTGAGACTTTCGGTACCCATAAGGTTCCCGAGCGGCGCATCTCCGCGCTCGTGCGCGAACACTTCGATCTGCGGCCTTACGGCATTTTGCAGATGCTCGATTTGCTGCGCCCGATCTATCGACAGACCGCTGCGTATGGCCACTTTGGCAGAAGCGAAGACGGATTCACGTGGGAGAGCACGTCCAGGGCCGAAGCGCTCAAAGTGGAAGCAGCCGCCTGATCCGATTTACTCCCGATAACCGAGAATTGTTATGGCTGCCCTGATCTGCGGCTCGATCGCCTATGACAACATCATGGTGTTCGAGGATTCGTTCAAGAATCATATCCTTCCTGAAAAGATCCATATCCTGAATATCTCATTCCTCGTGCCGGAGATGCGGCGCGAGTATGGTGGCTGCGCGGGCAATATCGCCTATAACCTTAAATTACTTGGTGGAGAGCCGCTGCCGATGGCGACCGTCGGCATGGATTTCGCCCCCTACGCCGAGCGTTTCGATAAGCTCGGAATTCGCCGCGATCATCTTCGAATCGTCGAGGATGCCTATACCGCTCAAGCTTTCATCACGACTGATCTCGACGACAATCAGATCACCGCGTTTCATCCCGGAGCGATGAGTGTATCGGCGATGAACGCAGTCGGCGATGCTGAAGGAGTCGAGATCGGAATTGTGAGCGCCGATTCGCGCGAAGGGATGTTAGCGCATGCGTCGCAATTTGCCGACGCGGCGATTCCGTTCCTTTTCGATCCGGGCCAGGGAATGCCGTTGTTCGACGGCGACGACTTTCGCCGATTCATCGAGCAAGCGACATGGGTCGCCGTAAACGACTATGAATGGCAGCTTCTCAAGGATCGAACGGGCTGGGACGTCGCGGATCTCAAAAAGCGCGTCGAGGCGCTCATTGTTACGCGCGGTTCGAAAGGCTCGATCATATACACCGCTTCCGGTGACTATGATATCCCTGTGGCCAAGCCGGCGGCCGTCACGGATCCGACCGGTTGTGGTGATGCATTTCGAGCGGGTCTGCTGCATGGCGTTACCGCCGGGTATGATTGGGAGACAACTGGTCGCATCGCGAGTTTAATGGGTGCGATTAAGATAGAATGCCACGGCACTCAGAACCATAGCTTCTCACCCGATGAATTCAGATCCCGCTACCGAGAGAACTTCGGCGTAGCGTTAATGGAGTAACACCAGATGACCGACAAAGTAGTCGCAATGAAACCCTCGCCCGACGAGTACGTCGTCGCGGATATCGGACTGGCCGAATTCGGCCGTAAAGAGATTTCCCTCGCGGAACATGAGATGCCGGGTCTGATGGCCACGCGTGAAGAGTACGCTCGAAGCCAGCCGTTAAAAGGTGCCCGAATTACTGGTTCGTTGCACATGACGATTCAGACTGCGGTCCTTATCGAAACGCTGGAAGCACTGGGTGCGGATATTCGTTGGGCGACCTGCAACATATTCTCTACGCAGGATCATGCTGCTGCTGCGATCGCGGCGAACGGTACACCCGTATTCGCCGTCAAAGGCGAGTCGCTGGAGCAATACTGGGAGTACGTCGATCGAATCTTCGATTGGCCGGAGCACGATGGTCCCAACATCATTCTCGACGATGGCGGTGATGCGACTTTATTCGTGCATCTCGGCTACCGCGCCGAGGAGGACGCTTCCGTTCTCGATGCGAAGCCTGAATCCGAGGAAGAAGCGGTTCTTTACGCACAGCTCAAGAAATCGTTGCAAAGAGATCCGGCGCGTTTCCACCGGATGGTGAAAGACATCCGTGGCGTTAGCGAGGAGACGACCACCGGCGTGCATCGTCTCTCTCAGATGCTCGAGCGCGACGAACTCCTGTTTCCCGCGATTAACGTCAACGATTCGGTGACGAAATCGAAGTTTGACAATCTATACGGGTGCCGTCACTCGCTCGTCGACGGTATCAACCGGGCCACGGACGTAATGCTTGCCGGAAAGATAGCGGTTGTCGCGGGGTACGGCGATGTCGGCAAGGGCAGTTGTCAGTCTCTGCGTGCGCAGGCCGCTCGAGTAATCGTTACGGAGATAGATCCGATATGCGCGCTCCAGGCCGCAATGGAAGGGTATGAAGTGATGACGATGAACGAAGCCGCGAAAATCGGTGATGTGTTCGTTACGACCACTGGTTGCGTCGACGTCATTACGGAAGAGCATATGCTTGCGATGAAGCACAACGCCATCGTCTGCAATATCGGTCACTTCGACAACGAGATCGAGGTGGAGAAGCTTCGCAAGTACGAGTGGGAAGAAATCAAGCCCCAGGTTCACAAGATCACCTTCCCCGATCAGACGAGCATCGTGCTGCTTGCGGAAGGCCGGCTGGTCAACCTGGGTTGCGCAACCGGACATCCGAGCTTCGTCATGTCGAACAGTTTCACCAATCAGACAATCGCACAGATGGAGCTTTTCAATAGCGCTGACAAGTATCCGCTTGGCGTCCACACGCTACCGAAGAATCTCGACGAGAAAGTAGCGCGCTTGCACCTGGGGAAGCTCGGCGTACGTCTGGAGCAGCTTTCGAAGCGTCAGGCCGACTATCTAGGCGTCTCTGTCGAAGGTCCTTATAAGCCGGATCATTACCGCTACTAACGACTGCCAGGGGCGGCTGCTCGATCTTCAGACACGCCCTTCGCGGAATTTATCAGCTTCTCGAAAGCCGCGTTCGCATGAACCAGTGCGCGATCGTCATCGAGAAAGCGTCGCGCGAAGTGAAATCCCAGGCCAATGCCGTGGAACTCGAACGCGAACTGGCTCAAGTCGAGGTCGTCGCGAAACGTAGCTTCTGAAATACCCTGCTGACACATGCGACGAATCTGGTCGATCCAGCCCTGCTGCTGCTCGACGAGAAAATCGCGCAGATCACCGGGCCGGTCCGCCAGTTCCGTTGCCGCCGAAATCAGCGGGCAGCCTCCTGGCCGGGCGTCGGAGCCGAGCCACTCCAGCCAATGCCGGAACAGAGCGCGCAGTCGTGCTTCGCCGCGGTACTCGAGCAGGGCGGGCGCGAGTACCTGCTGCGCATGTTCTTCGCCGGCGGTATCGAGAACGGCTCGCTGCAGCGCTTCCTTGGAACCGAAGTGGCCGAACAGTCCGCTTTTGGACATACCGGTAACTTCGGCCAGTCGGCCGATACTCATGCCGTCGAGTCCGTGGACTCCAGCCACGGCGATGGCCTGGCTCAATATGGTTGCTCTCGTCTGGGCGCCTTTATTCATATTTTTAGTCTGGCGAACGGTCGTACGACATTGATGCAAAGAGTTTACATAATCTCCGCCTGCTTGTCGCAGTAGCCATGGGCGGGGTTCTGGCGGGGTGGTCGCAACGGTCATCGTCGCTTTTCGCACGGCGGTGACAGATGCCGGAGCCGACGCTCAGCGCCACCACCGCGTTGATGACTGCGGTGACCGACGGGGGAGGGCCCGGAGTGCTCGTCGAGCGTCGTAGACGAGGAGCGAGCATGGACGAAAATTCAGCGACGAGGACGCGATTCGAGCTTGAGACACGGGTGTCGAGGCGAGATTACGTGAATCGTTGCTCTGTGTAAGGGCGGACAGGTAAGCTCCACGCTGGCTCGCACCGAACGTCGATAACAACAAACCGTGCGTCTTCTTATTCTGACCGGCGGCCCTGCCGCGGCGCTTGCGCTGGGGCTCGGCCTGGGCATGGCGGGTCAACCGCCCGACGTCTGCTGGACCGCAGGCGTCACGCTGTTGTGCGCAGTCTGGTGGGTGGCGGAAGCGATCCCGATTCCGATCACGGCGCTGTTACCGCTCGCAGTGTTTCCGCTCGTCGGCGTGCTGACACCGAACGAGGTCGGCCAGGCCTACGGCAATCCGCTGATTCTGCTTTATCTCGGCGGATTTATGCTGTCGATGGCGATGGAGCGCAGTGGCGCGCACCGTCGCATCGCGCTCGGCATGGTCAATATCTTCGGCGGTGGCGGGCGCGGTGTCGTGTTCGGCTTCATGGCCGCCGCCGCGCTGCTCAGTATGTGGATTTCGAATACCGCGACGAGTCTCATGCTCCTGCCGATAGCGCTGGCGACGCTGGAGAACACCAGGGACCAGCGCTTCAAGATTGCGCTACTGCTCGGGATCGCGTACGCCTGTAACGTCGGCGGAATTGGTACGCCGGTCGGTACGCCGCCTAACCTGATCTTCATGCAGGTGTACCAGGAGACGACAGGTGTTGCGCTCGGTTTCGTCGACTGGATGCGTTGGGGGCTGCCAGTCGTCATCCTGTTCGTGCCCCTGATCGGCTTATGGGTGACGCGCAGCCTGCCGTCGGGCGTCAACCTGTCGCTGCCCGCCGTTGGCGAATGGCGAACCGAGGAACGCCGCACGCTGATCGTGTTCCTGCTGACGGCGCTGGCGTGGATTACCCGCAACGATCCGTTCGGTGGCTGGAGCGCGTGGCTGAATCTCCCGCAGGCCAATGACGCGAGTGTCGCTTTACTCTCCGTCATCGCGATGTTTCTCGTGCCGAACGGCAAGGGCGAGCGACTGCTGGACTGGGAAAGTGCGGTCAAGATTCCCTGGGGAATACTGATCCTTTTCGGTGGCGGTATCTGTATCGCCAGCGCGTTCGTCAGTTCGGGCATCAGCCAGATCATCGGCGAGTCGCTGGCCGCATTGAGCGGCGTACATATCGTCATCCTGTTGGCGACGATTTGTCTGAGCGTCACATTTCTTACCGAGATCACCAGTAATACTGCGACGACTGCTCTGCTCATGCCGGTACTGGCCGCGGCGGGCGTCGGTGCGGCGATCGATCCGCGCTTGCTCATGGTGCCGGCTGCAATGAGTGCAAGCTGCGCATTCATGTTGCCGGTAGCGACCGGGCCAAACGCCGTCATCTTCTCGTCCGGCATGGTGCCGATTCGGGCCATGGCTCGCGAAGGGCTGGGACTGAATCTTTTGGGTGCTGCGGTGATCACGGCAGTCTGTTTCTTCATGCTCTAGCGGTTCACAAGCCGGACCCGTCTGCCTAGAATGACCCGAAGCGCTTTTGGTTTGGGGAAATCCGATGCGTCGAAAATGGATTCCGGCCGTATTCATCTGCGCGACAGCGCTGTCCGAAGCCTACGCGCAGGACGAAGGCCTGCCGCTGTTCGCCGACGATTCGACGCTCAGGCTCAGCATCGAAGGCCCGATGCGCCGGCTCTATCGGGAGCGACGCGACCGCCCGGAACTCGAAGGTATCGTGCGTTATCTCGACGACAACGGCGAGGAGATCGTTCTGGACGTCGAGCTCACCGCGCGAGGCAATACGCGCCTGGACATCTGTACGTTCCCTCCGGTCTGGCTGAATTTTCGGCGCAGCCAGCTCGATGGCACGATTTTCGAGGGACAGAATCGGATCAAGCTCGTAACGCTCTGCCGCGACCGCGACAGTTATCGTGACTATCTCGCGCAGGAATATCAGGTTTACCGCGCATATAACGCTGCCACGGAACGCTCGTTTCGCGTCAGGTGGCTGACCATCGACTACGTTGAAACCGAAAGACGCCGACCGTCGACCACGACCGACGCGGCGTTCCTGATCGAGGAAGACTGGGAAGTTGCCGATCGCGCCCGAATGGACGCGATTACCGTGAAGTCGATCGGGGTCGAGCAGTTGGATCCCGCGGGAGCGGCTTTGCTGTCGGTGTTCCAGTACCTGATCGGCAGCACTGACTGGTCGCCGATCGCGGCGGTCGCCGGCGACAACTGCTGTCACAACACCAAGCTGATCGGTCCCGCAGACCGCGATGACGGGCGCATCGTCCTGCCCTACG
This sequence comes from Rhodospirillaceae bacterium, assembly GCA_024638465.1. Lineage (GTDB taxonomy): Bacteria > Pseudomonadota > Gammaproteobacteria > Steroidobacterales > Rariloculaceae > SMWC01. The sequence continues at coordinate 6,123 of JAHEKF010000018.1, read as the reverse complement.
ATTTCGACCAGGTCGGCCTGATCAATACAGACTACGCTCGTCCGTCGCCGACCGTCGGGATTCGATCGGTCACGACCCGCCTCTACCGTGGCTACTGCGTGCACAACGATCATATCCCGGGTGCCGTAGAAACGCTGCTGGCAAGGCGTGATGACATCGAGTCGGCGCTACTGCTGGGAGACGTCAGCGATCGGCGCCGCGAACGCGCCGTCCGATACCTTGCCGATTCTTTCGCGATCATCAGCGACCCGGCGCAGGTTCAGGAGGAATTGCTCGATCAGTGCCGCGGATAGCCCGCCATTGCTTGGTTCTGGAACAGGGTAAACTGGCATGGCCATGAGACGTTTGCTGATTTCGTTGCAGCTCGCGGCGACTGCTGCCGCATTCGGGTTCGTCTCGCCGGCGGCAGCCGTCGACGACTGGCACTTCGAAGGCGTTGAGAGAATCGTCGCCGTTGCCGATATTCACGGTGCGCATGAAGCGTTCGTGGACGTCTTGCGAAAAAGTACCGTCATTGACGAGGCAGGCAACTGGTCCGGCGGAAGCAGTCATCTCGTTGTTGTCGGGGACGTGCTCGATCGCGGCAGAGATTCTCGCGCGGCGTTGGACCTGATCAGAAAGCTGGAGGGTGAGGCTGCACTCGCAGGTGGCGCGGTGCATCTCGTACTCGGCAATCACGAGCTCATGAATCTGACCGGCGATCTTCGCTACGTCGCGGAAGGCGAGTTCGCCGCGTTCGCCGACGATGAATCGGCTGATCGGCGAGACGATGCGTTCATGCGTCTGAATGCCCGGCGCGAAGCTCTCGGTGAGCCACCTGTCGATCGCTCGTTCTTCGACGAAGAATACCCGCGGGGATTCTTTGCACATCGCGATGCGTTCGCGGCGGATGGCGAGTACGGCGCCTGGCTGATCGAGCAGCCATTGCTTCTCGTGATCGACGATACGGCGTTCGTGCACGGTGGTCTCTCATCCGCGATTGCGGAAATCGGAGCTGCCGGAGTAAACGCCGGGATCAGCGAGCAGGTATCGGGATACGTTGACGCACTCGGTTATCTGGTTGATGCCGGTGTGTTACACGAGGCCGACAATTTCTACGATCAGCCCGGCCTCCTCGAGGCGTATGCGGAACAGGTCGCCGCTGGGCGGGCCTCCTGGCCAGCGGACAGCCGATCGCGATCAGCCGAGCTGGAAGAATTGAATCTCGCGTTCGTGTTCGCCAGCGACAGCCCGCTCTGGTACCGCGGTACCGTGGGTTGCAGCGCGCCGGTCGAGCGCGATCGACTCCAGGGCGCACTTGCGACCGTGGGTGCGAGCCGCGTCGTGATCGGGCACACGCCGACTGCGTCGTCGCGTATTGAATCGAGACTGGACGATCGCGTACTGCGAATCGATACCGGCATGCTGAGCGACTATTACGGCGGCCAGGCCGCCGCGCTGATTATCGAGGGCGACAGTCTTGGCGCGGTATACGAATCGGCCGCCGACGCGGGGCCCCTCGACGGCTCGCCGCGGCGGGTAGGATCGCAGTCGGACGGAAGGACCGCGGCGGAGCTCGAAGAACTGCTGCGGACGGCGGACATCGTCAGCATTTCGGAACGCGCAGACGGGAATTCACTGGATGTCAGGATCGCGAACGGGGCTGAAACAATCGACGCGGTATTCTTCCCGGCCAGGCGCGACGATTTTTTGCCCGAGGTCGCCAGTTACCGGCTGGACCGATTGCTCGAACTCGACATCGTTCCCGTGACTGTCATTCGCGAGATCGACGGTAATCTCGGCTCACTGCAGCTTCTGCCGGGCAGCGTTGTCAGCGAGACAAATCGCGCGGGCGGAGGCGCTGGCGCCTGGTGTCCTCTGCGCGATCAGTTCCAGGCGATGTATGTCTTCGACGCGCTGATCCTGAACGAAGGCAGGAACTACGATCGGATGCTGTACGACACCGGTAATTACCAGCTCATCAGCGTCGGTCACGATTCAGCGTGGGGAACCGGCCGGGGTCGCCCGGCGTACCTTCGTGACGTCGAGCTGGCCGTCGGCCCGGCGTGGCGCGAAGCGCTCGAAACGCTGAACGAGGATCTAGTGGCTTCTGTTCTGGATGACGTCGTCGACCGCCGCCGCCAGCGCGCGCTTCTGCGACGTCGCGATGAAATCCTGGATGCGGATTGAGCTACAGCGTACGTGGCTCGAATAGCAGGCCACGCCATTCAGGCGTGTGCCGGGAGTAATTCATGTTTGATTTCAAAATTGGTCGGCTCGCGCTGATCTGCGGTCTCGTTGCGACGACCGACGCGCTCGCTCAGCCATCGATAGCTGCTTCCGACCAGGATTCGGCTGATCCTGTCGTAGGCCTGGTCCTGTCGGGCGGAGGCGCGCGTGGTGGTGCTCACGTCGGCGTGCTTCGCGCTCTCGAGGAACTCGGCGTGTCCATCGATGTGATCGCGGGCACGAGCATCGGCGCGATTATCGGTGGCTTCTACGCATCGGGATTGAGCGTCGATGAGATCGAAGAGATCGTCAACACGATCGACTGGGATTCCGCTTTTCTCGAGGACACGCCACGCCAGCTCCGTTCTTTTCGCCGCAAGCGCGACGACGATTTGTTCCTGGTCGACCAGAAGCCCGGCTTGAACAACGGTGAGTTCGAGCTGCCGCTCGGTGTGGTGCAGGGGCAGGTGATCGACCTGATCCTGGCCGAACGGACGCTTCACGTCTCGCGAATCGATGACTTTGACGAGCTGCCGATTCCGTTTCGTGCCGTGGCCGCCGACATCGCGACCGGTGACACAGTCATCCTCGACTCCGGCAGCCTCTCTAAAGCGCTTCGGGCGAGCATGTCCGTGCCGGCGGTTATCGCACCCGTGGATATCGACGGACGCCTCCTCGTCGACGGGGGCATCGCGATGAATCTTCCGGTTCAGGTTGCTGAGGAGATGGGTGCGGACATCGTGATTGCTGTCGACATCAGCGCGCCCATGCTGACGCGCGATGAGTTGACCTCCGTGCTCTCGATTACCGGACAGCTCACCAATATCCTTACGCGGCGCGGCTCCCTGGAGCAGATTGAACGACTTGGCGACAATGATTTACTCATCGTCCCGGAGTTCGGTGAGGAGTTCGGCTCCGCCGGCTTCAATCGTATAGGCGAAACGGTCACGCTCGGCTATGAGGCGGCGATGACACATGCCGACGCACTTGGGGCCTTCGCTTCTGCCACGCCGCTGGCCGAGCGGGCAACGGCTCGGGCGGACCTTCCGATAATCGAGTTCATCCGCCTGCAAAACAATTCGGGCGTTTCGAATGTACTGATCGAGCGGCATCTCAGAAATATCCAGCTCGGGCAACCGCTCGACGTCGATGTTATCGAGGATGCCGTCAGCCGTATCTATGGCTCGCAGATCTACCAGAATGTGCGCTACGCCGTCGTCTACGACGGTGACCGCGCGGGACTCGAGCTGCAACTCGATGAACGCGCATGGGGGCCGAACTATCTGCAGCTTGGTCTCGACTTCAGCGCGTCGGGCGACGAGAGCGTGACGTTCGGCCTGTCGACGAGCTATCTCCGTCAGCGCGTCAACTCAATGAATGGCGAGTGGCGCGCGACAGCGACGGTTGGCGACGAGCCGGGTCTGCTTGCCGACTGGTATCAGCTTTTCGGTCGCGACGGGCAATACTTCTTCGCGCCGGCCTTCCGGATGGAATCCGAAGTCGTCAACGTATTCGACAATGGCAATCGGCTTGCCGAGTTGCAGCTTCGTAAAACGAGCTTGGAAGTCGCCGCGGGACGAAACATCGGCAACTGGGGCGAAGCGCGTGCCGGAATCCGTCGCTCCAGCTCCAACGTCAAGCTGGAACTCGGCGATCCGGCTGTCGTGCCCGACAAGGATTTCGAGGCCACGGAGCTGTTCGCGCGATTCTCGGTCGATACGGTCGACAGCTTGCCCTTTCCGCGCGACGGTACGATTGCGCACCTGGAGTGGCGTGGTTCCAGGCCCAGCGATCTCGGCGCGCAGGCGGATTTCGACCAGGTCTCGATCGCGGCAGCTTACGCAAAGACCTGGGGCCGGTACACGCTGTTGACGAGGTTGCGCTATGACGCGACGGTGGACGGCGTCGCGCCGGTCAGCGGGTTCGCGCGGCTCGGAGGGTTTCTCGATCTGTCGGGCTATAACCGCAATGAGCTGACGGGTCAGAACGCGGCTCGCGTCGGTGCTGTTTTCTACAGGCAAATCAATAACTTGACGATTCTTCCGGCGTACGCGGGAGTGTCGCTCGAATACGGCAATGTCTGGGAGAACCGCCGCGACATCAGTTCGCGAGGCGGAATTCTGGGCGGATCGATCTGGGTCGGCGTCGATACCCCCGTGGGGCCAGTCTACGCGAGCTATGGTCGTTCGGAGGACGACGTTGGCGCATTTTACCTGTTCCTGGGCCGAATCTTCTAGACGGCGTCAGGGTGCCAGCGCTTCGAGCTCAGCCAGCAGGTTTCGGGCCACGCTGTCGGACGCGGATAGCGCGAGCAGGCGATTGGTGTAGTCGATGGCAGCGGCGATCTCACCGCCATCGCGATGGATTGTCGCCAGTGCCAGCAGCGTATCGCGATGCCCTGGAAAGCGCGCATGCGTGTTGGCCAGCGACATGAGCGCGCCCGCGCGGTCGTTTCGCGAATTCAGCGCGATCCCGATGACATAGTGGTAATGCGGCGACCCGGGCGCGAGTTCGGCCGCGGTAAGGAACTCATCGAACGCGGCGTCGGCGTTACCGGAGCGCACCAGTGACAAGCCGAGCGCGAAATGCGCTCCGGCATCGTCCGGGTTGATGGTGATCGCCTCCTCGAGCAGGCTCTGAGCGTCGGCCTCGCTTCCGGAAAGTCGTAGTGTATCGGCCAGGTTGATATATGCCGGAGCAAAGTAGGGCGCGATTTCTATCGCGCTCTCGAGAAACCCGGTCGCCGCTTCGGTCTGGCCGAGTTGCATCAGCGTCGTTCCCCAATTCAGCAGCCCTTCCGGCCGATCTGCGTTAAAAAACTGCGCTTCGCGATACTCGGCGAGCGCCGCGTCGAGGTCGCTGGCGCGGCGCTCGCTGAGCGTGGGCCTTGCGGGCAGTAGTACGCGCGCAGCGGCCATGCGCAGGCTCCTCAAGGAATGCGTCAGGAATCTCTGGCCAGGCTGAACACGCATTTCCAGTGGAAGGTTTTGCAACGCATCGAGCGCAGCGAGTTGCACGAGCGGTTCGTTGCCCTGCAAGGTATCGGTGATCAGCTCGATTGCGGCGTCGTCGAGCTGCTGTGCCAGAAGCGTGATTGCGGTCGCTCTGACGATGGCGGGCATCCCGGGGTCGATCAGAATCTCGCGCAACGACTCTCCGCGATTCGCCGCCCAGGTACGCCCCGCGTGCAGCGCCTCACCATAGTGCGAGGTGGTGTGACGTCCTCCGGGAAACCACTCGTCGAGCGTCGCCGACGCCCAGTCCGAAGTCTCTTCGATGTGACAGCCGTTGCATGCGTTCGGTGTATCGATCGTCGTTGTCAGGTCGGGTCGCGGAACGCGGAAGCTGTGATCACGTCGCGGGTCGACGACCATATAGGTCGTCGCGGGCATATGACAGTCCACGCAGAACGATCCCGCTGTATTTCGCTCGTGACCGTGATGTGACGATTGATCGTAGCGGCTCGCTACGTGGCATTGACCACACAGCGCATTTCCATCGAAACGCAGTGTCGCACTGTGGGGATCGTGGCAGTCGCTGCAACTCACACCCGCCGCATGCATACGGCTCTGCAAGAAGGAGCCGTACACATAGACTTCGTCCTGGATTTGCCCATCGGCGTGGTAGAGGTTTTCCTCAAGGACCGAGGGGCGAAAACTGTCGAGCAGCATATCCCCTGGTTCGAAGTCGTCGCTAAACTGGCTTCGTCGCGAATGACACTGCGCGCATGTCTCGAGCTCGGTCCTGGACTCGAGTTGCGGGTCTCGTTGCGCGATGCCCGAGTCGTCGACGAATCGCCAGCTTGCAGCGGTGTCACGCGCAAGCCCGAGCGGCGCCGCCGTTGGGGCGGCAACGTGAAGCGAACCAGGACCATGGCATGCCTCGCAGTCAACGTTCTGACTGGCGTAGGCGGTA
>JAHEKF010000067.1 GCA_024638465.1 Rhodospirillaceae bacterium | reverse complement strand
GAAGTGATCTGGGAGTGGCACTTCAGCGATCATCTCGTTCAGGACTACTCGCCCGATAAGAAGAACTATGTCGGCGAAGGCCGGACGATCGCCGACTACCCGGGTCGCATCGACATCAACTGGGGCACGCCGTCGGTCGACTACATGCACAGCAACGGCATCGACTACAACCCCGAGCTCGGTCAGATCGCGATCAGCTCCAACCGCTTCTTCGAGATCTACATCATCGACCATGATGGCACATTCGTCGCCGGAGATCCTGATGAGAGCATGCGCCTTGCAGCCAGCGAGGCGGGCGATTTCCTTTACCGCTTCGGTAACCCGGCCAATTACGGGCAGGGTGACTTCCCGTACTACTCGGACAAGGAGTGGTTCATTCTGCCGTACGCCGGTCACCGGCAGATCGGCGGCAACCACGATATACAGTGGATCAAGGAGGGACTACCCGGCGCGGGTAATCTGCTGCTGTTCAACAACGGCATGTCCGTCCCGCGGTCGCAACGCGACCGCGACGCGCAGTCCGAGGTGCTGGAGATCAATCCTTACCTCGGCGCTAACGGCATCGTGAAGGATCACTACGTCAACCCGCCCGAGGCCGGTTACACCTTCATTCCGGAAACCGATGCGGCGGGACGCCAGCCGCCGGTCACGCGGCTCGTCTCGAATCAGATTGTTGCGGCGCTTCGGCCGCTGCACGCTTTCGTCAGCTATCACAGCTCCGGAGTTCAGCGCCTGCCTAACGGCAACACGATCATCACGCTCACGCGACCGGGTCGGCTCGTCGAGATGACGCCGGATGAAGAAGTCGTCTGGGAATACATCAATCCCGTGACGACCGAAGCCGGGATCGTGACGACGGTCGTCACGACGGAGCATTCGAATCTCTTCGGCGGCTGGGCGCCGCTGCGTTTCGCGCCCGATCATCCGGCTCTCATCGGTCGGGATCTGTCGCCAAAGGGGCCGATCACGGAGTTTATGCGCACTGAGGAATCGCCGCGCACGGATAGCGCGCTTGAGCTTCGACCCGAAGAACGATACTGATCGCGACAGCGGCGCTGAGCCGCCGGCCGGCCTGTTTCGTGCGGATAACGAGCCGGTATGAGCCGGGCAGGAAATGGAATCGTTGCTTGGATCCCGACTGCGACACGGCGCGGTATCCTTGTTCGAAACCGGGCTCGCGCGCTAGCGGGCGTTGGATTGCCCAAAAGGGTTCAGGAGGAGTTATGAGACGACTGGTACGGCTCGCTGTCTGCGCGCCTTTGTATTTTCTCCCGTACATCGCGTCCGCGCACCATTCTCTGACAGAGTGGGACCCGAGCGTCGTCGTCGAACTCGAAGGCGAAGTGGTCAGCGTCGTGTGGGCCAACCCCCATGTGCGTTTCAGCGTGAAGGTCGTCAACGCCGCCGGCGAGGAGGAGGTCTGGCGAGTAGCCGGTTCGTCGCTGGCCCACCTGGACCGCCGCAAGGTTCCCCGGGACGCGGTAGAGGTTGGTGATGTCGTCAAGGTGACCGGCGCGCCGTCGAATCGACGCAGGAACAACATGATCGCGCATACGATGCTTCTCGCCGACGGCAGGGAACTCATGATTCGCGGCATGGGCAGTCTGGGCCCGAACGTTGGTTCGATCTATAGCGACGTGACTGTCGGCGAAAACTCGGACTGGACCGAGGTGACGGCGGTGCCGGAAGGCACGGGGATCTTTCTCCCCTGGCGCATCGGCCGTCCGCGAGGCTGGAACGACCGCCCACTGACCGCGGCGGCAGCGGAGATCAAGGCTCAATGGGACCCGCGCGACAACTGGGTTCTCGATTGCGAGCCGCGCGGCATGCCCGGCACCATGTTCAATCCCTATCCCGTGGAGTTCGTGCAGCTCGACGACGGCGACATCCTGCTGCGGATCGAGGAGCACGACAACGAGCGGCTGATTCACATGGCGAGCGACTTCGATCCCGCGTCGCAACCGCCGCACCGTCTCGGTGTGTCGGTGGGGCGCTGGGAGAACGAAAGCACGCTCGTCGTCGAGACATCACGCATCTCCTTCGGTTGGTTCGATCAGGACGGTACGCCGCAGAGCGAGGACTCGAGGATCGTCGAGCGCTTCGAACTCAACGAGGCCGGTGACGGAATTGCGTATCACATCGAGCTGACCGATCCTGAGACTTTCACGCAGACGGTCACGGGCTACGCGAACTGGGCAGCGGTCCCGGGAATCGATATCCGGCCTTTCGCAATGTACTGCGAAGATAACTTCTATCAGGACTAGCGCAGATGTACCGCGTCGCGTGGATCGCATCCCTGATCGCGTGCGCAGGCGGCGCTTCGGCGCACCACGGCCCGCCGGTCGAGCCGCTCTACGACACGCAGAACGCAGTCATGTTGGACGGCGTCGTCACCGAACTCCTATGGCGCAACCCGCACGTGCGTTTCCGAATCGAGGTGACGAGAGGCAGCCGCGCAGGGGAGATCTGGGAAGTTGAGATGGATCCGCTGACGCGCATGCGGCGAACGGGACTTTCACCCGATTTCGTAAAACCCGGCGACATCGTGAAAGTGGCGGGCATCGTTGCGAGACACAAGCCGCGGGTCATGGCGCTCGAGAACCTGCTGCTGCCCGACGGCCAGGAGTATGTCGGTGCCAGGCTGCAGGCGCCCCTGAGATTTGGCGGCGAGCGCCTCGCCGCGGACGTGATTCCCATCGACCCGGAGAAGATCGAAGCTGCCAGAAGCGAAGCTGACGGTCTCTTCCGAACCTGGGCGCGGGTCCGCGGTCACGGTTCGACGCGGCTGGCTGACGAAGCATTGACGGAGGAAGGGCGCAGAGCGAAGGCTGCTTTCGACCGCATGACCGACGAACCACTCATGCAATGTGTCAAGGACGGCATGCCGAGAGCGATGTTCCACCCGACGGCGATGGAGTTCGTCGACGAAGGCGACCGAATTCTGCTGCGGATCGAAGAGCACGAGTTGACTCGCACGATCCATATGAGCGCCGATGCCGCGGACGGCGATGGGTCGGCGACGCCGCTCGGGCACTCCGTCGGACACTGGGAAGGCGATACGCTGGTCGTGACGACGACCGATGTCAGCTGGCCCTATGCCGATGGTAACGGCGTTCCGCAGAGCGAGGATGTCGTGCACATCGAGCGAATCACGCCATCGGCCGACGGTACCTGGGCGGACTACGAGCTGACCTCGACGGACCCGCTCTATCTGGCCGGCGCCGCAGTCCGTACCAGTCGTCTGGAATGGAATCCGGGCCGCGAGCTGGGGGATTACGAATGCGTCCTCTGGGAATCGTCTACCCCCTGAGCGTGGAGTCGTGTCGCCGATGCCTGAACAGATCGCGAAACTCGTCCTGATTGCCGGAGTCGTCGGCAGCTTCGTGAGCGGCCGAACGGATGCCCATCATGGCCCTTCTGTCGAACCGCTTTACAATACGAGCGAGCTCGTCGAGCTAGCGGGCGAGGTCACGGAGGTATTCTGGAGAAACCCGCATGTGCGGTTCCGGATTCGCGTCACAGCCGGCGCCGAAGTCGGAGAGATCTGGGAACTCGAGATGAGCCCGATCAACCTGCTCGCGCGTGCAGGACTCGATGCGGACCTGCTACAGCCCGGAGATGCCGTCAGAGTGGCGGGCGTCGCATCGCGTCGCAATCCGCGGCACATGGCATTGCGCAACCTTTTGCTGCCGAACGGACTCGAATACGCGGGCCGTGGCGACAGGAGCGAGCTGCTTTTCTCCGACCGTCGGTTGAGCCTGGAAGCTTTGCCGATGGCCGATGCCGTCATCGAGACGGCGAGGCGTGAAGCGGACGGCATCTTTCGTGTCTGGGCCAGAGGGCCGGAATACGGCGTCGGCAGCATGCGCTCGCCGCGTCACGACGACGACAATCTGACGGCGGCTGCAATCGCGGCGAGAGCCGCGTTCGACCGGGCTGCCGACCCGATCATGGACTGCGTGCCCGACGGCATGCCGCGCAGCATGATGCACCCGAGTTCCGTCGAGTTCATCGACGACGGCGACCGGATTCTGCTGCTCGTGCAGGAGCACGATCTCGTCCGAACCATTCACATGGATACGGTGGAGTCTCCCGGGGACGTACCGGCTACGCCGCTGGGTTATTCCGTCGGACGATGGGAAGGCGAAACGCTCGTCGTTACGACCTCAGGTGTCGACTGGCCTTATTCGGACAGTAACGGCGTACCGCAGAGTCCGGACGCCGTGCACGTCGAGCGATTCACGCTGTCAAGCGACGAGACGCGGCTGGACTACGAGATGGTATCGACCGATCCGGCCTATCTGCTGGAACCGTCAGTGCGCGGTGGTCACTGGCAATGGCTGCCGGGCGTCGAGCTTCGGCCTTACGAGTGTGCCGTTTGGGAGAATAACGAGTGACTTTCAGGATTCGAACGCGCGTTGCAACAGCGATTGCGTTAACCGTGTACAGCATCGGTATCGCGGCGCACCATGGCCCGCCCAACGAGCCGCTCTACGACACGTCCGAGCCGCTCGTACTCGACGGCGAGATCACGGAAGTCTTCTGGCGCAATCCTCATGCCCGCTTCAGGATCAGAGTCACGGAAGGCGAGCATGAGGGTGAGATCTGGGAGGTTGAGACGAATCCGGTCGGGATACTGTTGAGAACGGGATTCACGGCGGACCTCCTGCCCGAGGGTGCGCCCGTGAAGGTCGCAGGCGCGGTGTCGCGACGCCGGCCTCAGTCTATGGCGCTGTTCAATCTTCTGTTGCCGAATGGCTACGAGTTCGCCGATGCTGCGCGCCCCAGACCGTTACGCTTCTCCGACCGGCGGCTCAGCTCTGAGCTCCTGCCTGTCGAAGAGGAAAAGATACAGGCAGCCATCCGGGACGCCGATGGCATCTTCCGCGTCTGGTCGCGCTCGCTGGGAAGACAGTCACGACTCGCTCCCGAGGACCTGACACCGGCCGCGTTGGCGGCTCGGGCCGAGTTCGATCGCGCCGACGACCCGATACTCGAGTGCATTCCCGACGGCATGCCGCGCGCGATGCTGCATCCGCCGCCGATCAGCTTCGAGGATGCTGGCGATACGATCCTGCTGCGGGCCGCGGAGCACGATATCGTGCGAACGATTTATTTGACGGCGGACACGGACCCGCGCGACGTGCCGCCGTCGCCGCTCGGCTACTCCGTCGGGCGCTGGGACGATGACAACACGCTCGTGATAACCACTTCGAGAATCGACTGGCCGTATTCCGATGGCAACGGCACGCCGCAGAGCGAGGAAGCCATCCATATCGAGCGCTTTGCACTTTCGGAAGACGAGACTGAGCTGAGTTATGAGCTGACTTCCATCGATCCACCTTTCCTGATCGGCCCGGCCGTGCGCGGCGCCGAGTTCAGCTGGGATCCCGCGCGCGAGATTGAACCGTACAACTGCGCGCTGTGGGATGAATAAACGCCGGGAGGCCCAATGAAGAAAATAACTTTGTTATCTCGATTCGCAGTTCTCGTTGCCATAGCGGCCATCTCCGGGGAAGCCGCTGCCCACCACGGAGCTGCTAACGAACCGCTCTATGACATGAGCCAGATCCGCGAATTCGACGGCATCGTGACCGATGTGTTCTGGCGTAATCCGCATGCGCGCTTCCGATTCCGGGTTGTCGGTGGCGAGGAGGACGGTGAGATCTGGGAGGTCGAGACGAACCCGGTCGGCATCCTGCTGCGGACGGGATTCACGCCTGATCTCATTCCCGTTGGCTCGGAGATCAAGGTCGCGGGTGTCGCTTCGCGGCGCCGTCCGCGTCAGATGGAACTCTACAATGTGCTATTGCCGAATGGGCTCGAATTCGCCGATGCCGCGCGACCGAAACCGCTGCGGTATTCCGATCAGCGGCTGAATCTCGAGCAGGCGCAGGCGAACCAGGCGGCGGTCGACGCAGCGATCCGTGAAGCGGATGGCATTTTCCGCGTCTGGGGGCGCGACCGTACCTCGCTCGGGCGCTTCCCCGACGAAAGCATGCTGACCGAGGCCGCCAAGGCTGCCAAAGCGGCGTTTGATCCGACCACCGATCTCCCGCACCTGGATTGCATACCGCCCGGGATGCCGACGGGCATGATGATCCCAAGCCTCTTCCAGTTCATCGACCACGGTGACACGATCGAGCTTCGCGTCCAGGAGTTCGACCTGGTCCGCACGATTCACATGAATTCCGACGTCGATCCCGATACGCAGCCGGCAACTCCGCTCGGCTACTCCGTAGGCCGATGGGAGGGCGATACGCTGGTTGTTACGACGACTCGGATCGACTGGCCGAACTCCGACCGGAACGGCGTGCCGCAGAGTCCCGATGTGATGCACATCGAGCGTTTCACCCCCGAGCCCGACGGGCAAACCATGGCCTATGAGCTGACCTCGATCGACCCGGTCTATCTCATCGGCTCGCCGGTTCGCCCCGGCAGCTTCTCCTGGCGGCCGGGCAGCCGGATAGAGCCCTTCGAGTGCGAGGTCTGGGAGGACGATGCGCAATGATTGCTTTAATCAGGACACTCGCTGTTGTCGCGGCATTAGCGCTGCACCCGCTCGCGGGCGTGGCGCACCACTCGATGGCTGAATGGGATACGAGCATCATCGAGGAAATGGAAGGCGAGGTCGTGAGCGTCGTCTGGAGAAATCCGCACATCCGCTGGACGATGCGGATTCGCAATGCTGAAGGCGAGGACGAGCTCTGGACGATGGCCGGGACTTCGCCGAATCATCTGACGCGGCGCGGGGTGACAGCCGATACATTGAAGGTCGGTGAAACCATTCGCGTCGTCGGGTCGCCGTCGACGCGGCGACCGCTGAATTTCATCGTCAATAGCGCGCTTCTACCGGACCAGACCGAGGTCCTGCTCCGAGGGCTGGGGCCGGCCGTGGATCCGCACTGGCCGAACGCGCGGGCGATCGTCGGCACGGGAGAGTGGGGCGCGGCCGAGGCCGAGTCCGCGGAGCCGCGTGGCCTGTTTACCGTGTGGAGATCCGTGCGCGGCGTCGGTGGCCGCGAGCCGTTGTCGCTCACGCCGGAGGCCGAGGCCGTGCTGGCAACCTGGAACGTGGCGGATAACTGGGTCGTTCGCTGCGAGCGGCGCGGGATGCCGTCCACGATGAGCAACCCCTATCCGCGCGAGTTCGTTGATGACGGCGACAGCATCATCCTGCGGATCGAGGAACACGACAACGTTCGTGTCATTCATATGGCGGACGCGGCCGATCCGTCGGCACAGCCCGCGAGCCGACTGGGATACTCAGTCGGCCGCTGGGAAGATGAACGGACGCTCATTGTGGAGACGACGCGCATCAACTTCCCCTGGCACAACACGTCGGGCGTTCCCCAGAGCGAGGGCGTCACGGTCGTCGAACGCTTTACGCTGAGCGACGACGAGCTTCGACTAGGCTACGAGCAGGTCGTGACGGATCCTGCCACGTTAACTGCTCCCGCCCGGCTCACGGGCGAGTGGGCGGCGATTCCCGGCATTGAGATCCAGCCCTTCGACATGGACTGCTCGGACAACGCCTACCTGTAGGCGTTGTTTCGACTCGACAGGCGCGACAGCAATGACGCGGCAAAGGGTTCGCTAAGGTAGCACCCGTCCGTCGAGCATTTCGCGCATCTGCAGATGTCGTCCGTCGGCCATGACGATCTCCATGATGTGCATTGCGTGGGCTTCGTTACGACCCGGGCGGCCCGTGATCGTGATCTCGTCGCCGGCCTCCAGCGTCGATTTTGTCCAACCCGCTCTGGCCAGCTTGTTCGGCGCCGTCATCGCGCCGATCCAGTGCTGCACCTCGCCCGACGTGGTCTCGACGTCGAACCCGAGCTGCGCATGGGGATTGACGAAACGGAACTCGGTAACGGTCGCCTCGAGCGTCACGGTCTCTCGCGTGTACGCTGCCTGGCCGTGATGAGCCACTGCCGGTGGGATCGCCAGCACGGTCAACATTGCGATTGCTGGAGCGTGTCGGAATCTCATGGTGATATCTCCTTCGTCATCGATGCCGGTCGGCACCATCAGAATACATGACAGTCGAGTACGTCGAACGGCTCGTCGAGGGCGAGATAAGTCCGGGTCCGGGTTGCGGGCTCGGTGAACGTGACGGGGTCCGTGATGATGAGTTCGTAGTCGAGCCGGCTCTGATCGTCACTGAGCGTGAACCGCTCTGTTGTTCGGACGTTAGGGCTTTGTGGGGTTCTGGCCTCGTTGTCGACCCAGGGATAGTCGATTCCGGACGTCTCGACCACCAGCGTGTTGCCGTCCCAGCGACCGGCCGAGAACCCGAGATGCGAGGTCGGCTCTTCAGCGCTATCGGCTGCATCCGTCATATGAATCGTGCGTCGCGTATCGAAGTAGACGGTGTGGAGTGTCAGCGCGTCGCCTTCGTCGATGAAGCGGATCGGCAGCGGGGCACCCATCGTCACGGGCATGCCGGGCTGCTCACAGCGCGCGATGGCGTTGTCGGCCGGATGCCAGCCGGCTCGGCCGTCGATCGCGGCCTGCGTATAGGGAAGATTCTGGCTGCGACCGGCCGGTCCGACGCTCCAGACGCGGAACAGGCCCCGCCTCTCGGTTGCCGCGTTTTGCAGCGCCGCTTCGTTGAATGGCACGGCTCCATCCGTTCCGACCAGGGTGCTCGCCGACCAGTACGGGGGATCGTCCCGGCTGAGCCGCACCTCGGTGTCGTTGGCGAGCAAGACGCTGAGGCCGAGCAGGTGCTTGTCGCGCCTGGTCGACACGCGACCGGCGACCTTTATCGTCTCACCGATATTGAACAGATCGGCCGTGACGCCCATTCGATTGTAGACGCGCACGCCGGTGTGAGCTTCGACGCGCCAGGTCTCTGCCGTGCCGTCCTCGCTTAGGACTTCGACAAACAGCGCAGGATGCGGATTAAGCCACACGACCTTGAGCAGCTTACCTTCGATTTCCTGTACGTCTCCGGAGAACTCGACGCGTGAGTGGTGCGCAGAAGCGGCGCACGGCAAGGCTAGAACAAGTAACGCGCCCGTGAAGTGCAGCGCCGCAGGCGGAAAGCTGAATGTTCGGCGCAGCATGGATTCAGCCGTACCGTTACTCGGCGCTGCGCCGTATTCGCTGGCGGCGTTCTTCCTCGATCGCCAGCTCGTCCGAGACAAGCGGGTCGATGATCACGGAACCGTCGGATCTGGCGATCGACTCGAGCCAGATGGCATTGTCTCCGGCCGACGCCGGATTGCCCACGGCCGTGATGATCTCGCCGTCGGCGAACATGTCGTCGGTCCAGCCGCGGCGTGCGAGGGCGAGTTTGCCAGGTCCTTCGATCATCCACTCCTCTTCGTTACCGTCTTCGTTCGCTACGGCGAGGAACAATCGTGCGTGCGGATTGACGAGTTCGAGTCGCACGACCCGGCCTTCGATCGTCCGGGTCTGGCTGAAGTCGTAGACGACCCGGAACGCATGGTGGCCATGTGCGAGGGGTATTGCCAGCACGGTTGACAATAACGCGCCGAGCAAAGCGAGCACAGTGGTGGAGCGGCTCCTGCTAGTACGATTATTCCGGAATGACACAAGCATCATACGGGTAGATCTCCTCGGTCGGCGCCCAGGTCCAGGCGCGCGCCATCGTTAGGGGTTTGCTCAGGGTCGGCGGGTCGCTGAACGTTACCTCGACGTCCAGCCGGTCGCCGTCGGCGGAGCGCGTGTAGCGCTCGACCGCGGTCAGTTGGTCCGTGTGCTCGAAGCGAGCGTTCGAATGATTGGCCTCAACGCCAATGGTCTCAACGACTAGCGTGTCGCCTTCGTAGTGCCCGATCGAGTATCCCAGGAGCCGCGGCGTCGGGTTCTCGGGCAGGCTGCGACCGTCCGTGTAGATCGTTCGCCTTGCGGTCCATTCCGAGTAATAAAGCGTGACGCGATCGTCGAACTGTTCTATCTCCAACGCGTGCGGCGACAGGATCTGGCGGGTGAACCCCCAGGGTTCGCACTGCGTGAGCGATGGATCGGAAGCGCGATCGAACGGGTATTTCTCCAGGGCTGCGGGTGTCAGGTGGCCAGGGATGAACGCTTCCGAATTGAAACGCTGGGCTTCGCGCCTGAGTTCCGCGTAAGTCTTGTCGAGGTTATCCGGGTCTTCGAGCAGCTCTGTGAGGTAGTCGCGCGCGGCGACGGTACAACCCGTGTGGCAGAACGCGTCCTCGGCGCGCGGCGGCGGATCACTCCACATGCCGCTGAAGTCCGGCAGGCCGTCGGGAGTCTGAGCAGCGACCGTTTGCGCGATCAGCAGCGCCACCGCAACGCTGCCGGGTCTAGCCGCGCGCGCGATGGTCATATTGAGATTTGAATTCATGCCGTGATTTTCTCATGTGGGTCGCGCGATCTCCCATGCAAAATGTGACTCAGTTGATAGGACTCGCGAATATCTCTGCTCCGGGATCGCTAATCGCTCGCGCGTAACGCGAGGACGCGCTCGCGAAGGGCCAGATAGGCGCTCCTTTCGGCATCCGCCATGGAGCCTTTCAGCAGATCGTGGTTCTCGTACGGATCTGCGGAGAGATCGTAGAACTCCTCGATTCCCTCGTGCCGAAGCAGCTTATAGCGCTCGTCGCGGATGGCATAGTTGGCGCTTGCGACGCCCTCGAATCCGCCCAGGAACACGTCCGCATAGATCCATTCGCGTGGTGACGGCCCATCGGGGTCCGTAAGCGTCGGCAGAAAACTGACCGAGTCCGTAACGACATCACCGGGAACGACGTCGGCGGGGTCGAGACCGCTCATTTCCAGGATCGTGAAGAAGAGATCGCTGGAGTTGACGAGCGTTTCAGAGACACCGCCGGCTACGGCACCCGGTCCCGACACGATCAGCGGTACATTGATCCCGCCTTCGTAGATCGTGCTCTTGGCACGATCCGAATGATAGGGCGGGCTGATCCAGCGCCCGATCGTGCCGTTGTCGCCGATGAAGATGACATAGGTGTTATCGCGAACCTCGGGAGCCATCGAGTTCAGGATCCGTCCGATCTGGGAATCCATGGCTTCTATCATGGAATTGAAATACGCTTTCGAATCTTCGTCGGCGATGCCGTCCCTGTCGAGCGCCGAATAATCGTTCTGCCAGTTCCCGTCGGGTGGAAGGTGCAATGGCGTGTGCGGCAGGTTAAACGCGAGCCACATGAACCAGGGCTGTTCGCCCTGTGCGTCTATCCATTCGATGGCGTCGTTGGCCTTGTCCTCCGGCGTATAGCCGACGCCTGGATAAAACTCGCCGTTAACGACCTTGTTCCAGGCGAAATAGGACGCCGTGATGCCGGGAATCAATCCCGAGAAATGATCGAAGCCGGCTCGGTTCGGATGTCGCTCCCAGCCGTTCTCTACGTCGGCCAGATGCCACTTGCCGATGGCCACGGTCGTATAACCGAGCTCCGGATCGGATTTGAGCGCCGTGGGCAGTGTGAATTCGTCGAGGTTCAACCCGGGTGTCGGGACGTCGTGCGAACCGGTCCTGCCCATTCCCGAACCCATGGCCGGCCCCTCGAACGATGCGCGCAGCGGCCTGGGCGGCCTGGGCGGCAGCGCCGGTTCCTCGCCAACGCCGCTCACGGGCCAGCCGATCCCGGTCCGGAAGCCATAGCGGCCGGTCATGATGGTTGCGCGAGTCGGCGAGCATATCGCCTGTGACCAGGCATTCGTGTAGCGCACGCCGTTGGCCGCCAGATCGTCCAGTGCGGCCGTTCTCGGGAAGTTCTCTCCGATGCCGTAGGATGCCATCGTATCGACGCCCATATCGTCACCGATGATGAGCAGGATGTTCGGCGCGGCGGCGGCCGGCCGCATGGAGCCTAACGTTGATCCGGCGACGAGCATTGCGAAGACGATCGATCGTTGCATGATGTAATCCTTGCGCTAATCCCGAGTGAAGCCGATCTGCGCGCTACGGTCCGAGGAAGCGTCTGGCTTCCTGCAGTTCGCAACCGAAGCTCGCCATTTCGAGTTGGGGTGCGTGAACCCATTCGATGGTTGTGCTGAATGGCTCCGCCAGGTACTCGGGGTCTTCGAGCACCACATCGATAGTGATGCGAGAGCCGTCGTCACTCAATCGATAGCGCTCGATGAGATGCTTCTGAGTTCCGGACGGGATGCCGGTACCGGGAAACGTCGAGCGATAATCGGCGAACTGCTGTGTGTCGACGACGAGTACATCGTCTTCCCACCAGCCGATCGAATGCCCTTCGTTTGTGCGCGGCCCGCCGGCCGGATGATCGCGGCCGTCGAGATAGACGATACGTTCGGAGTCGAAGAACTCGTTACGCATCACGACGCGGTCGTCCTCTATCGTGATCTTGTTGACGTAGTACAACAGTATCTGGGCGGCGGGGGGCGGGTAGCCGATGCAGTCCAATACCGGGTCCTCCCTCAGCATGTCGTAGCTCGCCTGGGCCGCGGCGCCTTCTTCCGTCAGCGGCACACTCGCTACCTGCCCGACATACTCTCCCCAGGACACGACCTGCTGCCACTGGCCCGCGAGGCTCGTTGCTGACGACACGGGCTTGTTTCCACTCGGCACGGAAGTCAGCACCCGGCCGTCTTCCATACGCAGCGATTCGATCAGGGCATGTCGCCTGGCCTTGTTACGATCCGGATTCGCCCGGACGGCGATACGGTCGCCGGGCTCGAGCGTGTCTTCCTGCCAGCCGCTCCTGAGCAGCAGCGGTATCGCGTCGGTCTCGAGTTGCCATTCGACGGCATTGCCTGTTTCGTCTCGCGACTCTACGTAAACGTAAGTGTGTGGATTCGCCCAGTGAACGCGGGTGACGACGCCTTCGAATGCGAGCACCGAGTCCCGGTCGAAGATTCGCGGGCTGTGGTGTGCGGCAACGGTTTGTACGCAAAACGACGCTGCGCTCGCTACGAGTACATAGCAAAGTCTCGCGATCGGATCTCTGCTGTTCACTAATGCCTCCTCAAGAAAGATATTAGCGCGGTAAACCTCAGGAGCTAATTACAAAGACGCCGCGGCCTATGTGCATCGGCTATACGGAGTTCTGGTGCTGTGGAGGCGCGGGCTATACTGCATCGAGAAGCTTGTCGAACGATTTGCGAAGAGGGGGTGTCATGCGTTGCATCGTTGTGTATACGGCTGTCGCTGTACTTGCGTTCATGTGCCAGCCGGCCATGTCCGCACCCAACGTGCTGTTGATACTGGCAGACGATCTGGGCGTGGAGGCGCTCTCGGTCTACGGTCTGGGCGAAACGGCGCCCACGACGGCGGCACTCGAACAGATCGCGAGCGAGGGCGTCGTGTTTCGCAATTTCTGGTCGCAGCCTGTCTGTTCTCCGACTCGCGCATCGATCATGACGGGGCGTTACGGATTCCGAACAGGTGTGGGCAGACCCGTTGCGCCGCACGCCGATGGAGGAGGCTCCGGTCCTCTGCCGCCACCGCTCGCAAAACCGGCAGGGGCCCCCTATGAAACGTCGGGAATGGGACGGCGAGTGGAAAACCCCGTGAGTCGTGGGCTGCGTACTGACGAGTTCATGCTGCCGCAGGCTCTCGATGCCGGCAGCGGCGGCGCTTATCGGACGGCCGCGATTGGTAAGTGGCACATGGCCGATGCCGACAATGGCTGGCTCGATCACCCCCGGCGCGCTGGCATCGATTTCTACTCGGCAATCATGCATGGCGAGGATTCCTACTTCACCTGGCGCAAGAACCTCAATGGCGAGGTTCAGCTCATGACGAGTTACGGCGCCATCGACCGTACAAACACGGCGATCGAGTGGATTGAGGAGCAAGGTGGCGAGCCCTGGTTCATGTGGCTGAGCTTCATACTTCCGCATACGCCGCTGCACCTGCCGCCGCGAGATCTGCTGCAATCCGACTATTCGGACCTCGACCCGAGCGCTAACACGAACGAGAATTCGCTGCGATATTTTCACGCGATGATCGAGGCGATGGATACGTCGATCGGTCGCGTGCTGGATTCCATGGCGCCCGAGGTCCGCGAGAATACCTACGTCATCTTTATCGGTGACAACGGCACTGGCAGCGGCTCGGTCGCTCCACCATTCAGGTCAGGGCGTGCGAAGGGGACGGTCTATCAGGGCGGTGTCAACGTGCCGCTCATCGTCTCGGGTCCGGGCGTGACCGAAGGCGCGGTCTCGGAAGCGCTGATCAACTCCGTCGATCTGTATGCGACTATTCTGGACATGGCTGAACTAGATTCCGCGGAAGCCGTTCCGGCGCGTGTGAAGCAGGACACCGTGAGCTTCTTTCCTTATCTCGCGAACCCCGATAGAGTGTCGCTGCGCGACTGGGTCTATGCCGACGTCTTCTCGGGCAGCTTCGCGGGCCTGGCCGACGCCAACTATACGATTCGCGGCGAGCGCTATAAGTACTTACGTCACGCCGGAACGGAAGAGTTCTACGACCTTCGTGAGGATCCCTACGAGCACGTCAATCTGCTCGACGGACGTTTGTCGGCCGAGCAGCAGACGCAATTGAGCCTGCTCAAGGATCAGTTCGGCGCGCTGCGGGCCAGCGAGTCTTCAGACGGTCGTTACTCCGTCGATCAGTAGACGACTTCAACCGCTCGGTGGAAGCGGTAAGCGATACTGGGCCTCGATAAAGTATTAGTCGCTCGCAGCGTACCTTGAGTCCCTAACCGGGTATGCAGTCGTAGGGCTCGACCGTCACGCCGGGCACGTAGAGCCAGAACTTCTCGAGCACGACGGGCTCTGAAAGGCCCGGATCGGTGATCGTGATCTGGTAGTTCAGGCGGCTGCCGTCCGGGCTGGCTATGAATCGTTCCACCAGCTCTGCCGCCGGGCTGATGCGAACACCGCCGCCCATTGAAGGATTGCTGACCTGCGTCGTCGTGACGACGAGCGTTTCGCCCTCCCAGCGGCCCGTCGAGTAACCGAGAAGAGGAGAGGGTTGCGCGCCGGTATTGCCGTCAGTATTCATGTGAATGACACGTTCGGCATCGTATTCTTCCATACGGAGCACGATATTTTCGCCCCGCCTAACGAACTCGATCGGGTAGGGTGCAGCCATCGCCGATGGCATGCCTTTTGGTGAGCACTCCGTTGCCCTTGTGCCCTGGCCTTGCCCCATGCCGGCAGCACCAGTTCGCTGCCTCGCGGCAAGCGGGTTGTTGTCGAAGTTCAGGCTCGAGTAGTAAGCGGGTGTTGCCGAAGTTGAACTCCAGACCCGAAAGAGACCGAGTTCCGGAGCCGACGTGTCGCCCTCCTGCGCATCGCTGGGTCCGGATCTGCCGACAAGGGCGTCTGACCATCGCGGCTCGACGCTGGCGTTAAAAACGATCTCCCTGCCGTCCGAGAGCAACATGTTGGTGGGATAGATATCGTTCGTGCCGTGTAGCGAGGGCAGCCCGGCAATGATGACTTGCTCGCCCGGTCGCAGCGTATCCCGCGAGATGGCGTTCCTGCGCATCATGGCCATCGACAGCGTCTCGGCGCCCCAGCGCGTTTCCTCGCCGTCGTCGTTCGTCACGGTGACTGTGAAAAGGACGTGCGGATTGCGCCACGTGACTTCCTCGATTTCGCCTGA
>JAHEKF010000017.1 GCA_024638465.1 Rhodospirillaceae bacterium | reverse complement strand
CGGACGGGTTGCTTACCATCGGCGCTGACGCGACTCTGATGACGGATTACGATCTCGACGATCCGCAGGCAGGTCGGATCGACGGACTCGGCAGTCGCAACTTCACGAACTTCGCGACATCCGCGCCAGAGCTGCGTGCGAATTTGTTCTCACGCTGGCAGCGCGACGCGCACGCCGTCAATGTCTTCTTCCGCCACATCGATAGCTACATCGATGATCAGGCCGTGGACGGCATGGCCCGCACGATAGACAGTCAAGTGACGGTCGATGCCCAGTATTCGTACAGCTGGCCGGGCGACAGCGAGATGACGGCCTCCTTCGGCGCGATCAATCTGACTGACGAGGATCCGCCGTCCGTAAGAACCAACGGCGGCTACGACTCGAAAGTACACGACCCGCGCGGCCGATTGATCTATGCGCGGATCAATTTTTCTTTCTAGCCGGGCCGGCAGTGCTCGCGCGGGCTAATCTCGCGCGGCGGACCAGGCGGTGACGATTCGATTTACGGCCGAAACCAATATCTCGAGATCGTTCGCGTCAATGACGAATGGAGGCATGAGGTAAACGATGTCTTCGAAGGGCCTGGCCCAGATGCCTTCTTCCACGCAGCGCTGTCTCATCGCACCCAGGTCCGGTTGCGCATCGAGCTGAACAACGCCGATCGCGCCTTTGACCCGAACGTCAATAACGTGCGGCAGATCCCGGCACGGCGCGAGACCGGTCAGGAGCTGATCTTCGATGGCCGCAACCTGCTCCAGACGCGGCTCCGACTCGAAGAGATCGAGTGAAGCATTGGCCGCGGCACAGCCGATCGGGTTGCCGCAAAAAGTCGGCCCATGAACGAGTGCCTGATCGATCGAATCGGACAGAAATCGCTCATAAACATGTCGCCGCGCGACGGTTACCGCAAGCGGAACGGTGCCTGCCGTGAGCGCTTTCGACAGCGTAATGATGTCCGGTACGACGCCTGCCTGCTCGCAGGCGAACATCGTCCCGGTACGGCCGAAGCCCGTCGTAATCTCGTCGAAGATCACCAACAGATCGTGACGCCTCGCCGCCTCGACAATCTGCGCGAGCGTATCGGCATCGTGGAACTTCATACCCGCCGCCGCCTGCACGAGCGGTTCGATGATCAGCGCCGCGAGATGCTGCGAGTTTGCGGCAAGAATGCGCTCGAATTCCTCGAAGTCATCGGCAGAACGAGGCAGTTTGACAACGAGTTGCTCGGGAAGGAGTCCACTCAGCATACGGTGCATGCCCTTTTCGGGATCGCAAACCGACATCGCGGCGAAGGTATCGCCGTGATAGGCATTCTCGAAGCTAAGGAATCGTGTTCTTCCGCTGATTCCGGCGTTGATCCAGTATTGCGCTGCCATCTTCAGCGCGATCTCCACGGCAACCGATCCGGACTCGGAATAGAAGACATGATCGAGATCGCCCGGAAGCAGAGCGGCCAGGCGGTCGCTGAGTCGAATCACGGGGTCGTGAACCAGGCCACCCAGCATGACGTGAGGCAGGCGCTCGAGCTGATCTACGATCGCGCTTCGAATATGCGGATGGTTATAACCGTGACAGGCGGTCCACCACGATGACGTGCCATCCACGAGACGACGACCGTCTTCGAGATAGATACGGACGCCCTCCGTCCGCACGACCTTGTGCGGCAGCGGTGCGGTCTGCATCTGCGAATAGGGCAGCCAAAGATGCGGCGACGTCATGGGTAACCCGGCGAGAGTGGGGGGCCAATACTAGGGTTGCGTCGGAATTGGGGCAACCGGGTCCGCCAGGGAACTGCGGTCTCGAACGCTCAGGCTAGGTATACTCCCGGCGGGTCCCTAACGTCTGCGAACAATGACTGAAATCACCTGCTTCAAAGCTTACGACGCGCGCGGCCGCGTTCCCGAAGAACTCAACGAGGATATCGCCTACCTCATCGCACGGGCGTACGCGGCTTTCCTCGATCCTTCCCGTATCGCAGTCGCGCGTGACATTCGGCTGTCCAGCAGCGCGCTCGCCGACGCCGTTATTCGGGGATTGACGGACTCGGGTGTCGATGTCGTCGACGTTGGAACCGGTGGTACGGAGCTGATCTATTTCGGGACGTTCCACCTCGAACTGGACGGCGGCATCATGGTCACGGCCAGCCATAATCCGCCCGATTACAACGGTATGAAATTCGTCCGCGAGGGATCGCGGCCGATCAGCGGCGACACGGGCCTCGAACAGATCAGGGCCCTGGCGGAAGCAGGCGACTTCGGCGAAACGGATGAGAAAGGTAAGGTTACCGAAGTCGACATCATGGCCGACTACATCTCCCATCTTCTGTCGTACGTCGATTCCGGCAATCTCAAGCCGCTGAAAATTGTCTGCAACGCGGGCAACGGCGGCGCTGGCCCGATCGTCGATTTGCTCGAGCCGCACCTGCCATTCGAGTTCATCAAGGTGCACCACGAACCAGACGGAACGTTCCCGAATGGCGTCCCGAATCCGATGATCGAGGCGAATCGCCAGAGCACGATCGATGCCATCCGGAAATCCGGGGCCGATCTCGGACTTGCCTGGGACGGCGACTACGATCGCTGTTTCTTCTTCGATGGCGATGGCCGCTTCATCGAGGGATATTACATTGTTGGCTTGCTCGCGAGCTCATTTCTGGCCCGGTCGCCGGGAGAAGGCATCGTCCATGACCCGCGCCTGACCTGGAACACACTCGAAATAGTCGAGCAGGCGGGCGGCAAGGCGATCGCCAGCAAATCAGGCCATGCATTCATCAAACAGGTCATGCGGGATCACGACGCGGCCTATGGCGGTGAGATGAGCGCACATCACTACTTCCGAAATTTCTCTTACGCGGATAGCGGCATGATCCCCTGGCTCCTGGTGACCGCGATCATGAGCAGTTCCGGAAAATCGCTGGCTGAACTCGTCGACGAGCGTATGGCGTTATTCCCGGCCAGCGGCGAGATCAATAGACGGGTCGACGACGCGAAAGCGGTCATCAAGCGAATTGAAGTCAAATACACGCCCGACGCGGTCGCCGTCGACTATCTCGACGGCTTGAGCGTCGAGTTTGCCGACTGGCGGTTCAATCTTCGTAGCTCGAACACGGAGCCGCTGCTTCGGCTCAATATAGAAACCCGCAACGACGAAGCGCTAATGCGCGCTCGCACCAAAGAACTCCTCGCCGAGATCGGAGGCGAGCCCGGATGAAGCGTTACCGGCGCTATCGCCGGAGTTGCGTGTTCTCGCGGGTTTGTCAGAGTCCGGTCAGCCGACGACCGGGACCCGACCGTTGACCCAGGATTCTTTGCAGCGTTTCGCTCGAGAAAAGCTTGCCCGCCTGGACGCCGATCGATTGCGCCGGGAGCTCCTTACAACAGACCGGACCGGGCCCGCGACCCACCGGCGAAGTGGCAGCGATCTGATCTCGTTCGCGTGCAACGATTACCTGGGTCTCTCCCGGCACCCCGACGTTGTCGCAGCCAGTGTAAAGGCGACGCAACGCCTCGGCGTGGGCGCCGGCGCTTCCCGCCTGGTGACAGGCAATCACTCGCTCTATGAACGTCTCGAGCGGCAGCTCGCCGAAATCAAGGGCACGGAAGCGGCCGTCGTCTTTGGAAGCGGCTATCTCGCGAATCTGGGCACGATTCCGGCACTGGTCGGAAAACGCGATCTCGTAGTGATCGACGAACTTTGTCATGCCTGCCTTTATTCCGGCGTCCGCCTGGCAGGCAGCGATTTGCAGATCTTTCGTCACAATAACGTCGACCACGCGGCTGAACTATTACAACAGAACCGCGAATCGCATCGATTCTGCCTGCTCGTTACTGAAGGGGTATTCAGCATGGACGGTGACCGGGCGCCGGTCGGGAGCCTTCTGGAGCTGGCGAGCGAACACGACGCCTGGCTCATGACCGACGATGCACACGGTCTGGGCGTCGTTGGTGATGGCCGCGGCTCGAACGCGACGCCTCCAGGCGAGCTGCCGGTACCCCTGCAGATGGGAACACTCTCGAAAGCCGTCGGTGCGTACGGCGGTTATGTCTGCGCGAGTCGTGAGGTAGTGGCTCTTCTGCACAACCGGGCACGCAGCTTCGTATACACAACGGGATTGCCGCCCGGAACCGTTGCCGCAGCAAGCGCGGCGCTCGATATCATCGTGTCCGACGTGCAGCTGACCCGTCGTCCGCTCGAGCTCGCAAGACGCTTTACGGAGACACTAGGCCTTCCGGAAGCCGAAAGCCCTATCGTGCCAATAATGCTCGAAACGGCGGATCGTGTGCTCGCCGCGAGTAAACGGCTGGCCGACGCCGGTTTTCTCGTTGTCCCGATTCGCCCGCCGACGGTGCCTGAAGGAACAGCGCGACTCCGCTGCACGTTCTCGGCTGCGCACCATGACGACGATGTGGCTCGTTTCGCGACAGCGATGCGAGCTATTCTCGAATCGGTATGACACGGATTTTCGTCACCGCGTCCGGCACGGAGATCGGCAAGACCTTCGTCACATGTGCGTTCATCCACCAACTCCGTTCCACCGGACGCCGAGTCGCGGCACTGAAACCCGTTGCCAGCGGTTTCGATAACGCTGCGATCGAAGAAACGGACACGGGTGCTTTGCTGACGGCGCTGGGGCACCCGCTGGATTCGAACCGAATCGACGCAATTTCACCCTGGCGCTTCACGGAACCGCTATCTCCCGACATGGCGGCCGCGCGCGAGAACCGCACGATTCCGTTCAGTGCGCTCGTCGAAGTCTGCACGACGGATCGAGAGGCGGACATCACGCTGATCGAAGGCATCGGCGGGGTCATGGTGCCGCTCGACGACACCCACACCGTGCTCGACTGGATCGAGGCCGTTGACGCGCCGGTTTTGCTCGTGACGGGCGGTTACCTGGGATCGCTCAGTCATACCCTGACGGCACTGGGGATGCTTCGGAGCCGCGACCGGGAGGTTGCGGGCATTATCGTGGACGAGTCGGTAGAGCAACCCGTCAGCCTTGATGAAACGGCGGCCGCGATCCGCCGCTTCTCAGACCAGGTTCCCGTGTTCACGTTGCCCCGGGTGTCCAGCTATACGAACGCACCCGACCTGTTGCCGCTTTTAGCGAACTACCTTTGAGACCATCCATGTTTGCCGTACCCGACTGCTAGACTTGCTCCCATGACCCATCATCCGGCCAGGAAAGGGATAGATATGATCAACAGGCTTCTCGGCTCGCGACCGCAGCTATTGGCGTTGGCGGCCACGCTCACACTGTCGGGCTGTGGCTCATCGGAAGCAGACTTCGAGTATGTCTATCTTCCCGGTACCGAGATCGAATCGGGTGCCAATCTGCCGTTTACGCCGGCCATGCGAGTCACCGGCGGCAACATCATCTTCCTCTCCGGGATTACGGGTGCGCCCGTACCACATAGTCATCCTCACGTTCCGTCAGAGTTCGATCACCTCGACTTCGATGCTGCGACGCAGACAGTCCAGGTCATGGAGCGATTGCGGGAAACGATGCAGGCAGCCGGCGGAGATCTCAGCCACGTGGTTCAGGTGACGCGCTTCATCAGAGATATCGGCGCCAACCAGGACGCGATAAACGAAGTCATGAACCGCTATTGGGGACCTGACCATCGCCCGGCCAGCACGTCGGTCGAGATCGTACGACTCGCAACGGATCCTCGTTTCATCCTCGAGGTCGAAGCGGTGGCGGTACTTCCGGAATAGCAATCAGCCGTTTTCGTAATACGGCACGCAATTGTCTGCGGTGACTTCGAGCCCGGGCTCCCAGCTCCAGACCAGCGCGCGAGGCCGGTCGATAGGCTCCAAAAAAGTGTTCGGATCGAACGCCCAGAAATCGTAAACCAGCATGTCGCCTTCGAGCGTGAACCGCTCGACGATCTCGAGGTCTTCGGTCTGCGGTATACCCCACCAGGGCACGAGATCGAAATGCGGCCAACTGATCCGGGTCGTCTCGACAACGAGGGATTCACCTTCCCAGCGCCCTCGGGAAAAACCCAGCTTGCTCGCCGCGACAGTGTCCGGATCGACGTCCGAATCCATGTGAATCGTGCGAATCTGGTTGTAGTTCATCGAATGGATTCGGATGTTGTCGCCGTCTCGGATGATCTCGAACGGTCTCGAGCCCGCGATGGTCATGACACGGGGCATTCCCGGCAAATCGCATTCGAGCGCGGGATCGTCGCGCAACGGGTCGTGTGCCTGATAGGCGGCAAGCGCATCGGGCTGAAGCGGCGGCTGCTCGGGGACGTCGTAAGGCGTGCCGCCCCTCCATACCCAGACTCGATAGATACCTTCGGGTTCGGCCGCCTCCGCGGTGTGCGCCGGCTCGGGCGCGTCGCTATCGCCGCCGATCGCGTCGTCGGACCAACGCGGCCCACCGGCGAATACGAGCTCGGGGCCGCCAGGCGGCATGATGTTGGCGAGCCTCAACCAGTCATCTCGACGACTGGAGCGCTGACCGGCCGCCATGACCTGATCGCCGACCGCGACATGACCGTCGACGAGTCCCTCATGAATCAGCGTTCCCGCACCGGGGCCCTCGAGCACCCAGTCTTTGGGTCCGTCCGCCGTTTGCTCGCGGACCGTATACATGACGTGCGGGCTGCGCCACACGACGCGGACAACTTCACCCTCGAATTCGTACATCTCTCCACGGTTGTACTCGACGCGTGAATGGTGCGCGAACGCGCTGGCGAAAAGCATCGAGCATGCGGCAAGGCCGAGCAGCTTCGGGCGTATGGTCATCGAATGTTCCCCGGGCGATATTCTTTATACCTAGTATAAGGACCAACGCCCGAATCGGAAGGGTTTGAGAACCGCGTCACGCCGATATCCCGGAGTCGCTGCTACCGTGGGCATCCGGACTACCGATATCGGGGTGCATTGCATGCTTTATCGAGCTCTGCTGGTTCTCGTCACAACGATCTTCTCGGGCTGCGCGACGATGTCGGCCGATCAGTGCGCGACTGCTGATTGGCGATCGCTGGGCTTCCAGGACGGCTCTCGCGGAGAAACTCTGGCGCTTGCCGAACGGCGCGGAAGCGCTTGTATGGAGCACGGCTACGTCATGGACCGTAGTACCTACGAGGATGGTCGAAATGCCGGGCTCGGACAGTACTGCACGGCAGACACGGCGTACAGCCTGGGCGAAGCCGGGCAATCCTACAACGGCGTTTGCTCGGCTCATAACGAACAGGAATTTTTGGCAGCTTACAACAGAGGCCTCGATCTTCACGCGTTCACTTCCGCCGTCGCTTCCGCAGAATCCGAACTCGCATCGGCACGAAGTCGTCACGACTATCTCGACTCCGAACTCGATAAGTACGATGACGGCTATCGCGACGAAAATTTGACGATGGAAGAACACAACAATCTCGTTCTTAATCTCTGGGCAGAACGACGCTACCTGGAAGAAGAAGCGATCCCCTACTGGATCTATGCGAATCGTTTCCTCGAAGAGCAACTGGATGAGTACCAGAACAAAGTCGCGTATAACGACGCGAGCGCGGACGCGATGGAGCCGCGCGCTTTTCCGGGGCCGCAAGCCCATGATGGCCCGACGAGTGCTGACGCGCGCGCCATGTTGCAGGAAGTCCTGGGATCGCTCCAGCAGTGATCCGCGAGTGACCGCCGCTTTGGCAGGCGGACGCTATTTCGCGCTGTAGGGCTTCTCGAAGCCGTTACGAGAATTCATCACGGAGAAACTGCCGTCGGCGCGCGCCGAGATCTTGATGTAGTGCCCGATGTGACCGGGCGTGGCTTCGAGATTCGCGATGTAGTCTTCCGGAGAATTGTCGCCAGGCTGGGCGTTCCGCGTTGAGAAGTGCGCCTGCCAGACGTCTTCGAAACCCGGCGAACTTCGCAGCGTCTCGAAAGTATCGGCATGCCCGCCCTTGACCGCCGCGTTGTTCATGAACGCAACCCGCGGTTGCACGGCATGAACGAAAACGGGATTCGATCCCCAGTGATCCCCGTGACCCGACGTGTGATAAGCGTCAACCGTTCCGAGCAGATTATTCGGGCAAACGAGTCTCTGCTCCTGATTCCAGGTCATGTCGCTGAGTTCGAGCATCGTGAAGTCGCCATAGCGAATTCGAATACCGACAACCTCATCGTTCTCTACGCCGCGAAAATCGGCTTTCGGCACATGGTTCGCGCAGAGGTCGTTGCGTGCGCTTCGAACTCCGGGAATCGGGTCACCGATCTCGTTTCCCGAGGACGCGACGATATAGATCTCGACGTCACCGAGGGCGAACACTTCCCCGGGCACGGCGGTATGCGCTTTCGCTACATTGCGAATCGCAAGATATTCTTCGAAGCGGATCCGTTGCTCCGGCTGCGGCTCGGTCGTGTAGGGTCCGTGATCGATGAACTGGCGGATATTGCGAATACCGAGATTCACGAGATTTCCGGCATTGCCGACATGATCCCGATGATTGTGCGAGATGATCACGTAATCGAGAACGCGCAGGTCCAGCTGCTGCACAAGCGACTGCAGGCGGTTGAAGTCCCGCGCATTCGACGATTCCGTACCGCCGCCTGTATCGAACAACAAGGTCTCTCCGCCGGGCGCCACGTACAGGACGGACTCGCCGCCTTCCGTGTCCAGCACGTAGATATCGAGCGTGTCCTGCGCAGACGCTCCGAAAAACGGAGCAGCAGACAAGACCAGGCAGGCCAGCAGTCGATCAGTCTTGGTCATCTAGGGCACCCTCTGTCAGTCGGTCAGGAAGTGATACATGCCGAGCACGTTCTCGTCGACCCAGTCGAAGCCTTCCACATCACTGTATTCGTCCATCGTGATCGCAGCCTGCATCTCTTCGAGCGTCTGACCGGCGTCTATACCGGCCGCGACGGCGTCACGAAGCTTCTCCAGGTATTCGCGCCAGTTACTCACGATCGTCCAATCGCCGTAAGGTCCGTGGCCGGTGACGACGTACTGATAGTCTTTCGCGACGTCCTCGGTCAGATAGATAGCGTCCATCCATTCCTCAAACTTGCCGAGTTCATAGTCCATCTCGCGATTCGGCAGCCGGCCCGAAATGTAATCGACGATCAGCATCGTGTCCTCATCCGGAAACGTAATCAGGCTCGTATCGCTCGAGTGATTCATGTCGCCGACCCAGGTCAGTTTCACGCGCTTGCCACCGAGGGAGATCGTGATCTCGTCACTGTAGGTGATATCCGGCGGATGCACATGGCTGATCGGGCCGCGCACAGCTTCGGCGCCACTGATCCGTCCATCGCCGTTGGCGTCGAAGCCGCTGAACTGATTTTCACGCGAACCCGGAAAACGCTGAAAGTCTTCCGGGATCTCGTCACGGCTGACGTATCCGTCACCATCTGCATCGAGCCTCGCAACCGGTTCATATTGGCCCACGACATCGTCGAGCGTGGTCGAATCGGGCGGCAGCTCGAGATAGGACAGCATGTTTTCGTGTCCGACGAAGCGAGCGGTGTCGGCGAATATCGCGCCGCCTGACGCATGGTCCCAGTGATAGTGGCTGTAGACGACATAGCGAACCGGGACGCCGAACCGGGTTTCGAACTCGGCTTTCAGCCAGCGAGCAAAATCCTCGCTCAACGGATCCGCGAGGATAATTCCCTCATCGGTAACCATGAACGCTGTGCCGTGGTTGTTCGACGTAGCCTGGTACATCCCGCCCGCGATGTGCACGATATCGAGATTGATCGGCGCGTCCAGATCTGCGCGACGAAGCGCCGGACCTTGCGCGATAGTTTCAGTAGTAGCAAGTATCGCAGTAGCGGCAATCGCGGCCCCTACCCTCGTTGATCTACAGCGCATAGAGAACTCCATACTTTTGAATATCGAGCGCAAGCCCGAATTACTGATTGCTTTCCTGTTCGGCAGCGAACTCGGCCGCGCGGACTTTTGCACCGCGAACGACGTTGATGAAGCCGTAGTTATTCTCGTGACAAGCCCATTCGAAAAGACCCGGCGGATCCATTCGCGGCCAGGGTACTTCGAAGGTCCACGGCGATTCCCACACGGTCGGATCGGTCAGCGTTGCTTCGTAGAGGAGGAGATCCTCTTCGACGCGGGTGAAACGTTCGACCAGGTGCAAATTCGGCCCGGCCTCCTGGATTCGTCTTACCCGCGCGGTCGGGCCGAAATTCGTCGTCTCGACGACGAGCGTATCGCCTTCCCAGTGTCCGCGCGAATAGCCGAGAAAGGAGCCGATACGGTCCGAGGCCTGTGGTTCATTGTCGAGGTGAATAATTCGCACCTCGCTGTTCACCTGCGTAATGAGCAGCACATAGTTCGGCGTCTGAACGATCTGCGACTCGCCGACGGCCTGGGTCGACGGTACCCGCGGCGGCCCCTGGTCGCCGGTGATGCAGCGTTCATAGAGATTTCGCGATTCCAGCGTGTGGCGAGGAGCGTTGGCGGCGTGTTGCGCCCGGCCATTCGCGGTGAGAGGCGGCTTGCGGCCGTTCGCCGGGTCAACGATGAGCGACGTGCGGAGGTTCGGCCGGATCGGACTCTGCCAGTTATCCATGCCGAATTCCGTCCAGTCGTAGTGAACGACCGCGGGATCGGTAGCGACATCGCCGACGACGGCGCGCTGAAACGTTTCAATCGCTTCCTGCGGCGTGTAGTACGGCTTCCCTGCGAGTTCCGCGGGACGCTCCATCGGCGTATAGGTCGCGCTGACCCAGTATCCCTCTATGTCCGGATGTCCCCAGGACTTGCGCGCGGTCGGCTCGCGGGGTCGCTCCGGATCCCAGACTCTGGCAATCGCCTGCTGCAGAGCCAGCTCGGCTTCGTCTTCGAAATAGGCGAAAGTTTCGTCCGGCGTATGAGGCGACGCGGCGCGGGCGGCTTCAACCGTATCTGCCGAGCGTTGATTGACCAACGCAGATGGAGGCGGAGTCTGCGCCGAGGCGCGTAACGTCAGCAATCCGCAGCCAACTACCGCGAGGAGCGCCGCCCGGTTTCGATTTATCGTAGTCACGCTACAGCGCTTCCAGCATTCGTGTTAGCTCGTCGATATCGGGCGCCTCATCTCGGGACCCCAGGTTCACACAAACCCACTCTTGCAGCGCATCGTCAGGTGAATAGACGAGCGTCCGCGACATTGTGAACGGCTCGGTGTAGTAAACGGGATCGTCGACCGTGAGCTCGAGATTCAGGTCGTTGCTGCCGGAACTGCGCCAGTAGCGCTCGATCAATTTTGCTTCCGAGCTAACGGGATGGGCGCGATTGTTGACCAACGTACCGCCATTCAGACGGGTCGTTTCGATAACGAGCGTTTCATCCTCCCAGGAGCCGCTGGAGTAGCCGAGCGCAGAAGCAGGCTGAGCCGCCGGTGCGTTCGCGTTCATCGCTATCGTACGAACCGTGCCGCCGCGTTCGTAGTGGAATACCGGAACGCCATCCTCAAACGAAAGCTCCATGGCGGCCCCGAGCCAGAGGACGCCCGGCATGGACTCGGGCGTACAGTCGTTGGCCTGTCGCTGTTCGTCGAACTCGCTGTAGGAATCGACGTGCTGTCGGCCCGCGGCGGTCAATGGATACACGTCGGGTACGATCAGTGTCGGCGATCCGACGAAGACCGGCGGCATATAGACGCCGGAAAAGTCAGGGTGCAGTTCCTGTCCGTTCGCGACTGGCGACAGAAAGCCGAAAATGATCGCTGAACAAAGCGCTCTCATCGTCGTTCTCCCCATTGAAGTGGCACCCAAAGCTCGAACTAGGGTACGACGTATCCCATAGGCGCGGGAAACTCAGCATCGAGCGCAGCCATGGCGTCGTCGTCGATTACAAAACATTCGGTGCGCTGGTAACTCGCGTCGATTCGTCCGCAGACAGGCAATCGTTCTCGGAGCCTGCGCATTACGGGCGTGTTGCCGCGAATTCCGTAGGAGACAAAGAGTTCATCAGGCTCATCGGCAGTTTCTCCATGGATCAGCAGCGCGCGAAGCCGGCCGCGATTAGGCGTTTGCGATACGAAGAACGAGACGCTGACCGTATCACCCGGACTCACCATATCGTCCGTCCACCCTTCGCGGGCAAGCTGAGTGGCCGGACTGATCTCCATCAGCCAGCCATCTTCACCACCCGACCCGTTCGGCACATTGACGATTAATGCGCTGTGCGGATTGAGAATACGAAGAACCCTGACGGCCCCCGTGACGACGTCGATGACCTCCTCGCCTTCTGCTGTCAGCTGCGAGTTAAACGAGTGGTGGGCGAATGACGTCGAGAAATTTGCGGCAATCGCACTCGCAACCAGAAGCGTCAAAAAGACTTTATTCACGCTCAACCCCCGCCTGTATGTTGTGCTACGGACACGATACCGGCGCGCAACTGCGGTGTCCAAACGCTTCCCGATGTGCCCCGAAAGTGGTCCAATTCCTTATTATTTATCAGAATCTTACGCTGATCTTCTCCAGCGAATCGGGGCGCCCTCCGGATGCGCGATGTGGTGCCGCAGTACACCGATCTTGTCGGCTTCGAGCTCTACGGTCGCGCCGGGCTTGATCCAGCGGTCGATCTCGAACCCGCACCCGGAATTCACCGTCCCCGAGCCCAGCACCTCACCGACCGCCAGGCGTTCGTCCTGAGATGTATAGGCAATCACTTCGGGAAAGCTCCAGTGCATCGGTCCCGGCGTCGATCTTGCCCAGATCTCACCGTCGACCCGAACCGCCATTTCGAGCGTTGCCGGATCGCCGAATTCATCGGCGGTGACAATCCACGGACCGAGACCCCAGGCGAAGTCCTTACCCTTGTAAGGCCCGGTCGAGACATTCATTTCGCCGCGCTGAGTATCGCGCGCCGAAAAATCATTAAGCAGCGTATAACCGAAAATCGCGTCAGCCGCCTGATCGATGTCGACGTTCTCTGTCGGGCTGCCGATGACCGCTGCAAGCTCCAGTTCGTAGTCGAGTTTCTGTGTATAGCGCGGCCACGGAACCGTCGAGTCGTGCCCGAAGATCGTCGTTGAGTTGCCTTTGAATGCCGTCGGCTGTTGATACCAGGCGGGTGGAATCGAGAGACCCATCTTGCCAAAAGTATTCTCGAGGTGATCTTCGAACGCCGCGAAATCGCGGAGAACAGGGATGCGCGTGATTGGTGAAACGAGCGCAACGTCGGACAGCGCCCAGCGAACGGTCTCACCCTGCGGGCCGAGAATCCCGTCGCGCTCCCCGGCCCACGCCGAGACGTCGGCAAGTATCGAGAGATCGGTACCGTAGAGTTCCGCATAAGCCTGCAGATCGGGAGGACAGAACGCGGCGGCACGCTCGCCGGCATTGAGCCTGCCCCAATCCGCTTCCATAGCTGCAAACGCGAAATTCGCATCGATCAGATACCCGGCGTTATTACGCGCGTTCTCGATCGTATCGCCCGAATCGCCGTCCAGCGTCACGATACCGAAACGACGGAACGGGCCGACCGGCGTGTCGACCCGGAACATGGCGAGTTTCATCGCGCAGCGACCTTGTCTTGCAGATCGACTTTGTCCGCTTCGTCGGTGACCGGGAACGGTCCCTGCTTAATCTCGATCAGACGGGTACCCTTCTCGAGAAACTCGACCTCGTGACCTTCCAGCATGAGGATCAGGTCGTGGGGCCTGAGCATCACGTCACCGAGGAAGTCGCCCTCAGTCGTGTAGACGCCGATACGCGCGCTACCCCGCTGGCAAAGCAGTATCTGATGGCGAGTCGGATGATCCGGCAATGGCGTATCAGGCACGTGATAGTGCGCCGAGGTCGTGCCGCCGGGATCACGGTTGAGCATGATGACCTGAAGCGGCCAGGCATCGTCGGTGATATGCGCCTTGTTGCGGCGTTCGGACTCGGGATCGACCTTGTAGGCCTTGCGCAGGTGTTCGCGTTCCTCTTCCGAATCGATGAATGGGGGATACTTCTCGAACTCGTCGAATTCGGCACGGATATGAATCGCGACGATCCGATCGTCGCGCGGCGACTTGTAGTAGTCGACGTGCTCGAGCCCTTCGGGCACTGTGAACTCAGTCACGGCAAGCCCTTAATTGTCTTCTTCCTGTTCGCGATCCGGTTCGCGTTCCCGGCGCTGCGGCTTCTCGCACTCGAGAACGGCCCAGTCGATTTCACGCCGTGCGTCCAGATCATTCATCTGGTAGTTAACGGACTGGATGAAGTTGACTGCCCCTCGGAGATCGCTCTCGATACTGCGCGTGTCCATACGCGTCAGGCGTGACCCGACTCTGAGTTTCACGTCGAGCGAACACCGAAATCCGGCGTCGCTGCCGACGACTGAAATATCTTCGAAGTCGCGCGAATTCCTGCGACCTCCCCAGGTCCAGGTGAAGTCGTCTTGCGGCACTTGAAAGGCTCCAAACTGCGCTTGCGCGGGATTCGCAATCATCAGCAAAGAGCACGCCGCAACAGCCGCCGGGATACTTTTCGTCATACCTGCATACAAACTGATTTTCATTTTCTTTTCTCTAAACGGAGAGTAGATTCCTGCCTGTCTGCCAAACCAATCCTCATTGCTCGCACTGTGTAAGCCCGAGTTCGGATTCGTCGATATCGATCCAGTCCCAGGTTGTAACGATTGGCTGCCGGAAGGCCTCGGGGTCGGTAACGGTCTGGCGGTAGGCCAGCCGCGTGCCGTTATCGGTTAGTGTAAACGTCTCGTGGACTTCGACGCTCTCGGACTGCGGGATCGCGTTGTCATCGAAATAAGGCCAATTGATACGCGTGGTTCTGACCTCGAGCGTATCGCCGTCGATCCGCCCTGTGGAATGTCCATACTTCGACGCGGCAACATCGACAGCAGTCGCGTCTTCGTTCAGATGGATGGTTCTGACGACGCCATAAGTCCTCATTCTGAGCTCAATTCTGTCGCCACTCTCGACGAACTGAACCGGTAGCGGATTCTGCATGATCGACGGCATGCCCTGCGGCTCGCAGGGGTCGAACTCCAGGCCTGAATCGTATTCGGCCTGCGCCGCAGCCGTCAGCAGAATCTCCGACTGATCCAGCGTGGCGGAGAAGCGGCCCGGGTCCGGAACGCTCCAGATCCGGTACAGGCCCAGATCCGCACGATCGACGCGCGCGTCGACTAGCTGGCCGCCGATTGCGTCACTCGTCCAGCGGTTCGGCGCGGCGCCGGGGAAGACCAGCTCCACGCCGTCCGGGCGGAGCAGGTTAGTAACCCGCATTGCGTGCGCACGCGTCGTGGAAGGCCAGCCGGCGACGGTGACCGGTCCGAGCTCCGGCATCGCGCTGCTGTCGAGGCCGGTACGCTGCATGCCGTAGACAGCACCGGATTCCAGCTCCCAGTCATGCAGCAGACCGTCTTCGCCCTCGGCGCGAACGGTAATCATGACGTGCGGGTTGCGCCAGCGCACATCAATGAGTTCAGCCTCGAATTCAACGATCGAGTCGCGATCGTATTCCGCCTGCGAGTGATGTGCATTCAGCGCCAGAGGCGTCGCGATGAGGGCGAAAAGCAGGGGCAGCAGTCTCGTCATCGAGCTTTTATCCGGATTCTCGTTCCTGCCCATTCTACACTGCCAATATCCGTTCGAACGCGGCCCGGCGAAGAGGTACGATCGGAATTCTTCGGCTCGTACGCTTTAGAGCTCCGCCAGCTGCTCCAGCAGCCTCCCGCGAGGGCTGTCGGCCGGCACAAAACGCTGGACGCGGAACGAGTCGACTTCACCCGTGTAGATGTTGCCCTCGCTGTCGACTGCAATCATATGCAGACCGAGAAACTGACCGCCGTTCTCTCCCATCGAGCCGATCGAGCCGACGGGTTCTCCGCTGTCCCGATCGAGAAACCAGACCTTGTTGTTCATACGATCCGAGATGAAAAGAAATCGTTGCCCGGGATCATGCGAGAACGCGACGCCGCCGGTCGAACCGCCACCCCCGGTACCCGGCGCAAGCACGAATTCCTTGAGAAACTGACCGTCCTTCGTCATTACATGAATACGGTTTGCGTTCCTGTCCGCCGCGTAGACGAGCCCGTCATCGGACACGTTGAGCGTCAGATGACCCGAGAAATCCCTGGGCATGGGACCGTTCGGTGCGTAGGCGTGGTCGGCATCGTCGACGCTGATGTCGGCAAGCGGTCTGCCATAAGCGCCCCAGCCACGCTTGAACTCTAGACTCTCGAGGTCGAACACCAGCACACGTCCGCCGAGGTAGTTGTCCGCAACGTAAATCTCGCTGTCGGCCTCCACGATACGAATCTCCTCGAGCCCGCCGACGATCATCGGCATATCCGGCGGATACTTCGCGCGAAAGATCGCAGCGGCCTCGGCTTCAGCCGCCTCCTCGTCCGGATCATCGGGCGGCGACGGCATGAACACATCGGCGTGCTCGAGCGTGCCAACTCCCGGGACACGCTCGACCGGCGGCGGCAACCCGACGCGACCGCCTCCTTCCCGCTCGGGAGTACGCGCGATTTCGGCAACGATACGACCCGTGGACGGATCGTACTTACGCACCGTATCCTGACCGATATAAACGAAACCATCGTCGTCGACGTCCATGCCGTGGCCCTGAACGGCATCGAACGAACCGATGACACTGCCGCGCTGATCCAGATGGATCATCGCCGGCGGACGAACGCAGCACTCGGAAACGGGCGGGTCCAGTTCAGCCAACAGCTCGATGTCCGACAGGTCGTTGGGGCGGTTCAAGACCCAGATATTGTCATCGGCGTCGATTGCCAGGCCGGTTATGCCGCCGAATTTCCAGTTGTTGGGCAAGGACTTTGGCCAGGTCGGATCGGCGAAGTAGACCGGCGCAGTCTGCGCGAGCACGATCGGCCCCGCCGCGAGCAGAGCCACTGCGACGGCACCCGCCGCTGATAGAAATTTCATCGCTCCCCCTTTTCCGGTCGACGCCGGTGCGCAAGCAGCTGGACAGGGGAGCGATTATAAAGCTGGATCTCGACCCGCGCAGACGCTAGGCGGAACAGAACGGCCCGACCTGATACCAGCGCCGGCACTGGAACCGTGCTTCGCACTGTCGCAGCTGCGCGCCGTAGTCGCGCGCTAGCCGGTCGACGTTTTCAGCGACACGAACGACTTCGGGTTTGCTGGCGTAACTGCCTCGCGCGTAACCGCCGCGCCCTTCGTGGTAGGCCAGATACAGATTCTTCGGGTCCCACTTGGAGATGCCGAGGCTATCGTTACTCTTGTGGTTGTACCAGCCGATGAAGTCGAGTGCATCCTTCATATCGGAGCGACTTCTGAACAAGCCGCCATTCTCTTCCTGATATTCGTCCCACGCCGGGTCCTGCGCCTGCGCATAGCCCTCAGCTGACGAACCGCGTGGCAGCGGCACGAACAGAAACCAATTGCGCGGCGGCTTGGCATCCTCGTTGAAGGCCGATTCCTGACGTACGAACGACATCAGTATATGCGTCGGCGTGCCCCAGCGGTTCTCGGCGGCCTTTGCCGCGTCGTACCACTCGGGATACTGATCGAAAATGCTGCAGAGGTTCGCCTGGGAATGCGGCGGCGCAGTACTGCAACCGAGCGTCGAGAGCAATCCCAACGTAATCAGGGCAGCCGCGATTCGAATTACATCCATGAGCGCCAATCGCCTCGCATATGTGCCGGACGTTCCATGATCCCGGACCGGGAAAATCATAATTGAAAAACGCAACAACTTCTCGATTAATGGCCGAATCCAGGGTTTTTGCATGCGACCAGCATGCGCAACGATTGTGGATTGCGCGTGGCCGGATTCTGACGAATTCTGGCTCCGGCGAAATCGGAACTAAGGCGGTGCACCCGGCGCATCGGGAGCGCCACTGAGAAAGAGCTTGGTGCCATCGGGCAAGGTCAGGTCGCGCCCGTTGGCCCGACGGGCACCGTTTCGTGCCTGATAGCCGTCGACGATCACGCGCATTCCGGGCTGCACGGTGTTCTGGTTGATACCGCGCCGGAACAACATGTTGGGTGAACCGGCCTCGATCATCCATTCCTCGACGCTACCGTCATCATGGGTAACTTCGACGGTGATCCAGGCATGGGGATTGATCCACTCCATCTTCGTGATGACTGCCTCGAAACGAACGGGTCTGTTCGCATCAAAGTTCGCGGCAAACGCATGGTGCGCGTGCACGCTAAACGACGCGCCGAGCGCCGCGAACAAGATACCCAGCCTGACAGAAGGGTGTTTACTGTGCATCGGGATCAAACCTCTCACCTCGAGCCTCACGCTCACGAGCCCCGCTAAGCCAATAGTAAAGATCGTAGTTCAGTTCCTGGCACTGGTACTCGTAGATCTGCTCATCCGTCTCGTTCCACGGTACTCGTATCGTAAACGGCACCGCCCATGTTTCCGGATCGGACATGGTAACTTCGTACTCGAGCGTAGTCGGGCCGGTTCGAGTAAAGCGCTCTTCGATCTGGAACGTGGCCGGATTCGCATTGCCGAACACGACTTTGGTTCGGCCGATATCTTCGCGCGTTAGAAAATTGGTTGTCCGGATTACGAGCGTATCCCCTTCCCAATGCCCGATCGGATTTCCTAGCCAGGTCTCGATGTTATCCGGCAGATGCGGTCGGCCGTTGACCGGAATGATTCGTGCATGATGGATCATCTCGGCATAAATCACGACATATCCCGGCGATTGAAAAATCTGCGCAACGTTGGCGTACAGCGCCGGGAGGTAAGGATGGCCACCGCCTTCGTTGCGCCGGCGAATGATGCAGCGGTTGCCGACATCGCCATCGTGATAGCTCGCATGGAATCCCTGCGTGAATCGTTTCAGAGACAACTCGGCCTCTCGTTGACGCTCGAGATCCTCAGCCGTAAGTTCGCGCTCGACTCGCGGAGGAAATCTGCCGTCCGGCGGATCGACGATCAACGACGTTCTCCGGTCGTCAGTAAATTCCATTCGCCGCTCGTCTGCCCAGACTTCGTTGTAGTTTCTGGCAACGTCCGCCGCGTTCCCGCCGTCGCGCCGGTCCTGGTCCATGTTCGCCGCGAAATCCTGCTCGAGCTCACCGACGATCTCATCGGAGAGCATGGTTTGCCCGCCAAACTCGTTCGGCCGCTCGAGCGGTGTCACGGTGCTGTAGTTATAGATCCCCTGCAGATCCGGATCGCCCCACGGCGTTCGGGGTGGCGTCCAGGAATCATCCGCAGATTGTGAAAAAGACCCGTTCGCGACAAGACCCGCCATAACGAACAAAATGCTATTTCGAATCGATTGTTTCACCCGCCACATACCTCGATTTTGCCTCTATTCGGCATCCTGTCTGGTGAACTGGCCATACAATAACTCTTCGACGAACGGCTGACATTTAAACTCCATAACTTGCGCATGCTGCTCCATGCGCCGATAGAGCGGCAGACGAATCGTCCACGGCCGTGTATAAACAGTCGGATCCTCGATGGTCGCCTCGTACATGAGATGGTAGGGGCTGACGAGCGTCAATCGCTCGGTGATGTGCACGTTCTCGCTGTAGTAGTTTCCGGCGCGATCGAGCCAATTGTCCTCATTGAGACCGGTTACGTCGATAACGAGCGTGTCTCCGTCCCACTCGCCGCGCGACCAACCCATGAAAAATGTATTACTGACGGGCGTCGGCTCATCCCAGTTCATGCGCACGATTCGTGACGTCCCATTGAACTCATGCGCAAACAGCACGGACTCCGGCGTCTGGACGAGCTGGAAGGGATACGGCATGTACATCGAACGCGGTACGCCCGTCATCCAGCACTTGAGCTCCGGGTCGCCCAGTGGCGGGTCGACGCCATCGCCGGGCACGGATACCGTCGTGCGCGTCTCGAAGCGCTCGCGACGACGGTCGAGCGCCCGCGGCTGATAGGGGATCGTGCCGCCCTCGATGATGCTGAGGCCGGCTGGCTGCGCGCCCCATGCGCCCAAAACGTCGTTTAGCGGCCCGGGCGCAGCGCCATGGGCTTCGATGTCCCAGTTCGCCGTAGTGATTGCCTGCCAGATGCCGTTGAGATCCGGATGCCCGTCCGCCATTCGCGGCGGATCGAATTCGGGGAAATCTCCGGGCGTCGGCGTCTGCGCAACCGCGGAGAAAGAAATCAGAAGTACGAAACTCGCGAGAATCGCAGCGAATAGCTTCAGCATCAGTTCGCTTCCGTTTCGATCACTTCAGATCGCCCGCCATCGTACTCGTATGATCCGGGAATGCGCGTTGTATTACCGTTAATGTCGAGATCGTAACGCACGCGCACGCCGTCTTCGTCAAAGAACCGGAGCGACTGCTGAAAATGCATTGGCGGAGGCCAGCCGGGCGGCACGGTGGCTTCCAGGATGTGAAGCCTGCCGTTGTGAAGATAGATGCCGACGAACGTTCGGGACTGGTCTTCGTTCGTGATCTGTAACTGATGACCTTCGACGCGCTCGATGTCAGACCACGCATCGTAAGTGACTTCTCCGCCGCGCTTGCGAAAGTTCCAGGCGGCATGGGCAACGGATCCGCGAACGTCCTTGAGCCATTCACCGCTGGAAGCCGACGTCCGATCGTCACGCTCGGCGTGAATTCTCTCCGCATCGGTAAAATCGACGACCGTTACCTTGTACAGACTGTCACCGTCCCGGGCCGCGTAGAGTCGTGCCGGGAAGACCGCGCCCGTACCGGACGTATAGCCGATTTCCTCGACGTCGGGCGCTCCGGGTAAGTTAATACCGAAGAACTGTGACCGATCGAGATATTCTATCCAGCGCTGTCCGTAGGAGGGCCCGGCGAGGAGAAGCAAGCAAGATAACGCTAGCCACTTTTTAAAACGCACACGTACTACCCCGTCTAGTCGAATTCTTTTTCAACGCCGCCTTCGGGAGTCAGGTATCCGAGCAGGCAACCGTTCGAACCGTCGCGGAGCTGGTGACACCGGACCGATATGTTATCGCCTTCCTGCACACTGTCGGGAGTCCAGCCATCGCGCATGAGTTCCGCGGGACTCGCACCCTCCAGCACCCAGAGCGTCGCGTCGCCATTATCGTCGACGACTTCGAGGTAGATCCAGGTGTGCGGATTCATCCAGTGCATCTCGCGAACGACACCCGCGAGATGAACGTATTCGGTCGTTAGAAAGTTGGTGTGGGAATGGTGCGCAGGCGCCCACGAACTGAAGCTCGATAGCAGCCCCAGCGCCGCGAGCTGCGATATCCTGACTTTCCCACGCTCCCCCGATAGCTTCATTTTCGGCTCTCAGTTTTAGTTAGTCGTCTGATTCTACCCGACTTTTCCCATAACCTGGCGTGCGAATGACTCGCGTCAGATCGGACTCCTCGATTCGCAATATATCGCTGTCGCCTCGTCGAAGAACTGGATCGGGAATGGCGGACTCGAAATGCCAGGCTGACCCGCTGCCGCACGGGTCCCGCAAGATCTGGGTAGAATCAGGATTCGAGCGTCCGCAAAGGGGGAGCCAATGAACACCAGAGCCGTCCTTTTTTCTCTCGTTTTCGCAACGATTTCGGTGTCAGCCGAAGTAATACGCGTCGATGTCGACACCATCGACCCGGTCGCCGACGGCGAAGCTTTCGCGGAGGCCGGATCCTTCGAGCGGATCGCGGGAACCCTGCACTACGCAATCGATCCCGAAGCCAACCGCACCGTCCGCGACATTGAGTTCGCACCGACCAACGCCGCAGGCCGGGTGGAGTTCTCCGCAGACTTCTATCTGATAAGACCGTCGGATGTCGAAGCCGGGAACGGCGCCGTATTTTTCGAAGTCGTCAATCGGGGTCGGAAAGGCGCCCTTAGCCGTTTCA
Source organism: Rhodospirillaceae bacterium (assembly GCA_024638465.1). Taxonomy (GTDB): domain Bacteria; phylum Pseudomonadota; class Gammaproteobacteria; order Steroidobacterales; family Rariloculaceae; genus SMWC01. Next base: position 29,453 of record JAHEKF010000017.1, on the reverse strand, counting down.
ATCGCGCCGTTGGCTCCAGCGAGCCGGTCTCGAGCGTAGCAATGGGCGATGGCTTCCTGCTGCGCCAGGGCTACTCGATTCTCTGGGTTGGTTGGCAGCACGATACGCCGCGAACGCCCGGGATCATGCGCGTCGACCCACCGGTCGCGATGAACAACGGCGAGCCGATCGAAGGTCTCGTCAGAAGCGATATTCTCGTCTCTTCGACCGAGTACTCGCGCTCCCTCGGCGATCGCGGGCACGTGCCCTATGCGGCCGCCGATCCGGACGATCCGCGCAACGTCATGACGGTTCGCGATAAACCGGCCGGCGAGCGTCGCGTGCTCCCGCGTTCGCAGTGGCAGTTCGCGAAGCTCGAGAACGGCGACGTGGTCCGCGATCCGACCTCGGCCTATCTCGAGTCGGGATTCGAACCGGGCAAGATCTACGAAGTCGTCTACGTCGCCGAAAATCCACCGATCGCCGGCCTGGGTCTTGCCGCAATTCGTGACGCGATATCGCTGCTGAAATACGAAGGCTCCGAGGAACTCGGGATACCAGCCGGCGCACTCGACCGTGCGATCGCGTATGGATCGTCACAGAGCGGACGGCTGCTGCGTACATTTCTTTATGACGGCTTTAACGAAGACGAACGGCAGCGAATCGTTTTCGACGGCCTCATCCCGCATATTGGCGGCGCCGCTCGCGGAAGTTTCAACCAGCGCTTCGCACAAGCGTCGCGCGCCCCGGGCGGCGCTTATCAGTATCCGAACCGGGTATTCCCGTTTGCGGACACGATACAAAAGGACCCGGCAACAGGACGCGAGGACGGGTTGCTGGCCAATATTTCGCCGCAGTCGATGCCGAAGATCTTCTACACCAATTCGTCAACCGAGTACTGGCGATCGATCAGCGCACTCACACATACATCGATTGACGGAGAGCACGATCTGGTTTTGCCGGATAACGTCCGTAGCTATCATTTCTCTGGTACGCAGCACGGGCCGGCAGCGTTCCCGCCGGCGGATGAAGACTTGCCGCAGCTGCCCAATCCCAACGATTACGCCTGGCATTTGCGCGGGCTCCTGGTCGCTCTCGATCGATGGATCACGGACGCCGTCGAACCGCCGCCCAGTCGCTATTCGAAGCTCGCATCCGGAACGCTCGTCGAATTCGACGAATTGTCCTTCCCGAAAATTCCCGGCGTGGACCTCCTGGCCGACGTCAGCATCGCCTACGCACTCGACCACGGATCCGATCTTGCATCGAAAGGCGTCATCACGCAGGAACCGCCGAAGCTCGGCCACGCGTATCCGTTCCTCGTTCCACAGGTCGACGCCTACGGGAACGAGATCGACGGACTGCGATCACCGGAGTTGATGGTCCCGCTCGCAACCTATACCGGATGGCTGCCGACGAACCCGGACTCGGGCGTCGGCATGTTGATCCCGTTCCCGAAGACCGATGCGGAGCGCGCGGCTCGCGGCGACCCGCGGCTATCTATCGACGATCTCTATGGGAATCGCGACAGATACCTGGATCGGGTCGCAGATGCTGCGATGAGTCAGATCGAAGACGGCTATCTGCTCGCTGAAGACCTGGCCGCGATAATCGAGCAGGCGACGTCGCGATGGGACTTCGTCATGAGGGGTTTGTAGCGCTATCGATGCGGAAAAAACGGTGCGCCGGTGGCACGATTGCCACCGGCGCCCGCTACCCTGACGGACCTTCTTCGGTTACTCGCGCGCAACCCGCTCGGAGGAACCCGTAGGTATCAAGGTCAGCTGCACACGGCGGTCGAACGCCAGCGAGTCGAGATCCTCTTCACTGGCTGAGGAACGTTGCTCACCGTAAGCATCGACGGTGATTCGGTTGGCAGGAACGCCGGCATCAATTAACGTCTGCCTCACATTAGCCGCACGTTGCGCCGAAAGCCCGGCGTTATGCTCGGCGTCGCCGCGCGCATCCGCGAAACCGCCCACCTGAACGGACATTCCTTCCATTCGAGCGACGAGACTCGCCAATCGCGCCAGGCGCTGCTGCGTCTCGCCTGAAACTTCCGTTTCGTCGGTCTTGAAAAGAATGTGAACGTCCAGGGCCTCCTGAACGGCGTCGCGGATGGCGCGAGCGTCCTGTAGATTGCGTGCTTCGAGCATCGCAATCTGCCGTTCGTTCGTCTCGACCAGCCCGTTGAGACTGTCGACCTGCGCACGCGCTTCGCCCCAGCGCTGTTCGAACTCGGCGCTTGCAGTGGTTTCTTCGTCAAAGCGATCGCCGACCCAGATTCCGGCGGCCGCACCGAGAAGCAAGCCGATCGGACCGCCGGCCGCGGCGCCGATGATGGCACCGGAACCGAGACCGATATGCTCGAACTTGCGAGACTCCGCTGTGTCGGCAGCCCATGCCGCGCCAGTAAATGTCGTTGCGATAACAGCAACAATGATCTTTTTCATGATTACGCTCCTTGCTTGGTGATTCGTGATACCCACGACCACATTGAAGCGCCGCCCTCTGGCAACCCTGTGCGCGATTCAGGCGGGACGGTTATCGATTCTGACGAAATCTGGCGGCGAAGCGATTAGAGATCGGGCCCGGAGTGCCCGTCTGCGGAAAGGGCGCTTACGGTAGTCGCAAGGGGCCGGTCGCGACTGGGTAGCGGTTATGGTCGGGCCCGGAGAGTCCGTCTCACTTAATCTCGGCTCGACGTCCGTGTCTCGCCTCGAATCGTGTCCTCGTCGCTCAACTGCCGTCCATGGCACGCTCCTCGTCTACGACGCTCGACGGACACCCCGGGCCCTCCTCTGCCGGTCACTGCGGCGTTGCGAACGGCGGTGACGCCATGCGTCCTGGTGCGGTTAATCCGGTCGAAGCCCTTTCAGGCGGTGCGCCGAGAGAACGCCCCGGCCGCGGGATTAGCTGACGGAGGTCAGACCTTCTGGTCTGACCCCGTCAGGGCGAGACGGGAGCGAGCACTCGCACCCGAGCCGGGAGGCGAGTCGTGCGAGCCCCGCACGCCGGCGGCGTGCATGAGGGCATCGGTCCCTTTGCAAAAAGGGACCGACGTGCCGTCGGGCTCGACCGGATTGACCGTGACAGGGCGCTCTTTGAGGTGACCTGAACGAGCAAGCTGTCCGGGCCCGACCATCAACCGACACGTCGACCGGCCCCCTGGGACTCCGCTAACCGTCGACCGGTGATGCCGGAGCTATCGGGGGTCGTCCGTTGACCGCCGCGCTAACCGCGGAGGGACGGCAACGCGACGAAGGTTCCGCCGTTACGCTGGCAGAGTACTCGCATGAGAACGGCGAAGCGCGCCGACGACAATAGTTCACCGTTCGTCACTTCGTAGTAGACCGGAAACGCGACCGCGTGAATGCGCACGCGCCGCTGGCCATCCGCGCCGAGCGCATTGCGACGATCGACCTCGCGGACGACTGCATTAATCGAGCCAGACGCGAAGTCGTCGCTATAGACGTAGAGGCTGATCTTCTTCGTCGGATCGTAGAACGTGTCGATCGCTTCGAGAATGCCCTCGCGCGGACTGGAATTGGAAAACGCCTGCCAGTTGCGAAGCGCATCGATGATCGCGTCACGACGTCCCTGCGTATCGGGTATCCATTCGTTGCGGTAGCTCTTGAACATGTACTCGCCCATGTCGTTGAACACCTGAATACCCTTGACCTGTGGATAGACCTCGAGCGTCTCGCGAATCTGCTGCTGTACGCGGTTCCATGCGTAGCGTTGCATACTGCCCGACGTGTCGATGATGAAGATGATGTACTCGCTGTCGACCGGAATGCCTCCCACCTTGTACTCGGTAGGATCAGGCCGATAGTCCGCAAGCAGCCGTTGCATTTCTTCGGTCAGGCGCTGCTTGGCCTCGGCCAGACGCCCAGCCAGCTCCGCGGAGATATCTGCATCGTCCTCGGTCGCGAGAAACTGGGCTCGAATGCGGGTGAGCTCGCTCTCGAGCGACGCGATCTGGGTTTCGTCCTCGTCGACGCGCTCGATCGTCGATGAGCGTTCGCGCTGTACAACTTCGGTCTCGCCGATAATTTCGTTGAGCTCCTGCTGGTAGCGCACTATCAGTCCTTGAAGCTCGATTTGGCTTTCTTCGAGTCGGATGGGCTCGAATATCTTGGTCAATACGAGCAACAGAATGATCGCACCGAAGCCACAGCAGATTACGTCGAGGAACGACAGGCTGCCTGTTTCAACGTCTCTTCTTCGCGTCCTCATGGCCAGTCCTCCGAAGGCGCCATCATCGATCCGCCGGTACTGAGCGCCATCCACCAATACGCGGGAGCCGCCTGGGGGTCTCCTTCCATCGCATAGAGGATGACATTGACGGGAACGTTAAACGGCAGCTCGCGAGCTGCGCGATTAAAATGCGTCTGCCGTTCGCGACCCGTCACGCCGGCACGGGTCGGTGGTATCTCGCCCATCGTCGGCAAACCGTCAACGAGCAGATAAATATTGTCCGGCTTCGGGTCGAGCGGCCGCATCGTCTCGAATGCCGCGTGCAGACTCGTCGGTCCGGTAGGCGGCGTCTGACGCAGGTTCGCCACCGCGTCGCGAAGCTGACTGCCGTCCGTTACGGTCAGCCATTGTCCTTCCGTCCCCTCGATAAGCGGCCACGCCTCGTTATTGAAAGCGAATATCTGAAACTGCGTGCCTGGCTGAAGCTGCGCTGTCAGCCACTCAACCGTATTAACCGCCTGCCGCCATTTCGGCGCATCGAGCTGCTGATCTACCGGCATGTTGCGGCGACGGATGATGTTGACGATCGTTCGGTCGAGCATACTGCTCGATGCGTCTACGAGTATGACGACACGCTGGCCGCCCATTCGCATACCCGTCAGGTACTGGCGGTTACCGTCACCGGTCACGCTGAGAATGCGATTTCCGGCGTCCTCGGGAGTGATGCTTGCGGCCGAAAGCCGCTGCGTCTCCTGCTCGAGCGCCTCGAGCTCCGAACGTAACTGGATAATCATCTCTTCCTGCGCGACCGTATCTGCCGACAGCGAGTTGAACTCTTCCGCGGTCAGGTTGATTTCTGAAATGATCTCGTCCTTGAGACCTCGCAGGACCGCCCATTCCTCCAGAAGCTCCGCCAGCTGCTGCTGTATCTGGACGAGATTCTTGCGGCCGACCAGCACCTGCAACTCCATGCGATCGACTTCACTCGAGAGCTCCTCGAGCTCGAGATCATTACGCAGATCGATATTCGCGTTGATGATCATGAAGAACAGGATCACGGCACCGAAGCCACAGGTCATGGCGTCGAGGAACGACAGCGAAAACACGTTCAGCTTTTTACGTGCCATGGTCGGCCTCCAGCAAGACTGCCTGCAGTTCTTCGCCAGGCGTACCGATCCGGATGACGTCCGCAGGCTGAATCACAAGATCGCCAGCGACGCGCTTCTCATTGACGTAGGTTCCGAATTGACTCAGATCCTTGAGCCGCAGTTCACCGTCACGTCTGACGAATTCGCAATGCGATCGCGAGACGCCGCCGTGGTCGCCGTTCAGGACGATCGTCCGCCGACCTTCGCTTTCCTCGCGACCAACCAGCAATCCGTTGGCATCGACCGGTATCGCGACGCCTCTATAGACAATGTGGGTGGCAGCTGGCTCCGGCTTGGCAGCAGTCTTCGATAATTCGACCGGTGCCGGCGCGTCGACAGATCTCTCGAGTTCGACAGCAGCCTCGCGCCAGGGCAATCGCTTGAGCAGCTTGACCTGATCGCCGGAAGAGATCGCTGCGAGACTCTTTATCGCACCGAGCGACGCCTCGCCTTCGGCTAATGCAACGAAATGCGCGTCATCGAGGCGCGCGAGCTCGCTCATGACGCCCGGCAGTTGCAACAGCCGATGCGACACCTGTACGACGAGACGGTCATGACCACTGCGAGTCTGCGCGAGCAGTTGCACGATGGCTCGATAGAATCCCGATGCGACGCCCAATATCTGGTCCCGAGATACGTCTACCGTGACTTCCTTTTCACCGTGCGGCAGCGTCAGCTCGGCTGATTCGTCATCCTGTAGCAGCTCGAGCCAATGCGGCAAATTGTCATAGACGAGTTGCTCGCTCTCGGCGCCATGGAATGGATCGAATCTCGTCGACAGGACAAACAGCTCCGCGACGCGCTTCGCCCAAAGATCCATGAGCGAAGAAAGTCCGGCGCCATCGATCACCCGCTCGTCGAGCGCAGCGACCTCGTCGCCCTGATCGAGCGTGGTAACGGATACACGATGCAGACTGGCATCGAGATAAACAAGCTGTTGACCGGGATAGGGCCGCGGACTCGCCGCGACCGCAGAATTAACCAGTGAACGAACGGGCATCTCGCATTCAACAGCGAGACCGAGCAACAACCCTAGCTGCTCTCGCGAGTAGTGATCCGGAACAACCAATACGGCATCGTGCCCTTGGCCGCCGTACTGTTTCCACAGACTCTCGAGCTGGGCGAACGCGAGCTGCGCCGTGTTGGCCACTCCGTCCAGGCCCGCGCTGTTTTCATCGAGGCTCAGGTTCTGCCAGAAACGGTTACTGGTTTCGCGGGGGCGGAGCCGCGCCTGCGCATACGCCTCTTTACCGGTCAGTACGCCATCACGGCCTACGACCGCATAACCGGGTTCGGTTGCGAGCACACCCGTATCGTCAGCGACGATCAAGTTCGCATCGTTGATATCGATCGCGAGCGTACTCATGATTGCGCGCTACTGTGCGCCTCCCCTTGTCTGCATATGGCGAATGAGGTTGTGGTCGATGTAGGTCTGCGTGTCGAATACGAGACGTTCCTGCAGAGACTGCAGCTGATGAACGAGAAACATCACGACGATCGATATCAGCAGCGCGATAAACGTGGAGTTAAACGCCGTTCCGAGGCTCTGGGTGACACCGGTGATGTCGCCATCGACGGCACGATGCGCCTGTCCGAGCGCTTCGCCGATACCTCGGACAGTGCCGATAAATCCGACCGAAGGAATCGCCCAGGCGATATAGCGGATCATCGACAGCTCGGACTCGAGTCGCTCGCCCTCGGACTCGCAGAGCGTGTTGGCAACGGAGGAAACGTCCTGCACGTTGCGGGTCGAGCCGAAGCGCTCGAGCGACGACAGCAGTACACGCGGCAGCAGCATTCCGCGTACCCGGTCGGGTAACGCCTGCAGCGTCCGCGCATATTCTCGCGTGTCCTCCGGCAGGATGCGGACACCATCCTGGACTGGCACGAGTTCCTGCTGCAACAGCTTCTGTTCTTTGAGTGAGTTCACGGCTTTGTAGCCCATGATCGAAAAGGCCCAGAGCATGAGAACGAAACACGCTTCCTGCTCGAAGTCGCGAATCAGCACCCACAAGGATCGCTCGACCGTGTACTCGGAATCTTCGGCGATCTGCACAGCCTGCTCGGCCAGGACTTCCGTAGCACGCGGCCGCACGACCGTGACGTAAATAGCATGCACAATGATGACGGCGATGATCAGGGCAAATACCTGATAGAGAAACTCGGTCTGGAACGTACGCTTCATATCTAGATATTGACCGGGAACGTTACTTCTTCGTCCGCAGCGATCTCTTCGCTCGGAATGAAGATTTCATCAAGCGGCCGCGTATCCGGAGCGGGTGGTGGCTCGGACTCAGCTTCCTCTTCAGGTGCCTGCGAATCCTGGCCCACGGACGACATCGAAAGCGCCATGAGGGCAGGAAGTGCCAGCAGTATTCGTTTCCAACGCATTGTCATTCCTCCTGACGAACACTCATTGCCTATTAGACCAGCGCGAGCAGTGATCATTCCAGGTTTCTGGCGATCCTGAACCCTACATCTTCCCTGCTGGAATCGCTGTAATTCCGGTACGCGAGCCGCAATTCCGTGATTACACCGCTTCGCCAGCTCGAACCGCGAATCACATGGAACCTTCCCTGTTCCGGCCCAAGGCGATCGACGGCAACGGTATCGGTTTGCGGTGATCCAACTTCCCAGTAGTCGAGCACCCATTCGGACACGTTACCACCCAAATCGAAAACACCGACCGGATTGGCTGGAAACGAGCCGGGCGGGCTCGAGACGTTAAACCCGTCGTTGTAGGTGACGAGATGAGTCGGAAGGATTGACGAGGCCGATACGTCCGCGAAGTTCCCGGAGCGGTCGGGCGGCGGCATGGTATCGCCCCACGGAAACGTCACGGTCTCTTCACGCTCGGCGAAGCGTGCTGCCCAGGACCATTCAGCTTCCGTGGGCAAACGATAACCGTTGCGAAGCGGGCGAACCGGCGCCCACACACCATTCGTCTCCTCGTAGACCGGCTGAAGTCCATCGCGAATGCTGAGCCAGTTCAGATACTGCGCTGTGTCGTCCCAGGTTACACGAACGACGGGCTGATCATCTTCGTTTAACGATTCATTGCCGAAGCGGCCCGAATCATGCTCGGCGCGAAAAGCCCTGAATTCCGCGTTCGTGACTTCGTGGACACCGATGTAGAAAGCTTCGCTGAGGCTGACGGTCCGCAGCACTTCGTTCGAGCGGCGGCCCTGCTCGCGCCGCGAAGACCCCATCGTGAACTCTCCCGGCAGCACCAGCGTGAGCTGCTGGCCAAGGCTGGTTTCGACGATGCGCGGATAACCCGACCCGGTAACGGCGTTCAGCTCAGCTAACGTCGCCTCGACGTACAAAGGGAATCCGGGTCGCGGTGAGATCTCCTCAGCGTATCCGGCGTATCCATCCAGTCTCAGCTCGAGATCATGTGGCAAAGCCGACAGCGTCAGTTCACGCGGAGTGACGCCACTCGGTTCGCCGTCGATCCAGATTTCGGCGCCAGCAGGCTCGCTCAGAACTTCGACCGTGCCCATACGGGCTGTCATCTCGAGCGTAATCGTCCGGCCACTGTCGGCAGCTACCGAAAGTTCCTGTTCGATCGAATCGAAGCCCGCCTTCGCAAGCGTTAGCTGGTGCGCCCTTCCCGGCGCAAGACTGAGTGTGATCGGCGTCTGGCCGCGATACTCACCGTTGATACTGACCGCAGCACCAGCGGGGCTCGTGATGAGTTCGACGCGACCGTCCGCTTCGCTGAGCTCGATGGTCGGCAATTCCTGCGGTTGATCCGCAAAGACCGACACAACATCGGCCCATGCGTTGTAGCCGCTCAGGCGCAGCTCCACGATGCGTTCGCCCGCACCGATCTCTGCCACGAGCGGTGTCTGCCCGAACGCGGTCCCATCGATGATGACTTCTGCGCCGGGCGGATCGCTGGTCAGCGTAATCGGCGCCCAGTTCGGCGTCAGGTCAACCGCTAGTGCCTGGCGCTCGCCACCGCCGATCACCTCGAATTCCTGCACTTCCGCAAGATAACGTTCCGCCGAGAACTCTATCTGATGGCGGCCCGTGGTGATTTCGGCATCGTCGATCGGCGTAGTGCCGATCAGCTCACCGTCGACGCGCACCTCCGCGGCCAGCTCGGGCTCGGCCGTCAGGCTGATGAGCCCCGGCAATCGCTCCATCTCGACTTCAATGGTTTGATCCGGTGACAGGCCGACTTCGATTTCAGCGTCGAGCGGATAGTAGCCCTCGAGCTCGGCAGTGACACGATGAGTTCCCGCGCTCAGCAGGAATCGCTCTCCCATACGAAGCTTCATGAGCGTACCCGGCAGTCCGACGGTCTCCGGTATGGGCGTAACGACGATCTCTACCGATTTCGCTGTAAACGCGAACCAGCCAAGTACGGCAAGCACAAAAAACGCGCTGCCAATCAGTACCGAACGACGGCTCGGCGCTGTCGCTGTAACGACTGGTTGGTCCGAGATCGGCTTGAATGCGATTGGCGCAATTTCAACAGCATCGAGATCGTTAGCCTCACGTGCGAGTTCTTCGAGATCCGGCGGGGCCGTATCTCCGCCAGTGACGACGCCCGTAATCTCCATGCGCAACCGGCCGCTGTCGACGGAACAGGCCAGCCTCGCGGTGTCGAGGGCGATCGTTTCGCCATCCTTTACCCAGCGCGATCCGGCAACGGATTCGCCTTCGACTCGGAGGTTGCGCGTGTCACGGCCCGGCAGAATGAAGAACGCGCCGTCGAGAACGCCGAGCTGGATCGATCCGGCGACGCCGGGCAACCGCAAACCAGCGTCGCTATCGCCGCTTATCGTCAGCGGCAGCTCGTCGAGACCGAAACGGCGACGCTCGCCATCGGTCGTCGTCTCCAGAACCCAGTCGTTTGTTGTACTCATCGAATCGGTTCCACGCAGCGCACTTCAACCGGAGGAATGGCTCTTCCCGGTCGAACTATGATGTCTACCAGAACATCGCGGTAGCCGTTCCGCGAGCCTTGCGCACGATAATTCCCCGGGCGCAACTCAACCTGTTTCGTTGCAAAGGTGCCGAGCTTTCCGACTCGGTAGAGCGTCACGTCCGTTAACTCGTCCGACCTGAGCTCGACAGTCAGCGGCGTCGATGCGAGGACCACGATGCGATCCAGTTCGGCGATCTGCCCTTCGAGGCGCACTCCCGCTCCCTCGACCGCGCGGGCTTCGTCGAGCAGATCGCGGGCGTCGGAGAGCACCTGGTCATTAAACATCAGTGCCGGGTTGTCGATGAGATTGACGAGCTTGGCGTCGAGATCGGCGCGTCGCTGCGATCGCTCGAGGCCGGTCTGGGCGAAGCCGAGCGACGGGTCCTCGCTCAACAAGTCGCGATAGATCTGAATCGCGCGACCCCATCGCTCGACGGTCTCCGCAGCGATTGCGCGCGCCTCGGCGAGTGCGATTCGATCCAGCTCGGCGCCCTGCTCCGCCTGCGTCAGGCCGTTGCGTGCTTCCGCAGAACCCGGCCGAAGCGCGAGCGCGGTCGAAAACTCCGCCGCCGCCGTCTCGAAGTCTTCGCTCGCAAGCGCGGCGAGCCCGCGCGACATCAGTGCATCGAAGTCACGATTCTGGATTCGCGTGCTGACCGCATCAAGCGCGGTACGCGCCGGCTCCCATAGCGCATCGAGGCTGACTGCCTCGCGGAATGCGGCCGCAGCACCGTCGAGCTCGCCATCTCTCTCGAGCTGCTCGCCCTGCTGCACGAGCACGAGCACCTCGGGCAGAGTCTGTGCGCGAGCAAGCCCGGCCTGGGCTTCGGCATGATCTGGCCGAATGCCGAGAACGAGCTCGAACTGCTCTGTTGCGAGGCGCGCATTGCCCGCATCGATGGCCGAGTTGCCGGCGCTGATCGCAGCGGCAATCAGCTCGCGCGACTGAACGAGTAATTCGGCACCGAGCTCGAGCGCTTCCGAGTAGGCCGGTACCGCGTCCTGGAAACTGTTCGCCAGATAAGCATCGTCCCCCGCACGCGCTCGTTCTTCGTACTCGATCCAGGTCTGATCGCCCCAGGAAGCCGCGGAAAGATCGTCGAGCTCGGCCTGCTGCGTCAGAAGATCGGCCAGGAGCGCCTCCGCCTCGGCGCGTAAAGCTTCGAGTTCCTCTTCCGAGAGCACCGGACCGGCCGGTTCCTCGCTGTCTTCGACAACCGGCTCGAGCGGCGGCGCGGCGACGGTGTCATCATCGTTCGCGACCCAGCCGGGTAACAGGAAAACCACGACCGCGGCCACGATCAGCGCCAACGTGAACCCGGCGCCAATCAGGACGCCTGGGCTTACGCCAGCATTGACGGTTTCGCTCGAGACCGCGTCGACGCGCGTCAGCCCCGGTTTAACGGGGACGATGGTCTCTTCGTGAACCGTATTTGGCGGGTCTTTATCAGTCACGGGAATCTCAAGCCTCAATCGTGAACCAGTGATTTTAAGACATCCAGAAAGGGTCGTACGCTCCCCGGAGACCCATTTTTTTTCGTTCCAAGGGCTCCGGTCACGAGATCAGCGAGTTCCGCAAGCCCGACACCGGCCGCCGGCATCGACTCCGGAGGAAGCGACGCATCCGGGAGCCTGCCCTCGATTAACTCGTGCAGCGTGACCGCGAACGCGAAAACATCGTCGCCGATGGTGACCGACGCGTCATCGCGGTGCCCGGGTGGATGGTATTGCGGCGTTCCGCCACCGATCGTCGGGCTGCCGATTTCCGCCGCAAGGGAATAATCGATCAGCTGTACGTCGCCGCTCGCGCCGAACAAGACGTTGCGTGGCTTGACGTCACGATGCACCCAGCCGCTGTCGTGCAAATACACAAGCGCTTCGGCGAGCTGGCCCGCCGGCCTGACCCAATGCCGGTATGGCGAGCCGAGTAACGGGACAAGATCGCCGCCGGAAAGATACGGCAGAACAATTGCCGGCATGTCGCCGATCGTTATGAAATCGAGCACCGCCGGCACGCGCGGATGCGCGAGCCTGGTCAACACTCGATGCTCGCGCCGCAGTAACTCCTCTGCGCCGGCCATCGGCAGCCGCGGAAACTTTACGGCCACCTCGGTGCCGTTCGCTGTGATTGCTCGCCAGACGTCGGCGGTTGCGCCGCTGGCCAGCAAGACATCGAAACGCAGACCATTCGCAAGCGTCGTGCCTGTATCGACACGGTTTGATGAGTTCACGGTGAGCGGACCCGGCGGCGAGCGGCTAGCGCGGCGCCCGCAGCCATACGGTGCGCGGCGGTGCCTCCTCAGCTGGCTCCAGCGATGGCCCCGGGAGCGACTTCCGCCTCGGCTTCCGCAGCCGCCTCCGCTTCCACTTCCTCGTCGATCTCGAGATCTTGCGGCTCGATGGTGTATACCTCAGGCTCCTGTGCGTCCGCTTCGGCCGGAAGCCCGGCATCCCCGCCAAGCTCTTCGGCTACTTCGGTAAGCGGCTCAGGCAGAGGCTCTGTGTAGACTTCGATTTCCGGAACGAAGCCGGTCTCGGCGCTGTAGAGCTCCAGCAATAATTCCTTCCATTCCTCGTATTGCGCATCGGCGGTGCCGGTCAAACGATGTTGCGTCCCCTCGATCTCGATGACCATGGGTTTGACCTCATCATCGAAACTCGTCGACAGCTCTTCCATCGCTTCCGTGTGAAGCCGCTTCTCGTCTCGCCTTACGGCGGCCGTTCGGATCAGATCCATTCCGGTGTACATCATCGCGTCGCGCAGCATGCGGCTCGAGAAATCACCGTCGCCCTGAGATCCGTACACGACCGACGCAACCACGGTGGCTATACCCAGAGTCGTGCGCCAGCGGCTCGAGCGTTGCAGCTCACGAATAGCGATCGCCTCTTCGCGCGCGAACTCGCGCCAGCCGTTGTAGGAATCATCTGCGTTCTGGTAGAACTCTTCGTAGTGCTCGTTGAGTGTCTCGATGAACAGATGCTCGCGCTCACGTACACGCATCGTTCGATCGAACTGCGGATCGCCTTCGGCGGGGAGTCGGACCAGCGAATACTCGCCGCGACGATCGACTTCCAGATAATCGCCAAACGCTTCCGAGCTGATGTCGCCCGCAAACCGGAGCTGCGATATTGCGCGCAGGTTCACGATCTCACTCGTCGTAAGGCCCGCGCGAACCTCGGCGAGATCGTTGGCGATAGCGTTATAGACGTCCTGGTAGGGATCGAATTCCGGATAGCGCTGGCGATTGTAGGCACCGGCCGCAGTCGCCATTTCGTAGTCCTTCTCGAGCCATACCCGGCCCGCGGAGTCGACCGCGCGAATATCCAGGTGAAAGCGGTCGCCATCGGAGTGCAGGATTTCCCCGGTCACCTCGAGGTCCGAGGCCAGCGACGGCTCCGGCGTAACCCAGACCGCGCCCCAATGGCCGCTTTTCTGCAGGGTGTCGCGCAGGTGCACGGCCGTATAGCGAGACTCGGAGCGTCGAATGTGAACGAAAGTGCCTTCACGCAGGAGTTCTTCCAGAACATCCTTGTCGATTTCGCCTTCAGGGACACCCGGGTCGAACAGGACGACGGAGACATCCAGTAGCGCTTCTTCGGGAATCGTCTCCGTAGCCGGTACGAGCCCAACCGTATGAGCAACGCGAATGTCGCTCGTGGAACAACCCGCAATGAAAAAGACAGCGGAAAACAGAATACCGATTCTTCGCATCGAACGCGTCTCCAAAACTGACTATTGCCGCAGAATAATCTGCTTGTACTCGTTGTACTCGTCCCACAGCGCCGCGCGAAGGAACGGGTCCTGCTCTTCGGTCGCGGCTTCGCAAAGCTGTCGCGCGACCTTATCGTCGTCCGCACATCCTTCGACCTGCGGCGAGTTCTGCTCGCGTATCGAGGGATCCTCGAACACCGGCATGGTATTCGATGACTGGCCGCCCTGGTTGGCACCAGCCTGGCCGCCCGAGGACTGCTGATCACCATTGCCCATCGGCCCACCGATCTGGCCTGCGGCGCCGAACGCTTCATCCGCTGCGGTTCCGACACCCTGGGCCGCCATCTGTTCCTGCTCCTGGCCCATGACCGCGTCAAATTCCTCGAGCGACCGGTCAAACGCACCTTCCGTGCCCGCCATCTGGCCGTCGCTCATCATCTCGTCGTCGCCGAAGATGTTCTCCTCGCCTTGGCCCTGCGCGGCTTGCATGTCGCCTTCCTCGCCGGGCTGGCCTCCCATCTGCTGCTCGCCACCCTGGCCGCCACCGGGCGGCGGCCCGCCGGCCTGCTGTTGATCGCCCTGCTGACCGCCTGGCGGAGGCCCGCCGGCCTGCTGTTGATCGCCCTGCTGACCGCCTGGAGGAGGCCCACCGGCCTGCTGCTGATCGCCCTGCTGACCGCCTGGCGGCGGCCCACCGGCCTGCTGCTGCTCGCCCTCACCTGACGGCGGCGTGCCACCGGCCTGTTGCTGTTCGCCCTCACCTGACGGCGGCGTGCCACCGTCCTGTTGCTGGCCCTGTTCGGCCGCCTGCTGCTGCTCCGCGCCGGCCGGAGCGCCTTGTCCGCCCTGTTGCTGAGCCTGTTGATTCTCTTGCGCAGCCTGCTGCTCCGCCTGCTGGCCCTGCTGTGATTGCTGGCCCTGCGATTGCGCCTGACTCCGTTCCTGCGACGGATTCTGCTGGCTCTGGGGCTGACTCTGAGATTGACTCTGAGACTGGCTCTGAGACTGGCTCTGAGACTGGCTCTGCTGCTGTTGCTGTTGCTGCTGCTGTTGCTGTTGCTGTTGCTGTTGCTGTTGCTGCGACGGCGGCGTTTGCTGCTGACTTTGCTGACTCGGTTGCCTCGGCGGCGTGGTGCAGCCCGCGACCAACAGCATGGCAGCGGAAGTCGCCAGGAGGGTTCGTATCGTCGCTCTGTTCACTGCTTCTCTCCGTCAACGGTTGCGCGGGGCCGATCGGCGCCCCATTGCGGGTACTGACCTAGTGTAACTTTAGTTAGGTCTTAAGATACCTAAGTTCCGTCCAATTCCTGTCCCGATCGAGCCAAAATCGCCGAAATTCACCCGGATAGCGCCACGTCCAACGCGGAGGCGTCCTGATGGGCCACATAAGTTTCCATAACGTACGAGATGCGCATCCGGTTGACCGTCGAGACGATGATCCCGAGGTGATACCATTCTCCGCGCTGTTTTTTCGATAAGGCCACTGATGAAAACAATAACACCCCTGACGGGTCTCGTACTATCCGCAGCCCTCGTCACCGCGATCGCACAGATGCCTCGTACCGCGGCGCCCGAAGGTGCCGAAGCCTACTTTCAGTCGCCGCTAGACGGCGACGTCGTCACTGCGCCGTTCATTGTGCGCTTCGGGCTTCGGGGCGTCGGCGTTGCGCCGGCCGGCGTGGAGCTGCCGAACACGGGGCACCATCATCTGCTCGTCGACGTCACTGAAATGCCGTCGTTCGACCTGCCATTGCCTGCCTCGGACACGGTCATCCACTTCGGACTTGGCCAGACCGAGACAGAACTGGATCTGCCGCCCGGCGAGCACACACTGCAACTCGTACTCGGCGACCATCTGCACACGCCGCACAACCCGCCCGTGATGTCGGAAGTCATCACGGTATTGGTCGAGTAGCAGCGAGCGGCTGAAGCGCGCCGGTACCGGCGAAGTCTTCGAGCATCGCCCTGGCCGCGTTGCGGCCGGGCGCTCCGCTCACGCCGCCACCAGGGTGTGCGCCGGACGCGCAGAGATAGACTCGCTCGATCGGCGTACGGTATTGCGCATAGCGCCGCGCGGGTCTCGACCAGTAGAGCTGATCCAGCCCCATCTGGCCGTGAAAGATATCGCCGCGCACCAGGCCGAAGCGACGCTCCAGATCTTCCGGGCCTAGCGCCTGTACCGCGATGATCGCGTCGCGAAAATTCGGCGCGAATTCCGTCATCGTATCGACGATCCGCTCGATGATCAGTTGCTTGCGATCCGCCCAAGCTTGTCCTCCGGGAAGGTCGCGCCGGAAGTGCTGACAAAAGAGGCTCGCTACGTGTCGTCCTTCCGGTGCGAGCGACGGATCGATCGTCGACGGAAGCAGTAATTCCATGACCGGACGCCGTGATGACCCTGACGCCAGCGCATCGTCGTACGCGGATTGCAGATACTCGAGGGACGGCGAGATAAGGATGCCCGCGCCGTGATGAGCAGCGACCCGGGTTGCAGGCGCGCAGCGGAACTGCGGCAGCTCCGAAAGCGCGAAATTGAGGCGAAAACTCGCCGACTCGCTCTTCCAGTTGCGTATACGTTCGACGAACTCGACAGGCAGCGCGTGCGAATCGAGCAGATCGAGAAACAGGGTTTGCGGATGAATTGCACCGCTAACCGCTGCCACATCGAGAACGGATCCATCCGCGAGATACACGTCGAAGCGTGAGCGAACCGGCACAATACGGGTCACTTCGGTGTCGACCCGAATTTCGGCGCCCAGGTCGGACGCGGCACGCGCCATCGCCTGTGTAATCGATCCCATGCCACCGATCGCATGGCCCCACGCGCCCGCGACGCCAGTCACTTCGCCGAGCGCATGATGCAGCAGCAAGTACCCTGAACTCGGCGCATAGGGACTCGCGAAATTGCCAACCACGGCATCGAATCCCAAGGCGCCCTTCAGCAGCGGTGTTTGAAACCAGCGATTGAGCCAGACGCCGGCACTGTCCGACAGGATGTTCTTCAGCGTCGCCAGGCGCCTGACGCCGAGCATTTTTCCGGCGCGACCCAGGAGCTGTAAGCCACGCGTCCACTCGGCCGGGCCTCCATGCAGGTCGACCGGAGTCTCGGACATCGTCGATTTCAGGAACCTCGTCAGCTGCCCCAGCTCCGCCAGAAACGCCGGGTAGCGCTCGGCGTCCGCGAGCGAATGTTCAGAGATCATTTCCGCCGTACGTCTGGCGTCCGCGAATAACTTCAATCCCGGACCGTCCGCCTGCAGAGCGAAATTCGCCATCGGACGGTGCACGATCCTGAGTCCGTACCTGGCGAGTTGCATCTCGTCGATAACCGTCCGCTGCAGGAGGCTCACGGTATAGCTCGCAACCGAGTTTCGGAACCCCGGCGAGAATTCTTCTGTAATCGCGGCGCCGCCGACTACGGAGGAACGCTCCAGCACAACGACGCGATATCCGGCTCTGGCGAGGTAAAACGCGCAGACGAGTCCATTGTGGCCAGCGCCGATAACGGCGACATCGTAGCGATCGCGGCGCGGCCTGCTGCCGCCCGCGGGCCGGGTGGTCGAGTGCATGTGTACAATAGCGTCCCTTTTTCGGCGCGGATGCGCAATCGACAATGGATACTCGCGACGGATTCGTAGACGCGGTCGGCAACACCCCGTTAATAAAGCTGCGGAAGGCATCCGAGCAGACCGGGTGCACGATACTGGGCAAGGCCGAGTTTCTGAACCCGGGCGGGTCCGTGAAGGACAGGGCAGCGAAGTACATCGTGCTGGACGCGGAGGCACGCGGCGTGCTCGAGCCTGGCGGACTGATCGTCGAAGGCACGGCGGGCAACACGGGGATCGGGCTCGCGCTCGTAGGCCGCGCCCGTGGCTACCGGACGCTGATCCTGATTCCGAATACGCAATCGCAGGAGAAGCTCGACGCGCTCCGTCTTTGCGGCGCGGAGGTCCGCGCCGTCCCTGCTGTTCCGTTTCGCGATCCGAACAACTACGTCCACCAGGCCGAACGAGCGGCACAGGAACTCGCAGATTCCGAACCCCACGGCGTACTGTACGCAAACCAGTGGGATAACGTCGCCAATCGCGATGGCCATACCGCCAGCACCGGACCCGAGATCTGGGAGCAGACCGACGGGACGATTGACGGGTTTACCTGTGCCGTTGGCACGGGAGGGACTCTCGCGGGTGTCTCGAGTTATCTCAAAGGCAAGAACCCGGGCATTGTCACCGCGGCCGCTGATCCGATGGGCGCAGCCATCTACTCCTGGATAAAGACCGGGGAACTGAAGTCCGAAGGCAGTTCTATTACGGAGGGTATTGGCCAGGGGCGCGTGACCGGTAATCTCGACGGCGCGAAGATTGACGATGCTTTCCAGATCCCCGATGAGGAAATGCTGCCTGTCTGTTTCGACCTGCTGCAGGAAGAAGGCTTACTTCTCGGTGGCTCCAGCGGCATCAATGTGGCGGGCGCTGTCCGGCTTGCCAAAGCGCTGGGCCCCGGTAAGACGATCGTTACCGTACTCTGCGACTCGGGTTCACGCTACCAATCGAAACTTTTCAATCCCGAGTTTCTCGCGGGCAAAGGTTTACCGGTGCCGCCCTGGCTCAGCGACTGAGCGCAGTTGCGAATACTGCTTCTACAGCGCGACCAGTCGTAAGCGCACGTCGGCAACTGCAGCTTCGCAGGCCGGAGCGGTTGCCGCCAGGGTCGCCTGCCGGCTCATGCTCACGGACCGACCGTCCCTCCTCGCCACCGCGAGTTCATTGAGCTCCGCGCAGACTGCGAGCAGGTCGTCCTCGAGGGCGACGAGCTCACTGCCGTCAGCGGCATCGGTTTGTGCGAACGCAAGCGCCGTAGCGACTTCGTTTTGCTCGCGAAATACGCGCTCGACGTACGACCTGAACTCCGGCGAACTTATTCGGAGCTGGCGGCCATCAAGGCTCGTGACCGTCGACGCGCATCCGGTGAGCGCCGCAAGAAATAAGATCGAGAGACGACACGCAGCCATGGTTTTCTGCTTCAAGTCGAGCGGTAGCGGGCATCGTCCGGGATCGAATCCCGTGTTTCAAGTTCGTTAGCGAGATTGCCCGCAATCGTTGGCCGAGGCGATAATGCCCGGCCGGGCTAAACTGACGAGTGTTATGGCAGTAACTGCTTCACAAGCCATCCGGAGAAAATCGCAGCTCGACGAAGCCATCGCGAAGGCGACGGACTGGCTCGACCGCGAGCAGTCCGACGAGGGTTATTGGGTCGGCATGCTCGAATCGAATTCCTGTATGGAAGCCGAGTGGCTGCTTGCGATGCACTTCCTTGGTTACGAGCACCCTCGCGAACGCGATCTCGTCAACTCGATCCTGTCGGCGCAGCGCGACGACGGCTCCTGGGAGATTTTCTTCGACGCCCCGCAGGGAGACATCAACTGTACGGTCGAATGCTATGCCGCTTTAAAAGCGGTCGGCATGTCCGCTGATTCAAAACCGCTACTTGATGCACGCGAGTGGATCCTCTCTCACGGCGGATTGAGCGGCGTACGCGTATTCACTCGTTACTGGCTTGCACTGATCGGTGAATGGCCCTGGGATCGCACGCCGAACCTGCCACCCGAAGTGATCGCCAATCCTCGCTGGTTTCCCTTCAACATCTATAACTTCGCAAGCTGGGCGCGCGCGACACTGCTGCCTCTGGCCGTGTTATCGGCGCGCCGTGCGGTCAGGCCACTTCCGGCCGACCGCCGCCTCGATGAGCTGTTTCCTGACGGCCGTGATCGGATGAACTACAAGCTGCCGCGGCGTGGCCGCCTGCTGAGCTGGCAGCGCCTGTTCCTGCTCAGCGATCGCGTGATTCACTGGTATCAGGCGCCGGGCATCACGCCCGGTCGCGAAACCGCGATCAAGGCCTGCGTCGAATGGATCGTACGCCACCAGGACGCGGACGGCGCCTGGGGCGGCATACAACCTCCGTGGGTCTACAGCGTCATGGCGCTTGCTGAAGAGGGCTATCACCTCGATCACCCCGTTCTCTCGAGAGGCCTCGCTGCGCTCGACGATCATTGGTCCTACGAACGCAACGGCAGCCTGCACATCCAGGCCAGCGAGTCTCCGGTCTGGGACACGATGCTGACGCTAATGGCGATGCAGGATTGCTCCCGGCCGTTCACGAAAAATATGGATGCAGCGCTCGAATGGTTGCTCGGCAGGCAGGTTACGAGCTTTGTAGGCGACTGGGGCCAGAAGGTCAAAGGCGTCGAACCGGGTGGCTGGCCCTTCGAGCGCGCGAACATGCACTATCCGGATATTGACGACACGGCGGTCGCACTTACCGTTCTGGCACGGCTCGACGAACCGTGGCGCTCGTCCGAGCAAGTTGAACGTGCGATCGAGCGCGGCACGCAGTGGATACTCGGCCTGCAATCCCGCAATGGCGGATGGGCGGCTTTCGACAAGGACAACGACAAGCTCATTATCGCAAAAATTCCGTTTTGCGATTTCGGCGAGGCGCTCGACCCGCCGTCGGCCGACGTTACCGGCCATGTCCTCGAAGCGTTCGGACACCTCGGATTTTCGCGGTCGCATCCCGCGATCGACCGCGCGTATCGTTTTCTTCGCGAAGAGCAGGAAAGCGACGGCAGCTGGTTCGGTCGCTGGGGCGTCA
The DNA here is from genome assembly GCA_024638465.1 of Rhodospirillaceae bacterium. Lineage (GTDB taxonomy): Bacteria > Pseudomonadota > Gammaproteobacteria > Steroidobacterales > Rariloculaceae > SMWC01. The sequence goes on along the minus strand of JAHEKF010000017.1, from coordinate 8,821 downwards.
ACTATATCTACGGCACCGCTGCGGTATTACCTGGATTGGCCGCAATCGGTGAGGACATGAACAGCGATTACGTGCAACGTGCCGCGGACTGGATCGAATCGCGGCAGAATGAGGACGGAGGCTGGGGTGAGACTTGTGCGTCCTACATGGACGATAGTCTGCGGGGAATCGGCCCGAGCACCGCATCGCAAACCGCCTGGGCAGTGCTGGCGCTGACAGCGGCTGAACGCAACGGAACGCGAGCGATCGAACGAGGGCTCGCCTACCTCGTTGGCACACAGCGCGAAGACGGCTCCTGGAATGAACCGTATTACACCGGCGCCGGCTTCCCGGGCTACGGCTTCGGCGCCCGCCTGGATCTTCGCGATCGCGAAACCTTACGTCGCATCTCGCAGGGCACGGAACTGCAGCGCGGCTTCATGATCAACTACAACCTCTATCGCCACTACTTTCCGCTCATGGCGATGGGCCGTGCGCGAAGCCGCTCGGGCGCCTGAAACCGCGTTTCCATTACGGCAATTTTCCGTTTTATGTCAATATCTTAGGAGCGCTTCTCAATCCCGTGTAAAATTTGTCCGACGACCATTTCATTCGGATTAGCAGGATTGGCCGGAACACCAGAATTTCTCAGAGCACTGACTTCACGAATTCAGGTCGTGAATCTCCCCGACCTCGCGGTACTGCTCTGCGCGGTTGCCACGTTGGCCGCGTTGATCTACCTGCCGCAGCGCGCCGCCGACCAACTGCCCGATCTTCGGCCGTTGGATGCGCAAGAGCGAAAGGAGGAATTTTTCGAGTTCCTCGATCCGATCATAGAAGATGTGACCGCGGACATCATCGAGCAACGCGAATTTGTCGCGAGTATCGCAGACGAGTTAGAAGCCGGTGAAGACCTCTCATGGTTTACGCAACGAAGACTTGACGAACTGGCCGAGTATTACGAGGTCGAGACGGAAGATGCCGATATCGAATCCGAGATATTGCCAACGCTACAACGACGCATCGGCGTTGTCCCTCGGTCGCTCGTGCTTATTCAGGCGGCGAAAGAGTCGGGATGGGGCACGTCGCGTTTCGCCCTTACGGGAAACAATCTTTTCGGACAACGTTGCTACGCTGAGGATTGCGGTATCGAGCCGGCCGGCGCAGGGCCGGATCCGAACTTCAATGTCGCAACTTTCAGTTCCGTAGAAGACGCAGTGGCCAGTTATTTTCGAAACCTGAATACCCATCCCCAGTATCAGGAATTTCGCCGAACGCGCCAGTCGTTGCGACGCTCCGGCAACGAGCTCCGCGGTACCGTACTCGCCGACAGCCTGCTCGATTATTCGGAGCGAGGCGCCGACTATGTCGCCGAGATAAAAGCGATGATCGAGCAAAATTCTCTGGAGCCGGATGACTAGGCTACATCTCGCGGTCGTCCTGGCGGTCATCGTCGCCAGCACGATCGGAACGCAGCGATCGGCCGGGGCGGCCGATAGCGCGGTCATACTTCTGTACCACCATGTCGACACATCGACGCCGGCGTCAACAAGCGTCACGCCCGAACAATTCGAAGCGCACCTCGATCACCTCAACGACGAAGGTTATCGCGTCAGGCCGCTGCTCGAAGTACTCAACACACTTCGCGCCGGCGAAGCGGTGGAGGAAAAGACCGTCGTAATTACATTCGACGACGGTTACGTTTCGATATTGCAGTCGGCGATGCCGATGCTGCGCAACCGTGGCTGGCCGTTTTCGGTATTCATCAGCAGCGACTACGCCAGCGGCGATTACGGCGGCTACATGGACTGGGACCAATTGCGCGAGCTGGCGGAAAGCGGCGCGACCATCGGCAACCATACGCGCACGCATACTCACCTCGTACGTCGGCTCGAGGGCGAGAGTGAAAGCGCGTGGCGAGAGCGCGTTCTTGCCGAGATTGAGGATTCGTCGAACCGACTGTCCGAGGAACTCGGTGACGCTGTCGTTCCCGTGCTTGCTTATCCGTTCGGCGAGTACGATTCAGCAATAAAAGCGATCGTCGACGACCTCGGGCTGCTCGCGCTCGGCCAGCACTCAGGTGCCGCGGGCAGCGGCTCGGATTTCCTCGCGCTGCCGCGCTTTCCGGTAGCCAGTGGCTACGACGATCTGGACGATTTCGCGGAACGCATTCGCTCGCGAGCGTTGCCGGTACAGCTCGTCGGCGCAGAAACGCACCTGGTTGATGACAGCGACTCGCGCCCGTCGCTGCGGTTGCGCCTGTTACCCGGCGATTATCGCGCTGACTCGCTCGCTTGCTACGCGACCGCGCAGGGCGTCATGGAGATTGACTGGCTCGGGAACAACTTTGAAGAGCTTGTTGCGCGCCCTCAGGCGCCCCTCCGCCCGGGCCGATCTAAATACAACTGCACGGCGGCTTCCCGTTCCGAGACCGGCGTGTACTACTGGTTCAGCTATCTCTGGATGCGCAAGAACGACGACGGCAGCTGGTACGCAGAATAGTCGGCGCCCTAGGCGAAAGCTTTCGCCATCGCTTGCTCGAGATCGGCGATCAGGTCGTCCGTGTGTTCCAGCCCAACCGAGAGTCGCACGGTGGATTCGCTGATCTGTGCGACCCCAGCCTCAGCCTCCGACAGGTCGCGCGCGAAGTAGAGCTGCACGGGCGCGACCAGCGACTCCGTCGAACCGACACTGGATGCCGTGTGAAACAACTCGAGCGCGTCGATGAATGCCCAGGTCGTCGCGCCGTCGGCATCGAGATCGAAGCTAAAGACACCACCGCAGTCGTGCATCTGCTTTTCTGCGAGAATATTTCCAGGATCACTCGATAAACCAGGGTAGAACACGCGCTTGACGCGGGTATGTTGCTCGAGATGTCTAGCCAGCGTCAGCGCCGACTCGGAGTGGCGACGGTAGCGAAGATAGTAGGTCCTCAAGCCTCGCAATATCAGATAGGCAGCGCCGGGATCCATCGTGGAACCCATATTGATCGCCCAAGGCTTGATCTTCGCAATCTTGTCTTTATTGGCGATGACGGCACCGCCCATTACGTCGCCGTGGCCACTCGCGTATTTCGTCAGGCTGTGAACGAAGTAATCGAGCTCATAGCTGCCGTGGTTGTGCAGGCCTCCGAACGTGTTATCGAGAATCGTCGTGACACCATTTCGCTTGGCGAACCCGACGATCTTCTCGATGTCCGGAACCTGAAGCATCGGATTCGTGGGCGCCTCGAAAACGACGAGTTTAGTCTGGTCTTCCTTGAAGGACGCCTCGATCGCTTCGTGGTCATGAACACTGAGCATCGAAAATTCGATGCCGAAGCGCACGAGCCGCTCACGCGCCATAGCCCGAATGGGCCGGTAACCCTCGACAAAGAACACGACTCGGTCGCCCGCCTCGAGATTGGCGATCACGGCCAGCCAGACGGCCGCCATGCCCGTAGCTACGGCGACGGAATCGTCGCGTCCCTGCAATTCGGCGCAAAGGATCTCGAGTTGCCGGGTCGTTGGGTTCGCATCGCGAGTATAGTCGAAGCCTTCCTTTCTGGCGTCGACCGAGAGCGCAGACTCGATCGTCGGGTAGGTGTACTTGACCGACCGGTAGATGGGGTCGACGAGTGCCTCGTTACCAGGCGGTATCGCCACTTTTGGATGGTGGGTTACGCGTGTCTCTTTTTTCATAGCCCCTGGCTCTCAACAATCTCTATCGAATCTCCGACGCGTACTCTACCCAGCCGCCGGGGAATCAGATTCTGTCCGAAGGTCGTACCAGCCGCGGTCTTGCGAAAGGCGTTCAGCGTTCTCAGCGGCTCACCGCCTGCGTCTTTCTCACCCGTGGCAGGGTCGATCGTCGGCACGGCGCAACGCGTACACGGCCACTCCACGTCGAAAGATGCGGTCCCTGTCGCAATGCGCCGCCAGCTGTCCTCGGCGAAGGCTGCGCCCGCTTGCACGACGAGATTCGGTCGAAATCGCAGCATCTCGACGGGCTCATCCAGCCTGTGATTGAGCGCGTCGAGGGATTCCGTCGAAATCAACAGCACCGGCGCCCCGTCTGCAAAGCTTAAGTCATCTGTCTCGCGACCGTAACCTGATTTCACGCTGCGACCATGCGGATTGTTCATATAGACCAGCTGGCACGGCATTCCCAATACGCTCGAGAACCAGCGATTGGTCTCGGCATTCGCAACGGTGGCATCAACCTCATCGCGCCATACGGTTACGCGTCGCGTATCACCAGACCCGGTCGCGACAGGAAGCCGCCAGGTTGCGTGTCCGGCCGAACTCACGGCGTAGCCGCCGTCGGTCAGCTTTACTCGAATCAGGGCCATGCGCGGGTGATTACGCTGCGAGAGAAACAGGCCGCGTTCATCCACCAGCATATAGCGGCGGTCGCCGGCAAAACCACGTGTCTCGAGGTCAGCGCTGTCGACGCGGCACCCGCTGCAGGATTTGATCGGGAACAGATAAATCTGCGATATCAGCGGCATCGCGCCGTTAGACCTTGTCCAACGCCGCCTTCAGATCTGCAATCAGATCTTCCGCATCTTCGAGTCCAACCGACAGCCTTACGAGTCCGTCAGTAATCCCGACCCGCTGACGTTCAGCTTCCTCTACATCGGCGTGAGTCATTGTTACAGGATGCGTGATCAGCGTCTCGACGGAGCCGAGATTCTCGGCAAGCGTGCACAACTCAACGGAATCCATGAGGCGCTTGCCTGCGGGGAGCCCCCCCTCTACCTCGAACCAGAGCATCGCACCGAATCCCGACGCCTGTGATTTCGCGAGATCGTGCTGATCGAACGAATCCAGACCTGGATAGGAAACGCGCTCGACTTTCGGGTGCCCTTCGAGGAACTCGGCAACGGCCCGAGCATTCGCCGATTGCCGTTCCATTCTGACGGACAACGTTTTAGTGCCTTGCAGCGTGAGCCACGCAACCATCGGCGACATGATGACCCCAGTTGCGTTCTGCACGAACCGGATTGACTCATCGAGCTGCTCGGTTTTGGCGACAACAGCTCCTCCAACCGTCGCGTTGTGACCGTCGAAATATTTAGTCGTGCTGTGAATCGAGAGATCGGCGCCGAGATCGAGCGGTTTCTGATAGAACGGCGTCAGGAAGGTGTTGTCGACCGCATGTGGAATTCCTTTCGCCCTTGTGATCGCGGAGACAGCTTCGATGTCGGTCAGCTTCAGGGTCGGGTTGGCAGGCGTCTCCGTAAACACCAGTCTCGTATTCTCCTTTATCGCCATCTCCACGGCTTCAGGGCTCGCCGTATTGACGAATGAGAACTCGACACCGTAACGCCGATAGATTTTCGTGCACAGCCGATAAGTACCACCGTAGGCAACATCGGATACGACCGCATGGTCGCCCGCATTCAGCGTCGCCTGGAGAACCGCCTGTATCGCCGCCATGCCTGTCGCATAACAAGTGCAATCGTAACCATCCTCGAGAATCGCAAGCTTTTTCTCGAGCGCGCGTACGGTCGGGTTGGCGCTCCTCGAATAGGAGTAGCCTTTAGCCAGATACTCGTCAACGGACGGCTGAACGAATGTCGTACTCTGATGGATCGGCGTCAGAATCGCCCCGCTCTCCGCATCGGGCTCAACGCCTGCATGAATCTGTTTCGTGCTGAAGCCCATCGGCTCTCTCCAACGACGCGAGGGTGGGCGGGGATCATACCGGATTCATAGTCCCGAAGCGCCCCGGCCCCCGTCAGACAGGCCGTACATCGCGCGACCCCAGGGCGTGGATTGCGGTCGCTCCCAGGACCAGCCCGCCACCGGCGATCGCAAGTGCCGCCGGAATTTCGCCGAGTAACATCCACGTCCAGATCGGCGAGAAGACGGGCTCTACGAGTAGCAGCAGCGAAACTTCGATTGCCCGCAGCTCGCGTACGCCTCTGGCGATAAATACATAAGCGAGTCCGATCTGGAAGATGCCTAGATAGGCGACGATGAGCCAGTCGGATGGCATCGAATCTTCGACGGGAAACGCGAACGGCGCCGCAACCATCGTCGCAACCAGACACCCGGCCACAATCGCAGCTTCCGGCGTATCGTCATGATCGACCGCACGAACGGCTAGCCAGCGCAGGCCGACGACCGTGAATGACCAGGTGAAGCCGGCAGCGAGGCCGAGCGAGTCACCCAGGCGCGGATCCGTCGCGATCGCCGTTGCCTCCCGCGCGGACGAGAATATCAACACCAGACCGCCAAGCAGGGCGATCATAAAACCGATATCGCGTGCGCTGATGCGCTCGCGTAACAACAAGGGCCCCCACAGCAGGACATACAGCGGTGCGGTCGCCTGGAGATAGATCGCATTCGCAGCTGTCGTGTATCGGTTCGCGAGGGTAAACAGCGTGAACGTCGCTGCATAGGGGATAGCGACGACGATGGCCCGCCATGTCCATCCGCGTCGCGCGGCCGGGAGAAAAACCATGATCGCCAGCGCGGCTGCAAAACTCCGGAAACAGGATAGCTGCCAGCCGGTCAGAGTCGCCGACTTTATGGCCACACCACCCGTGGAAAAGAGCAGTGCGCCGATCATGATATAGAGCCTAACCCGCACCGCTTCGCGCCTCCGGAGAACTGCGTGCGCTGAATAACTGGCGCGCCAGGGCGCCCTTGCTTAGCACACCACAGAGTTTACGCAACCGCGGGTCGCAACGCGGTGAAAGTTCAGTCCGGAGATATCAGTTATCGCAAACGATTTCTATCGGCGCGGCGATCGACAGGTACGGAGCGACCGTGAGTGATTCATTCCGATCGCCATTAGCGGCCGACGCCGTTGCTGCCGAGAGATGGAAGACGGAAGCGACGATCAGTTCGCTCGTACTCGCGATTTCGCTGCCCCAGGCTCGCTCGACTTCGCAGAGATCGTAGGCGTACAGCAAATCGTCATCGTTCGGCGAGAACCGCCCTTTTAGCGGCTCGCGGCAATTATCGGTAGGAGTGATCGTCGCGATACCCGCTGCAGGCCCGGTCTGGTGGTATTCGTACTGATCACGTTGCACGCAGCGCTCCGTCACTTCTCCGAGACCCGGAATTTCGAAATTCACCCGGTAGCGCGCCGTGCCGCGTATTTTTCCCTCGCCGCGGTCTCCCTGAGTCACGGTAACCTTCGGACGACCGCTGAGGGACAAGTCGAAACCGCCCGATTGCGCTTCGACGAGGTTCGCGACTGCCTGATCGAGATCCAGCTCGACGAGACAGCGCAGCCCGTATCCTTGCTGCAGCAGATCTCGACAGTCGTTGTAGTGCTCGAGCGTCTGGCAGAGCAATTCGCCGGGCTCGAGTTGGGAACAGCCCGGGACGACCAGAGTAACTTCATTCCTTGCCACCGTCGGCGCGGCTTGACGCCCGTCGCGCGTAAATACAGTCGATCTGGTATGGGTTCCCAGATCGGGTAAGTTGAACTTCTCGACTTCGCGCCCGCAGGTAATCGCCGAAAAGCCATCGCACTGGCGATCTCGACAGACAGTTCGCGAGTCGATGCGAACGGTCGGCTGCAGATCGCCGATATTCGAATCGACGGACCATTCGCTTGCGTATTCGTAGCCTCGCGTAACGCACCATTCGGTCGCGATTCGCTCACCACAGTCGCGCCCCGTTGTACTGCAGTAGTCGAGCCGATATCCCTCGGCCGATGGATTATGGAATGTTCGCTCTTCCGCCTCGGCATCAGCAGGGACGCCGGCAACCATCAGCAGTAGCGCAAGTATCGGCAAGGGGTGACGAAGATCCATGTGCAGTATCACCTGAAAATCGGTTACTTACCGTAGCGAAAAAGCCCCCGATTTGGGCGAATCACCGTCACATTCCCGAGCCGGGACAGAACACGGCCGTTGCTCTCAGCGTCCGGCTTTGTTAGAAACCGGTGGCGAATAACAAGGACAAGAAAACCCGTGCCACTTAAATATCCAAGCATCGCGGCGGTCGTAATCGGAGTCCTGATGGAAGTCTTTATGATCGGATCCGACTTCAGTATCGGCGTTGGCGATGAGTTCAGTCTCGGCACCGGCATCGCAGCCGTCGGTATCATCGTCTTCGTCTACGATTTCTACCAGCGAAACCAGGGTCCGAAGCCCTGAAATCCGGCGCGAACGCATAGCGAGCTACACTTGACGCCATGAGACAGCGCCAGGCTTTCACGATCGCTGCCGTAGCGTCGCTGCTAACGGGCTGCGGCCAGAATGCCGAATCACCGGCAGAGACAGCATTGCCCGTTGCCGCTACCTTCGTCGGCGGCCAACAATGTGCCGCCTGCCACCGAGAAGCAACGAATGCCTGGCAAAACTCCCATCACGACCTTGCGATGCGAAGCGCGAACGCAACATCGGTGACCGGTGACTTTTCGGGTTCTACGTTTAATTACAACGGCATTGTTTCCGAGTTCTTCGAACGCAACGACGAATATTGGGTCCGTACCGACGGACCCGATGGGGCACTCGAGGAGTACCGCGTTACTCATACTTTCGGAGCAGAGCCCCTTCAGCAGTACCTCGTCGAGCTCAGCGCCGGACGCTTGCAGGCGCTGAGCATCGCATGGGACTCGCGCCAGGCAGCTGCCGGCGGTCAGCGCTGGTTTCACTTATACCCGGACGAATCTGTCGACCATGCCGACCCACTGCATTGGACCGGAATCTTTCAGAACTGGAACGGAACCTGCGCGGAGTGTCACTCGACGGACCTGCGAAAGAATTTTGACAGGGTCTCGGGTCAATACAATACGGCCTACGCCAGTCAGAACGTTGACTGCGAGGCATGCCATGGTCCTGGTTCGCTTCACGTCGCCGCCCCAACGGCGGCGGCGCTCGGGCCCGCGCGTGACG